>CACNFL010000012.1 GCA_902619745.1 uncultured Pelagibacteraceae bacterium
ACAAATAGAAGAAGATTCAAATAATAAAGAAAATGTTACTGAAACAGAAAATCCAGGTGAAGAAAAAGAAAAAAAGAAAGAACTTAGATTTAAATTTAAAAGATACAAAATTCAGGAAGTAATTAAACCTAATCAAGTAATTCTTGTACAAGTTATTAAAGATGAAAGAGGTCAAAAAGGTGCTGCATTAAGCACTTTTATTTCTATTGCTGGTAAATACATAGTATTAATGCCAAACACACCTAAAGGAGGAGGTATATCAAGAAAAATATTTAATCCTGCTGATAGAAAAAAAATAAGAACAATTTTAAATGAAATTGAAATACCTAAAGAGATGGGATTAATTGTAAGAACTGCTGGAAGCAATAAAACAAAAAATGAAATAAATAGTGATTTAACAACTTTGATCAATACTTGGAGTCAAATAAAAGAAAATGCAATAAACTCTATTGCTCCTTCTTTAATTCATCAAGAAAGTGAAATAATTAAAAGAACTTTAAGAGATATGTTTGACGAAAATACCCAAAATATAATTGTAGAAGGTAACGAGGGTTATAAAAAAGCTCAATCGTTCATGAAAACTATGATGCCACCAAGTGTGAAAAAAGTAAAAAAATATAGAGGAAAAATTCCACTGTTTATTCAAGAAAATATTGAACAAAAATTAAATCAAATATTTGAATCCGAAATTAAACTTAAATCAGGAGGATATCTGGTTATTAACCCAACAGAGGCTTTGGTTTCTATTGATATAAATTCTGGAAGTTCAATTAAGGGAAAAAATGTTGAAAGCACTGCTTTAGATACAAATGTTGAAGCTGCAGAGGAAATCGCGAGACAAATAAAAATAAGAGATTTGTCTGGTTTAATAATTATAGATTTTATCGATATGTTGAGTTACGGAAATAGAAGATTGGTTGAAAGAAAACTAAAAGAAAAATGCAGATCAGATAGAGCCAGAATTCAAATTGGAAGAATAAGTAATTTTGGTCTTCTGGAGATGTCAAGACAAAGACTGAGGGAAAGCGCAATAAAATGGAAAGTTACACTAACCGACGAGTCTTTTGCTCAAAAACTTTTAAAAATTGTCGAGTTAAAAGCTGTAATTAACAAAGCTAAATTTGTTGAATTAAAAGTTTGTGAAAAAATTTCAGATTTCCTTAAAGAAAATTTTGTTAATGACTTAACTTATTTTGAGAAAAAAAATAAAATGAAAATAGATATTATTAGCGATAATTCTTTAATTATACCTGAATACATTATAGATATTAAAAATAAATCAAAGAAAACAATTGAATTAGTAGAATATTACGAAAAATTAAAAAATTTAGAAATCCAAAATAAGGAAAATAAAATTTTAGAAAAAAAAGAGCATAAAAAAATTAACAAAAAAACTTATAAGAAAAAAAAATATTATAAAAAGACTAAATAATTCCTTTTGATGGTGAGGATGGATTGCCCATTAAAATTTTATCTATTCTTCCAGATTTGTAAGATTGTCTTCCCGCAATAACGGCATTTTTAAAAGCTAAAGCCATTTCAAATGGTTTTTTTGCTTTTGCTATAGCTGTGTTAACAAGCACTCCATCACATCCTAATTCCATTGCAATTGTAGCGTCTGAAGCTTGACCTAAACCAGCATCAATAATTAATGGAAGTTTGGTTTGTTTTCTAATTATTTGAATATTAATTTTGTTTTGTATGCCTAATCCTGATCCAATTGGTGCAGCTAGTGGCATAATAGCGTCAGCACCTGAATTCTCTAAACGCTTAGCCATTAAAGGATCATCATTACAATAAACCATAACCTTAAAACCTTCTTTAGCGAGAACTTCTGTAGATTTTAAAGTTTCAATCATGTCTGGAAATAAATTCTTTTTATCTCCTAAAACTTCTAATTTAACTAACTTCCAACCACCTATTTCTCTTGCTAATCTTAAAGTCCTCAAAGCTTCTTTTGAATTAAAGCATCCAGCGGTATTGGGTAAATATGTAATCTTTTTTGGATCAATATAATCCATAAGCAAAGGCTTATTTTTATCTGAAATATTGACCCTTCTTACAGCAACTGTTACGATTTCTGCCCCAGACAGTTTAATTGCTTTTGCACATTCAGACATGCTTTTATATTTTCCTGTTCCAACAATTAATCTGGAATTAAATTTTTTATTCGCAATAATTAGATCATCTTTTTTCAAATTAACCACCTCCAATAAAATGAACTATTTCAATCTTATCATTTTTATTTAATTTTATTTTATTAATTTTTTTTTTATCTATTATTTCCTCATTAAGCTCAATTGCTACTTTATTTAGTGGTATTTTTAGATTTTTTAATACTAGCGATAAGTTAGAATCTTGAGTTATAAATTTGATTTTACCATTTATTTTAATTTTTATTTTTTTTATTTTTTTCATCGTATATAAGTGCTGAATGAATAATAAAATAATTATTATTAATGGTCCAAATCTTAATCTATTAGGAGAAAGAGAACAATCACAATATGGATCAATTGAGTTTGACCAACTTAAAGAGAATTGTTCTAAAAAAGCAGAAGAAATTGGTCTTGATGTTGAATTTGTTCAATCTAATGTTGAAGGAGAGCTTGTTAATATTATTCAAGATGCTAGGAAAAAATTTGATGGTATGATTATAAATGCTGCTGCGTTTACTCATACCTCTGTAGCCATAAGAGATGCTCTAGATTTATTTAAAAAACCAATAATTGAGCTACATTTATCTAATATTTATAAAAGAGAGGAATTTAGACATAAATCACTTATAAGTGGTGTAGTAACTGGAGGAATTTTTGGATTAGGTGCTGAAGGATATATTTTAGCCATAATTTCATTACAAAAGACTTTACATAATGAAAATAGACAAAAAAATAATTAAAGAATTAAGTGATTATTTAAAAGAATTTAATCTTACTGAAATAGAGATAACTGAAAAGGATACAAAAATTAAAGTATCAAAAAATAATGTTTCAATAAGTAATCAACCTCAAGTTATTTCGTCCTCATCACCTGTATCAAGTTCAGCACCTACTCAAACTCAAAATATCAAATCAGGAACTGAAATTACTTCACCTATAATTGGGACTGCCTATCATGCTCCAGAACCAGGTGCTAAAAAATTTGTTGAGGTTGGAAAAAAAATTAAAAAAGGTGACACAATAATGATTGTTGAGGCAATGAAAACCATGAATCATGTTCCTTCAACATCAGATGGTGTAGTAAAAGAAATTTGTGTTGAAGATGGCCAACCTGTAGAATTTGGTCAAACTATTATTATCCTAGAATAAATAATGTTTAAAAAAATTTTAATTGCAAACCGTGGGGAAATTGCAGTTAGAATTATTAGAGCATGTAAAGAATGGGGAATTCCTACCGTCGCTGTTCATTCTGATGTAGATAGAGAAAGCATGCATGTTAGAATGGCTGATGAAAGTGTATGTATTGGTTCTCATCAACCAGCAAACAGTTACTTAAATATTCCTGCATTAATGTCAGCAATAGAACTTACAAATGCTGATGCTGTTCATCCTGGCTATGGTTTTCTTTCTGAAAATGCAAATTTTGCAAGAATTTTAGAAGAGAACAAAATTAATTTTATTGGAGCCTCATCAAAACATATTGAAATGATGGGTGATAAAATCCAAGCAAAAAGAATAGCTAAAGAAAATGGATTACCCGTTATTGAGGGGTCTGAAGGAGGTGTAAAAGATGTTTCTGAAGCAAAAGAACTTTGTAAAAAAATTGGTTTTCCTGTTTTAATTAAAGCCTCAGGTGGAGGTGGAGGTAAAGGTATGAAAATAGTTTATAGGGAAGAAGAATTTGAAACGTTATTTTCAACTGCAAAATCAGAAGCACAAAAATACTTTGGTAATGACGAAGTTTATATTGAAAAATTTTTTCAAAATCCAAGACATATTGAGGTTCAAATATTAGCTGGAAAAAATAGAGCAGTTCACCTTCATGAAAGAGATTGTTCAGTTCAAAGAAGGCATCAAAAAATGATAGAAGAAACACCAAGTCCAGTTTTAAATAATGAAATAAGAAAAGATTTATTTGAAAGAACAGTAAAAATGGTAGGTAAAATAGGTTATATGGGAGCTGGGACTGTTGAGTTTATATATGAAGATGGAAAATTTTATTTCCTTGAAATGAATACAAGAGTTCAAGTTGAACATCCTGTAACTGAGATGGTTACAGGAGTTGATATAATTAAAGAGCAAATTTGGATTGCTTTTTCAGGAGAAACAGCTTTAAAACAAAGCGATATAAATCCTAGAGGGCATGCAATTGAATGTAGAATAAATGCTGAGGATGCTAGCAAAAACTTTCAGCCTTCGCCTGGAGTTATTACTATGTGTCATCAACCATCCGGTTTTAGAACCAGAGTAGATGGCGCAATATTTCAAGGATATAAAGTAACACCCTATTACGACAGTATGATTTGTAAGTTAATTTGTCATGGAAGAAACAGAACAGAAGCAATTCAAAGAATGAATAGATCTTTAGATGAATTTGTTATTGAAGGAATAACTACAACAATACCTCTACATAAAAAATTACTAAACCACAAAAAATTTATCAATTCAGATTTTAACGTTAGTTGGCTAGATAAAGATTCAATTGTTTAATAACAGTTTACAAGCCAAAGATCATAAACAGGATGATCAAAAGGTGTAATTGATGGACTTGATGAAAACATCCAACCATTAAAAACAAAAACTTCATCATTATTTTTATTAGTCAAATCTCGAACTTGAATATAAGCAGTTATTTCTGGATTATCATCAAATTCCGAATTTTTACATTTCAGACTTTTAATTGATAAATCTTTAAACTTTATTAATTCTCCATTATTAAGTTTAAGCAAAGTATTTTTAGAACTTATTTTATCTAAAATTTTTATATCAGTAAAAGTTCCCTCTAAATTACTTTTTGCGTTTGAGTTAAAAACTAAACAAAAATAAAATAAAAAAACTATATAGATTAATTTAAAATTATTCTTTCCAACTTGAGTATTTCTTTTTAACACCATCTTGATTTTTATTTGGATAATATGCTGAGTCTGTTCCAGTTAAATTTTCTTGGTGTGGTTTTTGCCATTCGTATTTTTCTAAAGTATGTTTTTTCTCAATTTTATTTGGTGTAAAATGTATCCAAGAATACCATTCAACAGGAATTTTTGATGCGTCAATTGTGTTTGAATAGATTACCCATCTTTTTCCTTTTTTACTCTCATAGTATTTATTGCCTAACTTATCAGTACCAACTAGTTTTCCAAAAAAAATTGTTTTTAGTCTTGTTCCAAATGTATCTTGATTCCACCATGTGAAAATTTTTCTTAAGAGTGTCAACATAATATTTTTCTATTTATTCAATTAAAAATTGTAAAATTTAAATTAGACTAAAATATGAATATGTATATAAATTAATTGATTCATTATTCAAATTAAAATTTAAATTGAGGTCAAATGGCAAAGTATTTAGTTGAAACTTATTATACCTGTACCTTCAAAGTAAATCATTATTTAGATGATATAAACGAGATAGAACTAAAAAATTTAGAAAAAAGAGATGATGGTAAATTTGAGGTTTTAGACGTAAAACTTGATAACAGAAAAACAAAAAATCTAGACCCTAAAAACAATAAAGTCCTTGAAAACAACAAAGTAGAAGTAGTTACTGAAACCGATACAAAAAACCCAATAAATAAAGAAAGTGTAATAAAAACTATAAACACAGCTAACGAGAAGTCAGGTAAAAGATTTAGCATGCCTGATAGAAGAAAAGGATATATTCAAAAAGCTACTATTGGTGACCACAAAGTTTACCTACATACTG
The DNA here is from genome assembly GCA_902619745.1 of uncultured Pelagibacteraceae bacterium. GTDB lineage: Bacteria > Pseudomonadota > Alphaproteobacteria > Pelagibacterales > Pelagibacteraceae > Pelagibacter. The sequence goes on from CACNFL010000012.1 coordinate 5,857, forward strand.
GAGAATATGAAGATGGAAAAATTGGAGAAATATTTATTGATACTAGTAAAGAAGGTGAGCTTGTTAAAGCATTAATGAATAATTTTGCAATTGCTGTTTCTCTAGGCCTTCAATATGGTGTTCCTTTAGATGAGTTTATAAGTGCATTTGTAGGTACAAAATTTGAACCCTCTGGCAAAGTCTATGGTAATGATAGAATTTTAAGCGCTACATCAATTTTGGATTATATTTTCAGAGAGTTAGCAATTTCATATCAAAATAGAGAAGATCTAGCCCATACTCCAGCTATTGGAGGAAATGATACAATCAGTGCAGAAGATCAAAGCTCTGAAGATCAAAGTCAATTATTGAAAATTGTAAAAGATATTACTAGTAAAGGTTTCGTAAGGAATAATTATAAAAAAAATCTAGTTGATCTTTCAGATGTAAAAATAAGTTTAAAAGGTAAAAAATAAGTTATTTTTTAGTTTTTAAAGCTAAATTTAATTCTTTCAATTGATCTGGATTAACCTCAGATGGTGCATTCATCATTAAATCTTGCGCGTTTTGGTTCATCGGAAACATAGTAACTTCTCTAATATTTTTCTCATCAGCTAGTAACATTACGATTCTATCAATACCAGGTGCTATTCCTCCGTGTGGCGGTGCGCCGTAACTAAGTGCATTTATCATGCCACTAAATTTTTCGTCTACTTGATTTTTATCATATCCTGCAATCGAGAAAAGTTTATACATAAGTTCTGGTTTATGATTTCTAATAGCTCCTGAAGATAATTCTATACCATTACAAACTATGTCGTATTGATAAGCAAGTATATCTAATGGGTTTTCAAAATCTTTTTCACTTAAATCACCTTGTGGCATTGAAAATGGATTATGACTAAATTTAATCTTGTTTGTTGTTTCATCTTTTTCAAACATTGGATAGTCTACGACCCAGCAAAATGCGAAAACATTTTCATCAATTAAATCTAGATCTTTTGCAATTTTATCTCTTGCTAGTGCGGTAATTTTTTCCAGTTCGTCTTGTTTTCCACAAGCCATGAAAATACTATCCCCTATTTTACAGTTTGTTTTTTTCATAATTTCAGCCAATGCATCTTGAGAAAAGAATTTTCCTATAGGTCCTTTTGCTGAAATTTCTTTATCTTTTTCAAAAGTAAAATAAGCTAAACCAGAAGCTCCTTCTTCTTTTGCCCATTTATCAATATTATCAAAAAAACTTCTTGGCTTATCTTTCGTATTTCTTGTAATAATACATCTTACTTTAGATCCAGATTTTACTAATTTTTTAAATATTTCAAATGAAACATCTTCTCTAGTAAATATTTCAGTAATATCATTTATAATAAGTGGATTTCTTAAATCTGGTTTATCAGTACCATATTTAAGCATTGCTTCCATGTATGAAATTTTTGGAAATTTATCAAACATCATTTTTTTTTTAGAAAAATTTTTAAACGTATTAACCATTAACTTTTCAACAACATTAAATACATCCTCTTGTTCAACAAATGACATTTCTAAATCTAACTGATAAAACTCCCCAGGACTTCTGTCTGCCCTTGCATCTTCATCTCTGAAACAAGGTGCAATTTGAAAGTATCTATCGAAGCCCGAAACCATTATTAATTGTTTAAATTGCTGAGGAGCTTGAGGTAATGCATAAAATTTTCCTGGATTTAAACGACTAGGTACTAGGAAATCTCTAGCACCCTCTGGACTGGATGAGGTTAAAATTGGTGTTTGAAATTCTAAAAAACCTAATTTAGTCATTTCATTTCGAATATATGAAATAACTTTAGATCTTAAAATAATATTTTCATGAATTTTTTTTCTTCTTAAATCTAAAAATCTATATTTCAATCTTATTTCTTCAGCATACTCTTGATCACTAAAGATGGGCATAGGTAGCTCTTTACAAGTGCCTAAAACTTCATGCTTCTCAATAACAACCTCTATTTCACCTGTATCAATTTCAGAATTAATTGTTTCTTTAGATCTATTGACAACTTTCCCCTCAACTTTAATTACTGTCTCTAATTGCATTTTTTCTAAATCTGAAAAATATTTATTATCTTTATCAATTATACATTGGGTAATTCCGTAATTATCTCTTATATCAATAAACAATAAGTTCCCATGGTCTCTTTTTTTATTTATCCAGCCTGCAAGAGAAATTTTTTTATCTACATGCTCTTTTCTTAATTCATTACACTTATGTGTTCTGTATTTATTCAATTAGACCTCTAATGCTTCTTTTATAATTTTAAAATCGATTGGTTTCTTTCTTTTTAAACTAATTTCGTCGATTTTATATATGAAATCAGAAATTTTGCCATAAGTTCTATCAATTCTCTTAATTATAAATTCAATAAGTTTTTGGTCTATTGATATTTGACGATCAGAAAGATTTTTTAATATTAGTGCATAAATTAAATCGTCACCAGGTTTTTCAATTTGAGATAAAATAAAATTAGCAGATCTTGAATTAAGATCATTTAATTTAAATTTAAAGTCAACTATTGGTGTTTTTGAGGTTACTATTAAATACTTATTATCCTGATCTATTATATTTATAAGTGTAAATAATAAGTTTTCATTTATTTTTTCAGTTAAATCCTCAACAATAATATTTTCATATATTTTAATTTGTTGAAGAAAGTCATTATTAATATCTTCTGCATTAATTTTAATTCCTCTATACTTTTCTAAAAATATATTTATTAAATGACTTTTTCCTGAAAACTTTTCACCTATTAAGTTTATAAAATTTTTATCCCATTTTGGCCAACTATTTAAAAGGCTAAAAGAGTGTTCGTTGCTTTTTGAAACATAAAAATCCTGATCTTTAAAATTTTGATCATAATCAAATTTAAGTATTTGCTGATTAAGATTTGTCATTTAAAACCCAAATTTTATTTTTAATTTCAAAATCATAATTTTGATCGCTCATAACTTCTAAAAACTTATCAGGCGTTCCATTAAAAATAACTTTATAAAAATTGTTTTGATTATCTAACTTGTAAATAGAAAAATCATATATCAAATCCATATCAGATAAAATTTTTTCAAATTTATTAATTTTTATATTATTAGAATTATCAATAGAAATATTTAAAGATAACTTTACTGAAGTATTGATTTGATTTTGTGATTTCCAAAAATCTTCATAGAGTAATTTTAAATTATCAATAAATTGAAATAACTGTTCTTCATCTTCAAAATTAACTTCAGTATAATTTAAATTTTTTAAATTTTTATTTTGATTAAAAAAAATTTTGTTAAATACTCTTATTTTATTATTATCCTTAAACACAATCATTATAATGTGGTCATTTATATTGTATTTATTTATAATTTCTTTGAAGTCATAAGTTTCCAAAATATTAATATTTTGTTTTATCAATCTAAAATCATCTAAATCTTCAGTAGGTAAAATATAATTTAAAAGATTGTATTTTTTATTATTTAAATTCCAACTGTAAAATAACTTATTCTCAGAAAACATTAAAACTTGATTTTTATTTTGATCAACAAGCACAGGGATGAATAAAAAATCTTTTTTCACAGGTAGAGATGGAAAAATATTTTTCGATTCTAATAAATCAAATATATTTTTTTTATTAAATGAAACATTTAGTGTAAGATAATAAATTTCATCAATAAACTTTTCCTCTTTAATAGAGAAAGTTTCAATCATTCCTTTTATTTGATTAATTGATGTATTTTTTAATTTTACCTGATCTTTACTTTGGACAATTGACAAAATTAGTTCATTAAATGCCTCTACAAATCCTTCATCGATAATTTCATTTTTATCAAAATTTATTTCAAAAGGTGTTGATATTTCAATATCATTTATAGAAAATGTCTTTGCATAACTTTTTCCTGTGGAAAAGAAAATATTTATTAAAGCAAGAAATAAAAAAAAATTATATAAGAGCTTTAAATTACTAAGTAGAGAAATAAATTTCATAAAACATATTAATGAATAAAAAAAAATTTACCTATAAAAAAAGTGGAGTTAATATTAAAGCTGCAGACAAGTTTGTTGATTTCATTTCTACAGTTTCAGCAAAAAAAAGAGGCAAAAAAAAGTTCTCTAATATAGGAGGGTTCGGTTCAATCACAAATATACCTGGTAATATCAAACAACCAAGAATCGTTGCTTGTACTGATGGTGTGGGAACTAAAATTGAAATTGCTAATACATTAAATAAATTTGATACAATTGGTATTGACTTAGTTGCTATGAGTGTAAATGATTTAATTGTTCAAGGAGCTAAACCCTTACTTTTTTTAGATTATATTTCAATAAATAAAATTGATCTTAAAAAACTTAAAGCAATTATAAAAGGAATTAACAAAGGCTGCAATCAATCAGAATGTGAACTCGTTGGTGGAGAAACTGCTGAAATGCCAGGTACGTATGAAAAAGGTAAATTTGATATCGCAGGTTTTGCTGTAGGAGTTGTTGGAAAAAATAAAATTTTAAATAAAAATAAAATAAAAAAAAATAATTTTATAGTTGCAATTCCTTCCAGCGGTTTACACTCTAATGGGTATTCTCTTGTAAGATATTTATTAAAGCAAAAAAAAATAAATATTAAAAAAAATATATTTTTAAAATCTGAGCTTCTAAAACCAACTAAAATATATGTTAAAGAAATAATGAATTTAATAAACAACAACTTAATAAATGGCTGTGCAAATATAACTGGGGGAGGTTTGTCTGATAATATTAAAAGAATTATACCAGATAAGCTCTCTGCACATATAAGTTTAGATAAAATTAAAACTTCTAAAATATTTAATTGGCTTAAAAATAATGGAATTTCTGATGAAGAAATGCTTAAAACATTTAATTGTGGAGTTGGTTTTTGTATTATTGTTGAAAGTAAAAATTTAAAAAAAATAAGTAAATTTTTTTCAAAAGAATACAAACCATATGTTATTGGAAAAATTTTAAATGGTAAAAACAAAGTTAGGTTAAATGGTTCTATCAACTGGCATCAAAAGAATTAGAGCAGCTGTATTTATTTCAGGGACAGGTAGTAATTTAAAATCTTTAGTTAAATTTTCTAAAACTAAATTATCTCCTATATCAATTAACTTTATTGTTTCAAATAATTCTAAGGCAAAGGGTTTAAATTATGCTAAAAAATTTAAAATTAAAAAAAAAGTTTTAAATTTTAAAAACAAAAAATTAAGTGAAAATAATCTACTTTCTATCTTAAAAAAAAATAATATTGAAATGATTTGTCTTGCTGGATTTATGAAAATTTTATCAAGAAATTTTATTAAAAAATTTAAAGGAAAAATTTTAAATATACACCCCTCTTTACTGCCTAAATATAAAGGATTAAATACTCACCAAAGAGTATTAAATAATAAGGAAAAATACTCTGGATGCAGTGTTCATTTTGTAAATGCTAGATTAGATTCAGGTAAAATTATTCTACAAAAGAAAGTAAAAATTTCAAAAAATGATACAGAGTACTCTCTTGCTAAAAAAATTTTAGTTCAAGAGCATAAACTGTACCCAAAAGCTATATTAAAAGTTTTTAATCTTTAAAGAAAAAATTTATTTCAATTTCAGCATTTTCAACACTATCTGATCCGTGGACAGAGTTTTTGTCTATTGAAATTCCGTATTTTTTTCTAATAGTGCCTTCTTCTGCATCTTTTGGATTTGTGGCTCCCATTAATTCTCTATTTGCTAAAACTGCATTTTCCTTTTCAAGAACCATAACAACAATTGGGCCTGATGATAGATAAGAGCATAAGTCGTTATAAAATGGCTTTGTTTCGTGTACTTTATAAAATTTTTCTGCCTCAGATTTTTCAATTTGAATTTTTTTTTCTTTTAAAATTGAAAAACCATTGCTTTTAAATATTTCTTTAATTTCGTTTTCAATATTTCTCTCAACAGCATCTGGTTTAATAATTGATAAAGTTTGTTCTATATTACTCATAATTATCCTCTATTAGTTTATTTAATAATCTTACTCCGTAGCCTGTTGCTCCACCTGAATTTAATGCGCCTCCGTATTTTGAAAATGCCATTCCAGCTATATCAAGATGTGCCCAAGGTGTTTTGTTTATTATAAATCTTTGCAAAAATTGAGCAGCAGTTGTAGATCCAGCACCACCTACATAATTTATATTTTGTACATCTGCATTTTTTGAATCAATTAATTTATCAAAATTTTTATTAAGCGGCATTCTCCATAATTTTTCTTCAACTTTTTCACCGGCATCAATTAATTGTTTAGATAATTTGTCATCATTAGAAAATAGACCAGCGTATTCTGATCCTAATGAAACAATTATTGCACCAGTTAATGTCGCTAAATCTACTATAAATTTTGGTTTAAATTTTTCTTCTGTGTAAGTTAATGCATCTGCAAGTACTAGTCTACCTTCTGCATCAGTATTTAAAATTTCAACTGTTTTACCGCTATATGATTTAACTATATCTCCTGGTCTTTGTGCATTGCCACCTGGCATATTTTCAACTAGACCAACAACACCGACAGCGTTTATTTTTGCTTTTCTAAGCGCTAAACTTTTCATTAATCCAACAACCACAGCAGAACCAGCCATATCATATGTCATATCCTCCATAAATTTTGCTGGTTTTAAAGATATGCCCCCTGTATCAAAACATACTCCTTTTCCAACAAAAGCCAGGGGTTTAGATTTATCTTTTGCCCCGTTCCACTCCATAGTAACAAGATAAGATCCTCTTATACTTCCCTGACCAACACCAAGCAAAGTATTCATACCTAATTTTTTTAATTTATTTTCGTCATAAATATTAATTTTTAACCCAATTTTTTTTAAATAATTTATTCTTTTAGCGTATTCATCTGGGTGTAAAATATTTCCTGGTTCTGAAACTAAATCTCTTGTAAAGAAAGTTCCATCTTCTAATGCATTAAATTTAGATTGGTCTTTAATACTAGGTATATTTTTTCCAACTACTGTTATATCTAATTTATCTTTATTTTTTTTTGATTTATATTTTTCAAATTTATAAGATTTTAATTTTATACCATGCAAAAAATGTCCAATAGCATTTCTATTTCGGTTTGATAAAGTTTCTGAACTAACAATAAATTCTTTTTGTTTTAATTCTTTAAAAATATCATAAAATTTTGCACCCAAATTTTCAGCCTCAATACTTTTGGGATTTTTTTTAAAAGAAACTAATATAATTTTTCTTTTTGAGCTTATGTCAAAAGATATTATTTTCTTCTTTAAATCCTTTGTTTTTAATAGATCTAAAACAAAGGAATATTCTGATGCTGAAATAAATTTTTTTAAATTTGAAATACTGTATTTTTCATCAACAAATAAAACAATATTTGTTGAATTTTTTTTATACGCGGAATTATAATTAATTTGAACAGACATAAATTTTAATACAATCTCTACGAGATGAGTGCTATATATGAATAAAAATAGCATATTTCAATGAAAAAAATCTTATTTAGAAAATTACTTATAGATTATACGCAATTTTTCATTCTAGCTCTCATTAGCACTAGTTTAGTAATTTGGGTTTTTCAATCGGTCAATTATCTAGATATCATGATTGAAGATGGAAGGGATTATTTAGTTTATATAAATTTCTCATTTTTAAATTTTCCAAAAATAGTGAGTAAAATTTATCCTTTTGTTTTATTTTTTAGCCTTTTTTATATAACCATCAAATATGAATTAAATAATGAATTAATTATTTTTTGGAATTTTGGTGTTCACAAAATGGAATTAATTAATTTTATATTAAAAATTTCTTTTATTCTTCTATTAATACAAATTTTTTTAACTTCAATTGTAGTGCCTAAATCTCAAGATTTAGCAAGATCATTTCTCAGATCATCAACTGTCAATTTTTTTGATAACTTTATTAAACCTCGAAAATTCATTGATACAATTAAAGGTGTAACTATTTATACTGATTTTAAAGACAAAAATGGAAATTTAGAAAATTTATACCTTAAAAAAGAAATCGAGAAAAACGAATTTCAAGTAACTTATGCAAAAAGGGGAGAATTTAAACAAATGGGAGGTATTCCAGTTTTGGTTTTATATGATGGATCAACTATAACATCGAGAAACAACGAGGTTACAAATTTTTCATTTTCAAAATCTGATTTTTCACTAGCTAACCTTGAAACAAATACAACAACATATAAAAAAACACAAGAAATTTCATCTTTAAAGCTAATTGAATGCATAAATAGTTTTTATAAATTTAATAATAATGAATTTAAATTAAAAACTAAATTTATTGAAAATTGTTCTATTGAAAATATAAATAATATTTTAAAAGAGTTTTATAAAAGATTTATTATTCCATTTTATATACCAATACTTTGCCTCATACCTTTTTTACTAATTACCTCAACTAAAGAAAGTATAAATTATAATAAACTTAGATTAATCACATTTTTAATTGGATTGTTTACTGTGATATTTTCTGAAACAACTATAAGATTTATTTCTAAAATTGTGTTTCAAAATATTGGTATAATTTTTACTCCAATCCTATTGTTATTACTAATTTACTTTTTTTTATTTTTTAAATTTACTTTTAAAATATCAAAACCATGAAAGTATATATAAAATTTATATCTACAATTTTTTTTAGATCACTAATTTTTGTTAGTTTAGTAATGCTTAGTTTAGTTTTTATATTAAATTTGCTTAGTGAACTTGAGTTCTTTAAAGATGAAAATGTTAATTTAAGTTTTATATTTTTATTATCGTTAATAAATTCACCTTCACAAATATTTGAAATGTTTCCTTTTATAATGCTAATAACAATTCAATTGTTTTTTATTAAATTATTTGAAAACAAAGAGATAGAAATTTTCAAATATTCAGGTTTAAAAAACTCCAGTATTTTGAAGATTTTAAGTGTTCTTTCCATAATATCGGGAATTTTTATCATTACAGTCTTTTATAGTTTTTCATCAAATTTAAAAAATATTTATTTAGAATTTAAATCTGTCTATACAAGTGATGGAAAATATTTGGCTGTAATCACTAAAAATGGTTTATGGATAAAAGACAAAATTGAAAATAAAATTATTATCACAAATTCATCCTTAGTTGATGGAAATTTTTTATATGATAGTTTTATTACTGAATTTGATGAAGATTTCAATGTTACTAGAAACATAACAAGTTCAAAGATAGATATTTCTAAAAATGAATGGATTATTTTTAATCCAAAAATTTATATCCAAAACGAATATAAAAATGAGGAATTGCTTACTCTAAAATCAAATTTTGATATAAATCGAATTAAAACATTATACTCTAGCTTAATAGCATTAAATTTTTTTGAACTCTTAACATTAAAAGAAAATTATAAAAAACTTAACTACTCAACGACTGATGTGGATTTACATTTATTAAAACTTATATTTTATCCATTTTATTTATTGTTAATTACAATATTTTCATCATTAATAATGTTAAATATTAAACAAATCAAAGGTTCAACTTTTAAAATTTCTATTGGCTTATTTTTTTCTGTTATAATTTATTATATAAATAATTTTTCATATGCTCTTGGCGGAACAGAAAGTATATCTTTGATTTTGTCAGTACTTTTGCCTTTGTTAATACTAACAATTATTAATAGTTTGATGTTATATAAAGTTAATGAAAAATAAATTATTTTTAATATTTGCTATAATATTCTTTAATTCTTCATTTTTTTTTGCTTATGCATCTGAAGATTTCAATTTTGATGTTACAGAAATACAAATTTTAGAAAATGGAAATAAATTTATTGGAAAAAAAAGAGGGACTATTACATCTTCAGATGGTGTTATAATTAAAGCTGATCAATTTCAATATGATAAAAATTTAAATATTCTTAATGCGAATGGAAACGTAGAAATAATAGACAAAATAAATAATTACTTAATAACAACAAATAATTTAACTTATAAACGAGAGGAAGAAGTCATTTATAGCAAAGGAAATTCGAAGGCTTTAAGTTCAAAAGATAATTCAATAATTTATTCAAATGATTTTATTTATAATAGAAATAAAAATTTAATTATTGCAGAAAAAAATGTAATTATAGAAAATCAAAGCGAAGATTATAAAATTAATTCAGATTTTATTTCTTATTCATTAAATGAGAATATAATTTTTTCAAAAGGTAAGACTACAGGGTTATTAAAATCAAAATATAATTTTGTTTCAAATGATGTAACTTTTCTAAAAAATGATATGAAGATTATTTCAAAGGAAAATGCCTCATTTTCTGACAAAAATAATTTATACAAACTATCAAATTTTATATATTCAATTGAAAAAGAAGAATTAAAGGGTGAGAAAATTTTAATAAAATCAAATTACAAATTACCAAAAAGTGATGAATTTTATTTTTCGAGTGCGATCATAGATTTAAAAAATCAAAATTTTTTAGCAAAAGACACGGAAATAAATATTCATAAAGGAATATTTAATAATTTAAATAATGATCCAAGAATAAAAGGTATATCTTCTAAAAAAAATGGAAATGTCACCACAATTTACAAAGGAATATTTACTAGTTGTCAAAAAAACGATACTTGCCCTGCGTGGTCTTTAAAAGCAGATAAAATAGAGCATGACAAAAATAAAAAACAGTTAATTTATAAAAATGCACTATTACAAATATATGATTTTCCTGTGCTTTATTTTCCTAAATTTTTTCATCCAGATCCAACAGTAAAAAGACAATCTGGCCTGCTACAACCTAAATTAAATAATTCAAATGTTTTGGGAAGTTCAATTGCAATTCCTTACTTTCATATATTATCTCATGACAGCGACACTACATTTACTCCAACTTTTTTTGATAATAGCCAAAACATGATTCAAAATGAATATAGAAAAAGTTTTAAAAATTCTTATTTTGAGTTCAATTTTGGGCATGTAAGAAACTATAAATCATCAAGTACAAATAATAAGAAAAAAAATATTACTCATTTCTTCTCAAAGTTTAATCATGACTTAAATTTAGATAACTTTATTTCAAGCAAACTATCACTATCTATTCAAAAAGTAACTAATGATACCTACTTAAAAGTTTTTGATGGAAATATAATTAATACAGATTTAAAGCCAACTAATTTAAATGTTTTAAAAAATGAATTAAAAGTTGACCTTGATCATGAAAATTACTTTTTTGAAAGCGGCATTGAGAGCTACGAAAGTTTAAACAAAACATCAAACGATAGATATCAATATATATTACCCTACTTCAATTTTAATAAAATTTTATCTAAAAATTATTTTAATGGTTCTATTAGTATAAATTCGTCAGGTAATAATGACTTAAATGAAACAAATGTACTTAAGACTCAAATAATAAATGATATAAATTACACAGGTTTTGATATCATAAACGATTATGGGCTTAAAAATAATTTAAACATTTATTTAAAAAATTTGAATGCTGTTGGAAAGAACGATAGTAAACTAAAAAATAGTCCACAAGTAGAATTGATGTCTACTATAAAAATAGATAGTTCGTTACCGCTTAAAAAGAGAGGATCTAAATATTTAAATTATCTAACACCAAAATTATCTTTGCTCATAAATCCAAGTGATATGAAAAATCACTCAGAAACAAAGAGAAAAATTAATAACGAAAATATATTTGATATTAATAGACTGGGTTTAACTGACTCGCTAGAGACAGGAAAGTCTATAACTGTAGGCTTAGACTATAAAAAAGAAAAACTTGAAGATATAAATAAATATTTTGAATTAAAATTAGCTACTGTCTTTAGGGACAAACAAGAAACTTTCATACCAAGCACAAGTACATTGAATAAAAAAAACTCAAACTTATTTGGATCGGTATCGAACAATTTCTCAGATAATTTAAGTTTTAAGTATAATTTTGCCTTAGACAATAATTTGAATGAATTTGAGTATAATGAGTTTAACTCAACCATTTCATTAAACAATCTTATAACAGAGTTTTCATTCATTGAGGAAGCTGGGGCAATCGGTTCTACAAATATATTTGAAAATAAATCAAAATATGTTTTTGACGAAAATAATGCAATTTCATTTAAAACTAGGCGTAATAGAAAAATAAATTTGACAGAATACTATGATCTTGTTTATGAATATCAAAATGATTGTTTAATAGCTGGGATAAAATACAACAAAACATATTATGAAGATAGAGATCTAAAACCAACTGAAAATTTACTTTTCACTATTACTCTTTTCCCTTTAACGAGTTACGAGCAGCAAATAAATTAATGAAGATTAATAAAAAATTATTTAAAGCAATATTTGTATTTTATATATTTTTTTTAAATCAATCTACGGCTATTGAAAATAAAATATTATTTAAAGTAAATAATCAAATAATAACATCAATAGATGTCCTAAATGAAATCAATTATCTAAGTTTAATAAATAGTGATTTTCAAAAATTAGATAAACAAAAAATATATGAGGTTTCAAAAAATTCTTTAATTAGAGAAAAAATTAAGGAAATAGATTTAAAAAAACAATTTGTAGAATTAAAGTTAAATGAAGAATATTTAAACGAGCTATTTAAAAATTATTCAAGAAGAATTGGTTTTAAAAATACAAATGATTTTAGAAAAGAAATTAAAAAAAATAATATAAAAATAGACTCAGTAATAAAAAAAATTACAATTGAAGCTTTTTGGAATCAGCTGATAATAGATAAATTTTTGAAAAATGTAAAAATTAATGAAGCTTATATAAAAAAAGAACTTCAAAATCAAAAAATGCAAAGAGAGTATTTACTATCAGAAATCTTATTTGGACTAGAAAAGAACAATGAATTAGATAATAAAATGAAATTAATCAAAAAAGCTATTTCAGATGAGGGATTTTCAAAAGCTGCTTTGATTTACAGTATTTCAGATACTTCAAATTCAGGGGGGAAATTAGATTGGATAAATGAGGCTTCTCTTAATATAAAAATTAAATCAGCTTTAAATAATTTAGAAATTGGCGCTCATACAGAACCTATTTTATTACCAGGAGGTTATTTGATATTAAAAATTAATGATATTAAAGAAGTTGTAAAAGAAATTAATTATGAAAAAGAATTTGAAAAAATTAAAAGAGCAAAAACTAATGAGCAACTCAACATAATGTCAAATCTATATTTTAATAAAATAAAAAAAAATATTATAATAAATGAATTATAGTCCAATTTTAATTGTTGGTGGAGAACCAAACAGTATTTTTTTAGAAATTTTTTTTAAAACGTTAAAACTTGTAAAAATAAAAAGTCCTATAATTCTGATTTCTTCAGAAAAAATATTAAAAAAACAAATGAAGAAATTTAAATTTAAAAAAAAAATAAAAGTTCTAAATTATAAAAATTTTAAAAATGAAAAATTAGACAACAAATCAATAAATTTGATAAATATTGAATTTAATCAAAAGAAAGTTTTTGAAAAAATATCAAAAAAATCAAATAAATTTGTTGAAAAATCTTTTGATATGGCATTCAGAATCCTTAAAGATAATAATTTTTATAAATTTATAAATGGCCCAATTTCTAAAAAGAATTTTTTAAATAAAAAATATTTAGGTATAACAGAATATATTTCAAAAAAATTCTATACAAAAAATAGTTGTATGTTGATTTACAATCAAAATCTTTCTGTTTGTCCTATAACTACTCATTTACCAATCAAAGAGGTTGCAAAAAAAATAAATAAAAAAGTAATAACTGAAAAAATTATATTAATTAACAATTTCTATAAAAAAGTTTTAGGAATTAAACCAAAAATTGCAGTTTTAGGACTAAATCCACATTGTGAAAGTGTTAATAAATTTAATGAAGATGAAAAAATTATTAAGCCTATTGTAAATAAACTAAACAAAAAATTTAAAATATCAGGACCCTATCCAGCAGATACAATATTTATTAAGAATATAAGAAAAAAATTTGATGTAATTGTTGGAATGTACCATGATCAAGTATTAACACCTCTTAAAACTTTATATGAATATGATGCTATTAATATAACTTTAGGTTTACCATTTATAAGGATATCCCCAGACCATGGACCAAATGAAAAAATGCTCGGCAAGAATCTTTCTAATCCTCTAAGCTTAATTCAAGCAATTAAATTTTTGGATAAAAATTGATTAAACCAAAAAAAAGTTTAGGTCAAAATTTTTTAATCGATTTTGATATTCTAGAAAAAATTATAAATATTACCAATATAAAAAATCAAATTGTACTTGAAGTTGGTCCTGGAACAGGAAATCTTACATCTTATATTTTAAAAAAAAATCCAAAAAAATTATATGTTATTGAAAAAGATAATGAACTTGCAAATAACCTTAGCAATAAATTTAAAGATCAAGTTACAATTATAAATGATGATGTTTTGAAAATAGATGAAACTACTTTATTTAAAGAGAAAGTAACAGTATTTGGAAATTTACCATATAATATTTCAACTGAAATTCTTAGTAAATGGATTATCAATTTAAAAAATTATTTTTGGTTTGATTGTTTGGTATTAATGTTTCAAAAAGAAGTTGCTGATAGAATAATAGCTGAATTTAATACCTCAAATTATGGAAGATTATCGATCATATGTAATTGGAAACTTAATATTAAAAAAATATGTGATATCAAACCATGTTCTTTTTTTCCAAAGCCGAAAGTGGAAAGCTCCTTGTTAATTTTTCATCCTAAAAAAAATTTTGTTAAAATAAAAAATCCAACTAATTTAGAAAAAGTTACAAGAATTTTTTTTAACCAAAGAAGAAAAATGTTAAAAAAACCCTTTAATCAACTTTTTAACGGAAATCAAAATGTCCTTAATAAACTTAAAATTGATTTAAATTTAAGGCCCCAAAACTTAAAAATGAATACTTATTATTATTTAGCCTCTGAATATGAAAATTTAAGAAGTTAACTTGTCAACATGACTTCTTATGTAATCTGAATCATAATCTTTTGAACCGTCATTTAATACTGCATTGATTAAATTTGTAATTTTAGAATAGCATTCTGTTAGATCATTATTTATAACCACATAGTCATAATTTATCCAATGCAGTACATCTCTTTCAAATTGTTTCATTCTTTCTTCAGCTATTAATTTATCATTAGCATGACGTTTAGATAATCTTTCAAACAATACTTCCTTGCTAGGCGGTAGTATAAAAAAAGTAATTAATTTATAATCTAATTTTTTATTTTTTATCTGGTCTGCGCCCTGCCAATCAATATCAAAAAGTATATTTTTGCCTTTATTTAATCTATCAATTATTGGTGTTCTTGTTGTGCCATAAAAATTATTGAAAACTTTTGCATATTCTAGAAATTCTTCATTTTTAATTAATCTTTTAAACTCTGACTCATCAACAAAATAATAGTCTTCGTTTTGATTTTCGTTAGGTCGAGGTAGTCTTGTTGTATGAGATATGGAAATTTCAAAATTATCTTTTTCTGATAACTTTTTAACCAGGGTAGTTTTACCTGCTCCTGAAGGAGATGATAATATTATCATTACTCCATCTTTTTCTGATGGCATTAAAATTTCTAGTTAGCTTTTCCTTCGATAAATTTAACTGCATCACCCACAGTTAAAATTTTCTCAGCTTCACTGTCTGAAATTTCAGATCCAAATTCTTCTTCAAAAGCCATCACTAATTCAACTGTATCTAAACTATCAGCGCCTAAATCATCTATAAAACTTGACTCTTCAGTTACTTTAGCTTCATCAATACCTAAGTGATCAGCTACAATTTTTTTTACTTTGCTTGAAACGTCTTCTGACATATTGATCCTTTTTGTTATAAATTCTTAATAGTTTAAAAACCTGTTTTGTCAAGCCATATACATGCCCCCATTAACATGTAAGGTCTCTCCATTTATATAGCTTGAATGACTTGAGCATAAAAAAAGTACAGCATTTGCAATATCATCTGGCTCTCCTAGTCGGGCAGAAGGAATTTTTGATATTATAGCCTCTTTAAATTTTTCATCTAATTTATCCGTCATAGCTGTTTTAATAAAACCAGGTGAAATACAATTTATATTTATATTTTTCTTTGCATATTCTATTGCCAAACTCTTAGACATTGCAATTATACCTGCTTTAGAAGCTGTATAATTAGCCTGTCCTAAATTACCTGTATGTCCAACAACTGAAGTAATATTAACAATCTTTCCAGATTTATTTTTAAGCATTTTTTTAATTGCTGATTTGCTCATTAAAAAAGTTGATGTTAAATTAACATCAATTACTTTTTTCCATTCATCTAGGCTCATCCTTATTGCTAAATTATCCTGGGTAATACCTGCATTATTAACTATGCAATCCAAACTGCCACCAAGTTCTTTGGTTGCGTTTTCAACGAAATCCTCAATTTTATCACTTTGAGAAATATCAAACTTTAATATTTTAATATTTCCATATTTACCTTTAAGTTCCTCAAGTTTTTCTATTCTTGTACCTGAAGCTAAAATATTTGCTCCTGATTGATTTAATTTTCCGATTATTGAATTTCCAATCCCACCAGAAGCGCCTGTAACAATAATATTTTTTCCTTTTAAATCAGTCATATTTTTAGACCTTCAATATCACCTTGAGAATTAATTGTATCAATTTTTACATTTCTATTAATTCTTTTTACCAAACCTGACAAAACTTTCCCAGGTCCAATTTCTATAAAATGGTTTACATCATTTTCTATCATATTAATCACGCTTTCTCTCCATCTAACTCTATTCTCTATTTGCATAATTAAGAGATTTTTAAGCTCATCTGGGTCTTTAATCTCATTAGCAGTAACGTTAGAAATTAATTTATTTTGACCATTTTTAAAATTAAGTTTATTTAACTCTTCTTTCATAATTTTTGTAGCATTATTCATCAGTTCGCAGTGAAAAGGTGCACTTACAGGAAGTTTAATATTTTTAATTGAATTAGCCTTAAAAATTTGAATTAATTGTTCTAAGTCTTTAGTTTTTCCACTCAAAACAATTTGACCCTCAGAATTGTCATTTGCAATTTCCGCTTTTAAATTTTCTTTATTTTCCATTAAAATTCTTTCAACCTCATCAACTGTTGAACCCAATACCGCAACCATCCCCCCCTGTCCTTTAGGCACAGAGTTTTGCATAGCATCTCCTCTAATTCTCAGTATTCTTAAAGTATCTGAAAAATCTAGATATCCTGCACATGATAATGCCGAATATTCTCCTAAAGAGTGTCCTGCAAAGTATTTTGCTTTATTTAAATCCAAGTTGAATTCATTTTTTGCTAAATTAAATATTGAATAACTTATTAAAAATATTGCTGGTTGTGTATTTGCTGTTAAATCTAATTCTTCTTTTGGCCCTTCCAGGATAAGTTTAGAAATAGAAAAATTTAATGTGTCATCTGCCTGTTTAAAAAGGTCTTTTACTATATTAAATTTATCATAAAGCTCTTTTCCCATTCCCACTATTTGAGATCCCTGACCTGGAAAAATTACCGAAAACATATAAAAAAAACTAATATTTCTGCCTTTTTAACTATTGTAATTGAACTTTTATAATAGTATATCCTCACTTTTTATTAAAGAACATAAATGAATTTATACGAACATACTATTATTGCTAGGCAAGATACCTCGCCAAGTGAATTAAAGCAAATAACAGAAAAGTATTCTAAAATTGTTGAAAAAAATGATGGTGAAGTTGTTAAAACTGAAAACTGGGGATTACTAAACTTATCTTATCTTATTAAAAAAAATAAAAAAGGAAGCTACATACACTTCAAAATAAAAGGTAAGGGTAATGTTATTGATGAATTGGAAAAAAATGAAGCTATTGATAAAAAATTATTAAGATATTTAACAGTTAGAGTAAAAAAATTTGATTTAGAAACAAACTATTTTGGAAAAAAAGAGGATAGTGTAAAAAAGGAAAGTATTAAAAACTAATGCCAAAAAGACAAAATGGAAATAAGAAAGGAAGGCAAAGTAACTTTGCAAAATTAAGTATTTTTCAACCAAATAAATACAAATTTAAAAAAACCTGTCCACTGTCAGTTAAAGGTGCCCCTGAGGTAGATTATAAAAATATTAAATTATTAAAAAAATATGTGTCTGAGAATGGTAAAATTTTACCTTCAAGAATTACAAATGTATCCCAAAAAAAACAAAGAGAACTTTCTCTTTCAATCAAAAGAGCAAGAAACTTAGCATTAATATAAAATGAAAGTAATCTTACTAGAAAACGTTAAAAGAATTGGATCTATTGGTGAAGTAATAGAAGTTAAAAGAGGTTTTGCTAGAAACTTTTTAATTGCAAATAAAAAAGCTCTTTATGCATCAAAAGAAAATATAAAAGAGGTTGAAAAAATTAAGGCTGAGTTATCTAAGAAAGATAATGAAAAGAAAAAAGATGCTTCACAAATTGCTGAACAAATTAATGGTAAAGAGTATTCTGTCAAAAAACTAAGTACAGAAAATAATGAATTATATGGTTCAGTTAAACCAACTGAAATTTCAAAACTTATTCAAGAAGAAAATAAAATTGATATAAAGCCTTCGATGATACAACCAGTTGAAGAAATAAAAGCTTTAGGAAAATTTAAAGTTAAAATTTCTTTACACTCAGAAGTTGATGCTGAGATTACAATCAATGTTTCGTCGGCTGATACAATTCAATAATTATACATTCTTTTCCCCAGCAACAATTTACAATTTGATTTAATTAATTTTCATGTACATTTATTTTCATGGAAAAGAATTTAAGTATAGTTAAAGATCAATTTAAAGAGTTACCAAATAACATCGAAGCAGAACAAGCTGTCATTGGTTCTATCCTCGTAAGTAACGAAATATTTGATGAAATAAATACTATCATTGAGGCTTCAAATTTTTATGATCCAATGCATCAAAAAATATTTGAAGCAGTAGAAAGTCTTATCTACAAAGGAATGTTAGCTAACCCAATAACTTTAAAAAATTATTTTGAAGATGAGAAAGATGATCTAAATGTTCCAGAATATTTAGTAAAAATCACAAAGTTTTCTACATCAGTTAGGCAAGCTTTAGAATATTCTAAAATTATCTACGATATGTTTGTGAAAAGAGAATTAATCAAAATTTCTGAGCAAACAGTTGATGATGTAAAATTGAATGATCTAGAAACAAATGGGCAAAATATTATAGAAAAAACTGAAAAATCATTGTTTGATTTAGCAGAGAAGGGTTCATTTAATTCAAATATAATTAAATTTGACGAAGCAATGAAGCAAACTATTGATATGGCTTCAGCTGCCTATAAAACTGAAGGAGGTATTGTAGGTGTTCCAACAGGGCTTCGGGATTTAGATTATAAGCTCGGTGGTTTACATCAATCTGATTTAATTATTATTGCTGGACGCCCTTCAATGGGTAAAACATCTCTAGCAACAAATATTGCATTTAATGCGGCAAAAAATTTACAAGATAGTGGTAAAAAATCTTCAATTGCTTTTTTTTCACTCGAGATGTCATCGGAACAACTTTCAACTAGAATAATTTCTGAACAGGCGAGAATTAGTTCAAACGATATTAGGCAAGGCAGAATTTCTGATGAACAGTTTGATAAATTTTTAGAAACTTCTAAAGATATAGCTGACTTACCGCTCTTTATAGATGAAACACCTGCTATAAGTATTGCTGCGATGAGTAATAGAGCAAGAAGAATAAAAAGACGAAGTGGCTTAGATATGATTGTGGTTGACTACATTCAATTAATGAGAGGGACTACCTCCAATAAAGATGGTAGAGTCCAAGAAATTTCTCAAATTACTCAAGGACTAAAAGCAATAGCTAAAGAACTTTCTGTACCTGTAGTAGCTCTTTCACAATTATCTAGACAAGTTGAACAAAGAGATGATCATAAGCCTCAATTAGCAGACTTAAGAGAATCTGGATCTATTGAACAAGATGCTGATGTAGTGATGTTTGTCTATAGAGAAGGATATTATTTACAGAGAAAAGAACCTAGGCCTGCTACTGTGGAACACGCTGAATGGCAAGCAAAAATGAACGAGGTTGCTCACCTAGCGCAGATTATAATTCAAAAACAACGTCATGGTCCTATTGGTAATGTAACGCTTGAATTTGAGGAAAGATTTACAAAATTTAAGGATACTCAATTAAGTTAAATTCCAATATAAAGAGCTTGAATGATAGCTCATTTTTATCAAAACATTATCCTTAAAAATCCAAAAGCAATATTTCTATTGTTAATTATTGCTATTTTAAGTTTTGGCTACTATTCAAAAGATTTTAAATTAGATGCTTCATCGGAAACTTTATTAATAGAGGGTGATCCAGATTTAGCATATTTGAAAGAAGTCTCTGAAAGATATGGATCTAAAGAATTTTTAGTTCTTACCTATACACCAAATGAGGGAATGGTAACCGACTCATCAATTAATAATTTATTAAGTTTAAAATATAAAATTCAGAGCCTAAGTTGGGTCCATAGTGTGATTACATTATTAGACATTCCACTTTTAAATAATTCAGAAGCTCCCCTTCAAGAAAGACTAGAAAGGTTCAAAACATTAAAAGATGAAGATGTTGATAGAAATCGAGGTTTTAAAGAAATTTTAAATAGTCCTGTTTTTCGAAATTTTGTCATTAGCGAAGATGGTAAAACTAGTGGAATTATTGTTAACATTAAACAATCTCAAGAATTAGAAGATATAGACAATAAATCAAAAGAAGAAGTTGAAATAATTAAAGATCAAATCAAAAAACAAAATCATCAGAATATTTTAGAAATTAGACAAGTTATTCAAAGCTATAGTGATGTTGGAAAAATTTATCTTGGTGGAATACCAATGATTGCCGATGACATGATGACTTTTATCAAAAGCGATATAATAGTTTTTGGTTTGGGAGTTCTATTATTTATAATTGCTACTTTATGGTTTGTTTTTAGGAACCTTCTTTGGATTGTAGTTCCTATAAGTAGTTGTCTTTTTTCTGTAATAATAATGATGGGATTACTTGGATTACTAGGATGGAAAGTTACAGTTATTTCATCAAATTTTATTGCACTTATGTTGATTTTAACAATGGCAATGAATATTCATATGAGCACTAGGTTTCTTCAGCTTAAAAAAGATTTTCCAACAAAAAATAATTTCGAAATTATTTCCTTAACAACTTCAAAAATGTTTTGGCCAATTCTTTATACTGTTCTAACGACAATTTTCGCTTTCTTATCTTTAATTTTTAGTGAAATAAAACCTATTATTGATTTTGGCTGGATGATGACTTTTGGTTTAATTACATCGTTTATCATTACATTTACTTTGCTACCTACCCTTTTAAACTTTGCACCTACAAATAATATTTCAGTTAAAAAAGAACAGAAATCTAAAATTACAAATTTACTAAGTTTAATTTCTGTAAATAATAAAAACTCTATCTTCTTAGTAACTGGAATAGTTATAGTATTCAGTGTTATTGGAATAAGTAAGCTTGAAGTTGAAAATAGTTTTATAAATTACTTTGATAAGAATACTGAAATTTACAAGGGTATGAAGCTTATAGATGAGGAGTTAGGTGGAACCACTCCTTTAGAAGTTATTATAAAGTTTCCTGAGAGTGAAAAGGTGAAAAAATCTGAAGAAGATGATGAATTTGAAGATTGGGGTGATGAAGAAAATAGTAATGACGAAAAATACTGGTTTACCAAAGATAAAATTGATCTAATTACATCTGTTCATAATTACCTAGATAGCTTACCAGAAATTGGTAAAGTTCTATCTTTTTCTTCAATTATTAAAGTGGCAACTCAATTAAATAATAATAAGCCTTTAGGTACTTTAGAAATGGGGGTGCTTTACTCTAAAATTCCTGAAAGCATTAAAACAGAAATCATTGATCCATATCTTTCAATTAAAGATAATGAGGCACGAATTAGTTTAAGAATTATAGACTCGCAAGAAGATTTAAGAAGAAATGATTTAATTAACAAAATTAATTTTGATCTAAAAGATAAATTTGGTTTAGAAGAAAATGATTATAAATTAGCAGGTGTCTTAATATTATTTAATAATCTATTACAAAGCCTGTTTAAATCTCAAATTTTAACATTGGGACTTGTTATGATTGGAATATTTTCAATGTTCATAATCTTATTTAGAAATATTAAACTTTCATTGATTGGTGTTGTTCCAAATTTTATTGCTGCTTTTTTTATCTTAGGAATAATTGGATTGTTAGGAATACCTTTAGATATGATGACCATAACTATTGCGGCAATTACAATAGGGATTGCGGTAGATAACAGTATTCACTATATTTACAGATTTAAAGAGGAGTTTAATAAAATAAAGGATTACAACAAGACATTAAAAACGTGTCATTCAACTGTTGGAGTTGCTATATTAAACACTTCAATTACGATCGTTTTTGGTTTTTCAATTTTGGTTTTATCAAAGTTTATTCCAACAATTTATTTTGGTGTTTTTACTGGACTTGCTATGTTATTAGCTATGATATCTGTATTAACACTACTTCCTGCTTTAATCTTAATTATTAAGCCTTTTGGCAAATCATCTTGATGTTAGAAATCATAAAAGATTTTTATAAAGCAATATCAATAATTGATTTAATTTATTTAATTTTAACAATCCTTTCTTTGATAAATTGTTACAAAAAGGGCTTCATTTTAAGTATTCTCTCAATGGCTAAATGGTTGCTTGCATACATAATTACATTAATTCTATTTCCAAAGATTAAACCCTATGTAAAAGACATGATTGATAATGAGTATGTACTCGATGTTGGTTTGGGAATAGTAATATTTGTCGTTGTTATATTTTTAGTTTTATTAGTAAATAAAGGAATCAGTAAAGCAGTCAGATATACAGGAATCGGTGGCTTAGATACGACATTTGGATTCTTTTTTGGTTTTATAAGAGCTTACATTATATCTGTTTGTATCTTTTCGGGAGCTCATATCGTTTATAATTATGATAAATGGCCGATAAATTTTGACAAATCATACGTCTTTCCATATTTAGAAAAAGGTAGTAGTTATCTGATAAAAGAATTTCCTAATGAAAAAACATATCAAGATTCTAAAGAAAAAATTACAGATTTATAATCCAAGACTGAAAGAAGAATGTGGAGTTTTTGGTATTAGCAATGCAAAGGATGCTTCGGCTCTAACTGCACTAGGGCTTCATGCTTTACAACACAGAGGTCAAGAAGGTTGTGGAATAGTTACTTTTGATGGAGAAAAATATTATTCAGAAAAAAGATTTGGTCTAGTTGGTGATAATTTCAACAAAGAAAAAGTACTTAATAATCTTAAGGGAAATTATGCAATTGGCCATAACAGATACAGCACAACTGGAAACAATATATTAAGAAATATACAGCCTTTTTTTGCTGACACCAATGCAGGTGGTATTGGAGTTGCGCATAATGGAAATCTTACTAATTCAATTGCTTTAAGAAATAAACTTGTTGAAGATGGAGCTATATTTTATACTACTTCAGATACTGAAACGATCGTTCAATTAATTGCTAAATCAAAAAGACCAAAAACAATTGACAAAGTAATTGATGCAATTTTTCAAATTCAAGGTGGCTATGCATTAGTGATGTTGACTCAAAACTCATTAATTGGGGTTAGAGATCCTTATGGAATTAGACCTCTAGCAATTGGTAAGCTTGGAAATAGTTATGTTTTAGCATCTGAAACTTGTGCATTTGATATTATTGGCGCAAAATTTGTAAGAGAAGTTGAAAATGGTGAAATAGTTTTAATTGAAAATAATGAACTCAAAAGTATTAAGCCCTTCCCTGCTAAAAAAGTTAGACCTTGCGTATTTGAATATATTTATTTTTCAAGGCCAGATAGTCTAATAGGAGGAAAAACGGCATATGAGCATAGAAAAAACATAGGCAAAGAACTTGCAAAAGAAAATAATACTGATGCCGATATAGTAGTTCCAGTCCCAGACTCTGGAAATGCTGCTGCTTTGGGATTTGCTCAAGAATTAAAAATGAATTTTGAGCATGGATTAATTCGAAACCATTATGTTGGAAGAACTTTCATTGAACCTAGCCAGAAAATTAGAAGCTTGGGTGTTAAATTAAAATTAAATGCTAATCAAACAACAATTAAAAATAAAAAAATAATTCTAATTGATGACTCTCTTGTTCGAGGAACAACGTCCTATAAAATTGTTAAAATGCTTTATGATGCTGGAGCAAAAGAGGTTCATGTGAAAATTGCGTGCCCTGAAATAAGATACCCAGATTTCTATGGTGTAGATACACCTACAAAAAAAGAGTTGTTAGCAGCAAATAAAACTAATGATGAAATTTGTGAATATATTGGAGCTAAATCTTTAAGATTTTTATCAATAGAAGGTTTGTATAAAGCTATTGGTTTTGAAAAAAGAAACGAAACATATCCACAATTAACAGATCATTATTTCACAGGCGAATACCCTGTTAAATTAGTAGATGAATTAGGAGATAATAAAATAACTCAATTATCTTTATTAAGTACTGGATCAAACAATTAAGTTATGAAAACAGTAAATTTTACTGAAATGAAAAATGGAACTAAGGAAGATTATGAGCTCCTTGAAAAATTTGAGAAAAACTTTGAAAGACAAACAGCTGAGAGAGTTTTAAATTATTTATCTAAACAAACTAATACTTTAGAAGGTTACAAAATCACTAGACTAGAACACTCTTTACAAGCTGCAACAAGAGCTTTTAAAAATAAAGAGAGTGATGAAATGGTTGTTGCAACTTTACTACATGATATTGGAGATGATTTAGCACCAATGAATCATTCTCAATATGCTGCATCAATTCTGAGACCTTATGTTTCAGAAAGAACTTATTGGATTGTTTTACACCATGGTCTTTTTCAAACTTACTACAGCGCTCATCAATTAGGTGGCGATAGAAATGCAAGAGATAAATTTAAAGATCACAAGTATTATAAAGATACGATAGATTTTTGTGAAAAATATGACCAATGCTCTTTTGACCCTGATTATAAAAGTATGACTTTGGATGATTTTAAGCCGTTAGTTAAAAAAATATTCGCAAAAGAGCCTTATTATTATCTTTAAATTTAGGTATAAATCACTACTTACAGCGCATGATTGATTCAAAAGAAAAAATTATAAATTATTTTAAATCAGGTATTAAAGAACCCAAAAATTTTAAAATTGGGATCGAGCATGAAAAGTTTTTATTTAATAATTTAGAAAATAAAAGGATTGATTATTCAAAAATAAAAGAAATGTTTACAGCTCTTCTTGAATTTGGCTGGAATCCAGTTTTTGAAAAAGAGAATATCATTGCTCTTAATAAAGGTGGAAAAAATATAACTCTTGAACCAGGTAATCAGATAGAATTATCAGGAGATAAATTAAATCATATGCACGAGGCTTGTGCTGAATCACAAGACTATTTGTTTGAACTTAAGCAAGTTACTAAAAAACTAGATATAAAAATTGTTAGTGCAGGTTTCGATCCTATATCTAAATTAAGTGAAATCCCAAATAATCCTAAACAAAGATATGAATTGATGACTAAAGATATGCCTCTAGGTGGTGAACTTAGTTTAGATATGATGTATCGAACATGTGGCACTCAGTTAAATATAGATTATAGCTCAGAAGAAGATTTTATTAAAAAGTTTAGAGTAGCAAACTCAATTGTGCCTATTGCTATTGCTTTATTTGCTAATTCCTCAATTGTGGAGAAAAAAAATAGTAACTATTTATCTTACAGATCTAAAGTATGGCAAAATACTTCTAGAGGTGGATTGCCTAAATTATTTTTCGAAAATATGAATTTTGAAAAATATGCAGATTTTGTAATTAATTTTCCATTATTATTTATACAAAATAAAGACCAGTATATTTCAGGTAGGAAATATATTTTTAAAGATTTTATGGAAGGAAAAATCCAAGAAATTGGAAATAGACTTCCAAATGAAGCAGACTTAACAACCCACTTAAGCACAATATTTACTGAAAATAGAGTTAAAAAGTATATTGAATTAAGATCAATGGATACATGTGGTTGGGATTGTTTATGTGCAGGACCAGCTTTCAATATAGGTATGCTTTACGGAAATTTAGAAGAAGTTCATGAACTAATTTCAACATGGGACATCGATAAAATAATTAACGCTTATCTAGAGGCGCCACAAAAGGGATTTAATACTCAATTAATGGGTAAAGATCTTCTCTATTGGTCATCTACGCTTTTAGATCTTTCAAGAAAAGGTTTAGACAATAGAGATGTTTTAAGTAAAAAAGGTAATAGCGAGACTGTATTCCTAAACCATCTACAAAAAGTAATTGATAATAAGACAACAAACGCAGATCATATGATTAGTAAATTTTCAAAAAACGAAAATTTAGATGAATTATATGATAAATAAAATTGTTGCTGTTCAAGGAAATCATCCTTCTAAACTAAATCCTTTAACGGATACAAGTGTTTTTTTAGCAAACCAAATTCAGAATAAAAAATATAAAATTTTCTATTACGATCCAAAAAACTTATCAGTTGTAAATTCAAAAGTTATAGCTAAAGGTTTTTTTATTAAATTTAACTATAACAATAAAAAATTCTATAAAATCACAAAAAAACAAAATCTAGACTTAAGTAAATGTAAATTTATTCTTATTCGCCAAGATCCACCTTTTAATCTTGAGTATATTTCAACAACATACATTTTAGATACAATTAAGACAAAAGTTAAAATAATTAACAACCCTACCTCTGTAAGGAATATTTCTGAAAAGCTGTATTCATCTAAATATCAAAAATATATGCCAGCTACTATTTTTACTCAAAACATGGATGAAATAAAAAAATTTTTCAAAAAAAACAAAAAAGTCATTTTAAAACCAATTCATAGTTTCAGCGGAAATGATATTCATTTGCTAACTAAATTTAATTCAAAATTGGTTAATAAATTTATAAAAAAACATGATCATATCATGTGCCAAAAATTTCTTCCTAAAATAAGTAAGGGAGACAAAAGGGTTTTTATTATTAATGGGAAAGTATGTGGTGCAATTTCAAGAGTTCCAAAGAAAGATTCGATTTTAAGCAATATGAGTAAAGGAGCAAAACCAACCAATATAAAATTAACAAGTAAAGAAATTAAAATTTCAAAAATAATTGCAAAAGATTTAAAAAAAGAAAATATTTTTTTTGCAGGAATTGATTTTATAGATCAAAAACTCAATGGAGATATAAATGTTACATCTCCAACTGGACTTAAAACGCTTTATGATCTATCAGGAAAAAATTTAGCTAAAACTTTTTGGAAAGAGCTTAAAGCGTGAATAATTTAACCAATCAACAAAAAGGTTCATTGATGGCTTTTATAGGAGTTATGTTTATTACTCCTGACTCTCTACTAATTAGATTATCAAATATTGATACTTGGGGGATGCTTTTTTACAGAGGAGCAATACCATTTGTGGTAGTTCTAATTGGTCTTATTTTATTTTATAAAAATAATTTCTTAAAAGCTTTGTTTAAAATTGGTTATCCAGGTATATTTTATGTAATTAGTTTTTCTATTTGTAATATTACTTTTATAATTTCAATACAAAACACCAATGTAGCAAATACTTTATTAATGGTAGCTCTTGCACCAATGCTTTCAGCAATATTGGGTGCTATTTTCTTAAAAGAAAAACCAGATAATAAAACTTGGGTTGCTATAATAATTACTTTTATTGCTTGTGTTTATATTTTTTACGACTCTTTAAGTCTTGGTAATTTTTATGGAGATATGTTTGGTTTAATCACTTCTTTTGGATTAGCTTGCAATGCTAACATTGCGAGATACGCTAAAACTATTGATTTAGTACCTGCTGCTGTAATTGGAAAATCGTGTGTTGCAATTTTTGCCTTTTTCTTTGTTAAAGACTTTGCATTAGTGGGGAATGATCTTTTTTATATACCTTTAATGTGTGTGATGTGTGTTGCCATACCATTTGTTTTAGTCACTATAGCACCAAGATTTATAACTGCAGCTGAAGTTAATCTATTTTTCCTATTAGAGACTATCCTTGGACCAATATGGGTTTGGATGGTTATTAAGGAACAGCCCTCTAATGAGACTATCTATGGAGGTATCGTTATAATTATTACGATAGCAATTCATTCTTTACTAGCCATAAAAAAAACACAAACCAAAACTACGTAGCCAGAAATTATTAAACTTAAAAACTAAATATGCAAAAAGAAGTAAAAAAGTCTTGGGCTCTATTTATAGGGATAGGGGTAATGATGATTGCTCATGGCTTGCAAATGCAAGTTATGGGTATTCGATCAGTACTTGAAGATTTTAGTGTTTTTACAACTGGTATCTTTATGTCCGGATATTATGTTGGTTACTTTGTAGGTTCAAGAACAACGCCTAACTTTGTTTCAAAAGTCGGTCATATAAGAGTTTTTGCTGCATTCGCTTCACTTGCATCTTTAAGTGCTTTAATAGCTGTTGTTTATGTAAATCCGTTCATGTGGACAATTAGTAGATTTATAACAGGTATAAGTTTAGTTAGTTGTTATGTTGTTACTGAAAGCTGGTTAAATGATAGAGCGACAAACAAAAATAGAGGACAACTATTATCTGCTTATATGATGGTAATCTATTTTGGATTAGCTATAGGTATGTTGCTACTTAATGTTAGCAAACCAGAAGACTACGAACCATTTATATTAGTTTCTATTTTACTTTCTATTGCGCTTGTTCCTATTTTATTAACTAAAAGACCTGCACCTAAATTTAAAAAAATAGAGACAATAAGTATTATAGAATTATATAAAATTTCACCACTAGGTTCATTGAGTTCATTCTTTACTGGTATTATTCATGCAGCATTCTTTTCTTTAATATCCGTTTATGCAACACTTGCAAAATTTACTTTAGTTGAAACATCGATACTTTTATTTATTGCAACAATTGCAGGGGTGATTGGTCAAGGGCCAATAGGTTATTTTTCAGATACATTTGATAGAAGAAAAGTTATCGTTTTTACAACATTTGGAAGTTCTTTTTTGGCATTTATTTCAATTCTAACTTCAAACGATCCAATCCAAAATATTTATTACATGGATGAATTTTCTTTTAGAAAAATTATATTTTTTATTGCTGTAGGATTGTATTCAAGTTTATGTCTTCCTTTGTTTTCACTTAACCTTGCTCATACAAATGACTTTGTTCCTAAATCAAAATTTGTAGCAGCTGGAGGTGGTTTGCAGTTTATCTTTGGTGTAGGCGCAATTAGCGGTCCTATATTGTGTTCTATATTTATGGAATGGTTCGGTTTAAATGGTTTATTTGTTTTTTTAATTATTGCGCATGCGATAATTGGTGGATTTGGTTTATATAGAATGAAAGTTAGAGATACTGTTGAAAACCCAGACTCAACTTTTACACCAGTTCCAGCAACAATTACTCCTGCGGGATTAGAGCTAGATCCAGATGCGCCTGCAACACTTGATGAAAATACAGTTAATGAAACTGCAAAGCCTTAATTGTTAATTACCTCTATTCTATCACCTATATTAATTTTAGATGAAGAAATAATTTGACATCTAAGACCACCTTTTCTCATAAATTCTTTCAGAATATTTTTTTGATCAAGCATTTCAGTCAAATGTCTGCACGGACGACATAATTCTATCCCCTCCAATTCAACATTTCCTACCTTTAATTTTTTTCCAATTAAATCATTTAATTGAATGCCTTTTGTAACAACATTCCTTCTAAAATTGATGTAAGGTATATCGAGCCCAAATTTAATATTATATTCATCAATATTTTCAGCCTCTATTAAAGATATTTGGTTGTAAGGATCATTAAAATCATGAAAATGTCGATCACCTACTATTCCTTTATTTGCTAAAACCTCAATTGACTTTACTTCCTTGATTGGTTGATTGTTGTTTGCAGCAATTCCTAATTTAAATACTTCGGCCATAAATTATTGAAGAAATAGTTGAGCTCATATAATCTTTTCAAAATAATATGACTTATCTATCATCAAATCAACTTAAACAGTATGAAGATCAAGGTTACGTATCCCCTATTGAAGTTTTGTCTAGTAGTGAAGCATTGGAGGCAAGAGAAGAAATAGAATTGATAGAAAAAAAAATGCCAAATGAAATAGATAAGTCGGGAAGATATAATGTTCATTTAATTTCACCAAAACTTGATTCGATCGTTCATAATTCAAAAATTTTAGATGCGGTAGAAAGTATTATTGGAAAAAACATTTTAGTTTGCAGCACTACTTTATTCATTAAAAACCCTAACGAACAAGGTTTTGTAAGCTATCACCAAGATGCAAAGTACATAGGATTAGAACCTCACAATTGGGTAACAGCATGGGTAGCATTAACAGATTCGAACGAAAAAAACGGATGTATGAAAATGTGGCCCAAATCACATTTAAATATTAAAGATCACAATGAAAAATTTAATGAAGGAAATTTACTTACCAGAGGACAAACAGTAGAGAATGTGCCTGAAGAAGGAGTTAAATCTATAGAGCTAAAAGCTGGTCAAATGTCTTTGCATCATCCAAGAGTAGTACATGGTTCAGGAATAAATAAGAGTAATGAAAGAAGAATAGGATTTGTTATTCAAAGTTATATAGGCACAAATGTAAAACAAACATTGGGTAAAAATAGTGTTCAAATTGCAAGAGGAGAGGATAAATATCATCATCATGAAATTATAAATAGAACTAATACTTTAATGAGTGAAGAAAGTATTTTACTTCGAAAAAAAGAAAATAATTACTTGCAAGAAATTTTTTATAAAGGTGCTAAACAAAAAGGTTCTTATTAATTTATGAAAAAAACACTTAACCTTGGAGTAATCGGAATAGATCATGGTCATATTTTCGATATGCTAGATGAAATGATTAAAGAAGGTTGTAGTTGTAATTCTTTTTGGACAGATGGTGATCCTTTAACTCTTGAAGAATTTAATAAAAAATATCCAAATATAAAAAGAAAAGAAAAGAAAGAGGAAATATTAAATGACCCATCTATTGATATGATTTTAATATCCTCAATCCCTGTAGATAGATCTGGTCATTCAATAGATGCATTAAAAGCCGGGAAAGATGTTATGATAGATAAACCAGGCTGTACTACCTTAGATCAGTTAAATAATTTGAAAAACACTGTTAAAGAAACTGGAAAGATATGGTCTGTAAATTTTTCTGAAAGATTTCACGTTGCTGCAGTTGCCAAAGCTGAAGAATTAGTAAATGAAGGCAAAATAGGAAAAGTAAAACAAACAATTGGTACAGGTCCACATAGGCAAGGAAACTATGAAAGACCTGATTGGTTTTATAATCGTCAAAGTTATGGAGGCATCATTACCGATATTGGATCTCATCAAATTCATCAATTTTTGGTTTTTACAAACTCAAATCAGGCAAAAATCAACCATGCATTAGTAGAAAATACGACAAAGAAAGATATGCGTGGTTTTCAAGATTTTGGTGAAGTGAACCTTACTGGTAATGGTGGGCATGGTTATATTCGCCTGGATTGGTTTACTCCAGATGCCCTTCCAACCTGGGGAGATGGAAGATTGTTAATCCTTGGAGACAAAGGTTTTATTGAAGTAAGAAAATATACAGATTTAGCAAAATCAGAAAAAGGTAATCATTTATTTTTAGCAAATAATGATGAAGTGAAACATATTGATTGTTCTAATGTTAAGCTGCCCTACTTTAGAAATTTAATTAATGATGTTTTAAACAGAACAGAAACTGCATGTCCTCAAGAACTTACTTATCTTTCAATGGAACTTGCTATTAAAGCTCAAGAGCAAGCTGAAAAAAAATGAAAAAATATCAAGTAGCAATAATAGGAACGAACATAGGAGCAAAACATTTTGAAGATTTTCAAAAAGTATCTGACAGATTTAGTGTTCACACATTATGTGGTTTAACTCGGGAAGCTATTGATAAATTATTAGAATCAAATTCTGAGACAAAAATTTCTCTGAATTTTGACGATGTATTAAAAGTTAAAGAAATTGATATCATTGATATTTGTCTTCCACCCCATTTACATTTCTCTGTTTGTAAAAAAGCTATGGAAGCTGGAAAGCATGTGATTTGTGAAAAACCATTGGTTTCAAGTCTTAAAGAAGTAGACGAATTAGAACAAATCAGCAAAGAAACAGGTAAGATTATTTTCCCAGTATTTCAATATCGATATGGTCTAGGATTTTCAAAATTAAAAGCATTAATCAAATCTGGTTTAGCAGGAAACCCTTTAGTTGCCTCTTTAGAAACTCATTGGAATAGAGGTAAAGATTATTATTCAAAACCTTGGAGAGGAACTTGGGAAGGTGAACAAGGTGGTGCAATTTTAAGTCACTCTATTCATATTCATGATTTAGTGAGTATGATCTTGGGGCCTGTTTCAAATGTTTTTGCAAAATTAACAACTAGAGCAAATGATATTGAAGTTGAGGATTGTGCGGCCCTTTCAATTGAAATGGAAAATGGAACTTTAGTGACAAGTTCAATCACATTGGGTGCAGCAAATAATACTAGTAGACTTCGATTTTGTTTTGAGAGATTAACAGCTGAGTCTGGTGCATCACCAGATAAACCATATAGTCCAGCTGATGATAAATGGGACTTTTTACCAAGAGCTCCTATAACTCAAGTTCAAATAGACGAAGTGCTATCAAAGGTAAAAGAACCAAAATCATGGTATGCAGGTATGTTTGAAGAAATTGCAAATAAATTAGATGGATCTACCAGTGATGAGGTAACTTTATTAGATGCTAGAAAATCTCTAGAATTTGTAACCGCTGTATATAATTCTTCTAGACAAAATAAGAATATTAAACTTCCAATCAATAAAGATAATCCTTTATATAATTCTTGGTTACCTTTAAATAATTAAAAATGGGAGACTCAAATAAAGCACCAAACGATTTTTTTGATAATTGGAACAAAATCCAATCAATGTCATATAAAAATGTCATTGAGCTACTTGTGAAGAGAAGTAGTGAAAAAAAAATATTAGCTTTAATTCAATTTGAATTAGATCAATTTTCAGAAAATGTTCAAAGGGATTTAATTATTTCTGAAACAAGTTCTTTCTATCAAGAAATATCTAAACTTTTCAGAGATTCAAACTGGTGGTCAACTGCTACAGTCACAGATGCATGTAAATATTATTTAAACTGTGCAAGAAATAATATTTCTTATTTTGAAAACTATGTAGAGGCAGATAGTGATTTATCTCAAAATCAAAAAAATGAGATATTTGCCTTGTATCAATTAT
>CACNFL010000013.1 GCA_902619745.1 uncultured Pelagibacteraceae bacterium
TATTTGGATTATTTCCATTTGCAGGCATAGGCATTAGTTCGTTCTCACCCAAAATTCTTGCTACTCTAGTTGTTGGTTGAGCTCCTTGACCAAGCCAATATTTAATTCTCTCAGCTTCTAGGCCCACTCTTTCTTTTTGCTCTTTTGGTAATAGAGGATTAAAGAAACCAACCTTTTCTATAAATCTTCCATCTCTTGCAAAACGACTGTCGGCAACAACAACTTTATAAACAGGACGTTTTTTTGTTCCACCTCTTGATAATCTTAATTTTAACATTTCTTCTCCTTTTTACTTTAATTGGTTAAATAGCTCTGGCGGTATACCTTTATCAGACATACCTTTCAGATTTCCTTTTGACATCTTTTTCATCATTTCAGACATCATTTTAAATTGCTTAAGCAATTTATTGATAGTGGCCGGATCTGTGCCAGAGCCATTAGCAATTCTTTTTTTTCTAGAACCATCTATTATTTTTGGGTTCTCTCTTTCTTGTTTTGTCATTGATAAAATAACAGCTTCATTTTTAGTAATTATACTTTCATCAATTCCCGCTGAGTCCATTTGGGATTTAATTTTAGAAACTCCGGGCATAAAAGACATAATTCCCTCAATGCCACCCATTTTTTTCATTTGTCTTAATTGAGATAAATAATCTTCCATAGAGAATTGACCTTTTTTTAAATTTTCCTCTGCTTTTTTAAGATTTTCTTCTCCTAAATCTTGAGCCGCCTTTTCTACAAGAGATACGATATCCCCCATACCTAGTATTCTGTTTGCAATTCTATCTGGATGGAATACTTCAAGATTATCTATTTTTTCTCCTATCCCTAAAAATTTAATTGGAACGTTTGAAACATATTTCATACTAACTGCTGCACCACCTCTTGCATCACCATCAGCCCTAGTTAAAATGATTCCAGATAAATTAACTGTATTTTTAAATTCTTTTGCCACTGAGGCTGCAACTTGACCTGTTAAAGAGTCTGCCACTAAGAAAGTTTCTGTTGGATTAATGACAGCTTCAATTTGCTTAATCTCACTCATCATTTGTAAATCGATTTGAGTTCTACCAGCAGTATCAAATAAAATTATTTCAGCTCCATTTAAATTAGCAGCACTTATTGCTCTTCTACAAATATCAGCAGGTTGCTGACCTTCTATAATAGGTAAAGTTAAAATATTATTTTGTTCTCCTAAAGATCTAAGTTGTTCTTGAGCAGCTGGTCTGTAAATATCTAGACTGACCATCATTACTTTTTTCTTTTTATTATTTTCTAAAAATTTTGCTAATTTTGCTGTTGTTGTTGTTTTTCCAGAACCTTGTAATCCAACTAACATCATTGGCACAGGCGGTACTGCGTTTAAGTTTATCTCATTATTTGTTGCACCTAATAAGTCTACAAGCTCATCATAAACAATTTTAACAACCATATCCCCAGGAGAGGTAGACCTTATTATCTCTTGGCCTAATGCTTTTGGCTTAACTTTTTCAATAAAATCTTTTGCAACATCCAATGAGACATCTGCTTCAAGTAAGGCTTGCCTAATGCCTCTTAAACCTTCATCTACTTGAGCTTCATCAAGTGAAGGTGCCTTTTTCAGAGAAGAAAAAATTTCTTCAAATTTATTTGTTAAATTTTCAAACATATTTATTACGCATAGCAGTAACGCACTAGTGGGCGAACCCTCGCTGACTAGTGTCGATCTCTTTGTTTCCAAAGACACCGCAAAGTTAATGTTTTTGCGGAAACGGCAACAACCTATAATAGAGGTTCAAAAAGTCAATAAATAAGTTAAATATCTATATATGGATATTAAAGCTTTTAAAATGGACGGTTTAGGTAATGATTTTGTCATCATAGATAATAGGCAAACAATTACAAATTTGACGAAAGAGCAAATAATAAAGATTTGTGACAGAAAATTTATTGGTTGTGACCAACTAATATTGATTAAAAAAAATGATATTTCAGATGCTTCACTAGAATTTTATAATTCAGATGGAGGAATGTCTGGTGCGTGTGGAAATGGTACGAGATGTATTGCTGATTTATTAGGCAAAGAAAATAACAAAAAAGAAATTGTCCTAACAACTTTATCTGGCAAATTAAAATCAAATATTGTTGGAGAAAAAATAGTTTCAACAGAAATAGGTGTTGCAAAAACAAAATGGGATGAGATTCCATTGTCTAAAGAATTAAATACGAATAATTTAGGAATTAAAATTAATGACAAAAGTAATAACGAATTTTCTGGCGGAACTGCTGTAAATGTTGGAAATCCACATGTGGTTTTTTTTGTTGATAATAACGAAAATTTTGAAATTGAAAAAATTGGACCAAAAATTGAAACCCACTCTCTATTTCCAGAAAAATGTAATGTTACTTTAGCAACTGTTATTAACAAAGAATTGATAAAAGTTAAAGTGTGGGAAAGAGGAGCTGGACTTACCAAAGCTTGTGGAACCGCCGCTTGCGCAACAGCTTTTGCCGCAAAACAAAACGGACTGGTAAATGATAAAGTTGATATTGAATTTTCTACAGGTAGATTGACAATTTCAATTGATGAAAACAATAGTATTCATATGAAAGGACCAGTTTCAGATATAGAGGAGATAAATTTTAAAATTTAATGGGGATTTTTGAAAAATTTAAATCAGGTTTTAAAAAAAGTGCCTCAGCTTTTACAACGGGTTTAAGAGATATAGTTGTAAAAAAAGAGATTGATGACAAAACATTAGACAAAATTGAAGATTACTTAATTCAATCAGATGTTGGTATTGTTTCGGCTTCAGAAATAAGAGAAATAATTTCTCAAACAAAAATTGATCCCAATAAAGATTTAACCGAAGAAATAAATAATATTTTAAAAAATTATATTATTTCAATAATGAAACCTTTAGAAAATATTGAATTCTTCAAAAAAAAAGAAAAATTAAATGCAACATTAATTTCAGGTGTCAATGGTGTTGGAAAAACAACTACTATTGGAAAAATAAGTAAAATATTAAAAGGTAATGGAAATAAAGTAATGCTAGCTGCATCAGATACTTTTAGAGCGGCAGCCATAGAACAACTAGAAAATTGGGCAAACAAAGTTGATGTTCAAATTACAAAATCATCTCAAGGCTCTGATCCTGCATCGGTTGCTTACAAGGCTATTGAAGAGGCATTAAATAATGATTTCAATCAAGTTTTAATCGATACAGCTGGGAGATTACAAAATAAAAAAAATTTGATGGAAGAATATAAAAAAATTGCAAACGTTACTAAAAAAATTGATCCTGATGCTCCACATGATGTTATTTTAGTTTTGGACGCAACTTCAGGTCAAAATGTAATTAATCAAGTTGAAGAATTTAATAAAATTATTCCAATAACTGGTCTTATTATGACAAAGTTAGATGGTACAGCAAAAGGAGGTATCCTTATAGCGGTTGCTAAAAAATATAAACTACCAATTATTGCCCTTGGACTAGGTGAAAAAGAAGATGATTTGCAAATTTTTGAGGCCGAAAAATTCGCAGAAGCATTTACTCAAATTAATTAATTAAGGTACTAGAAATTAAAGGTTTATAAAAACTACACTTATAATTTTCTCTAAATTCATAATGTCCACAATTTTTAGCTATAGAAGAAATAATAAAATCAAATTTTCCATTTACAGGATAAAGCTCTAACTTTTTTTCAACAATATCAAATTTAAAATTAGCTTTTAAACTTTTTACAGCACTAATCATCACCAGGGTTTTGTTATCTTTTAAAAGATAATATGCAAAATCATCTGGGAAAACTGGAAAATCATACTCTTGCAAAAAATATTTTGCAGTTTTGGGAAACCATTCATAAGAGATTAATGGCAAAGACTCTTTTGTTTTATAGTTATAAATATAAAGATCTTTTGGAAAATCATTAATATAATTTGAATTTTCTCCTCGAGCCAAGACAGCTTTTTCGCGGGTTTTAAAATATAATGCAAAATTTTCATCGTGCGAATTCATTTGATCAATATGAAAAAGGCTATCTACAGATGCTAAATTTTCTTTAGCATTTGATAAATTACTTAAAGTAAACAAGATAATAAAAAATATGAAAAAATTTTTCATAATGTAACTTAAAAAAAAATTTTGAGTTATGTTTGTTTAGATTGTGGCTTAATTTAAACTATTAACAAATGATTTAAGAGCTAATACAAGTTTATTATCATATTCCATCATATGATCGTCATATTTTGTAAAATATGAATATTTGGGTTCACTTGCTAAATTAAAAATTTTTTTACCCATCCAAAATGGAACTATTTGGTCAGCCTCACCATGCATTACTAATAATGGAATATTAATATTTTTAATTTTTTCATTATTTTCATACTTATCTTTTAAAATTAAACCTACTGGAATATATGGATAAAAATTTTTCGCAGCCTCTATCATTGATGTGAAGGGCGTTTCTAAGATTAATCCTGCAAAATTTTTATTCTGAGTAATTTCAGTAGCAATGCCAGTTCCTAATGACTCTCCATAAATAATTATATCTTCTTCATTTAGACCTTTTTCTTTAAGCCAGTTTATTGCACTAGCACCATCTGTATAAAGACCCTCCTCACTTGGTTTTCCTTTATTGCCGCTAAACCCTCTCCATGCAATAATTAAAAAATTAACATCCATGTCTTTAAAATGATTTAACTTATGGATTCTGTTTTCAAGTGTCCCTGCATTTCCATGAAAGTAAACTATTGTTTTATAATTTTTTAAATTTTTATTATGAAACCAGCCTAAAAGATTAATATTATCTGTTGTTTTGATAGTAACTTTTTCAATGTTAACTTCTAAATTATCTCCAGAATAATTATTCTCATCTGGATGATACATTAAATTTCTTTGAAAAAAAAATAAGAAAATTAAAACAATTAAGTAAATAGCAACGATACCAATAAATAATTCCAAAAAAAAATTCCTACGTTTTATTTTCATATTTTTTTCTATTTAATATTAAAAAAAATATATAAGAAATAATACTTAAGATTAAAAAAACTGAAAAAGCTGATTTAAATGCAAATATTTCTGAGTGACCCATACTTTTAACAATATCTATCACAAAGCCCATTAACCATTGCATTACAAATGTTCCTGCAAATATTAACAAATTGAATGAAGTTAGTGCTTTACCAGCAGAATAACCTGAAAAAGAAAGACCCACAGCTGGCTGTGTAACTGATAAAAAAATTGAACTTAAAATAAATAGAGTTATGTAGAAGGCACCTGCTTTTGGGCCTAGCAATATAATCACAAACATTACAGAAAAACTAATTGGTAAACCTAATTTAAGTATTCTTTTTGCACTAAAACCTATACCTGAAATTTTTGGTAAAAAATAACCCCACAAAAAAAAGGATACCAACATAGTTACATTTATCCAAAATAATCCTGTAGCGCTCTGAAGTGGTGTATAACCAGCAACTCTAGTCATCCATGGGCCTGCCCATAAAGTTTGTATAGCCATTAAGCCCCCATAATTAAATAAACCCATTGGGATTACGCTTATAAAAAATCTATTTTTCCAAACTTCTGATAAAGTCCCATTATTACTTGGCTCTTCTGACTCTTTATTTTTATTTAAATTCCATTTTGGAATGAAAACTAACATTAAAAAAATACTAATTAAAATTAAGATAGCAATACCACCAAATATCCATCTCCATCCGAAACTAGGCAATAAAAGTTGTACAGGCAATGTGGATGACAAAAAACCTAATGATGCAATCATTAGCATCCATGAGTTTGCTCTTTGTTGTTGATTTTCTGCATACCATATTCTGTAACCAGTTAACGGAGCCATTAAACAAGCACTAACACCTACTCCAATTAGAATTCGCGAAATTAATAATCCAGAAAAACTTTCAGCTAAAGCAAATGATCCTGTTCCAACTAATGCAATTAATAAAAAAGAAGAGACAATTTTTTTTGGTCCATATTTATCTAACAAATATCCAAGGGGTATTTGCATACAAGCAAAACCTAAAAAATAACCCCCAGCTAACAATCCTAAATCAGCTGCTAACAAATTAAATTCTGAGGTTAATACAGGGGAAAGCGTTGCAGTAATTGCACGCAACAAACATGATAAAAAATAACCAAATGCAAATACAAAAAAAACAACAATAGCCTGTTTTTTTGGTAAAATATAATTTTCCATTAATTAAAAGTTTAAAGATATATCTCTATGAACTGAGTTACACCTTGCAACAAATTTAGCTTGTTCTTTAGTCAATCTGTTTTGAAGTCTTAGACCAATATTATGTTTGATAACATCATTATATTTAATTAATTCAGGCATCAAATTCTTGTTAGCATCATCTCTCCATGAAACTTCTAAATTGAAAAGATCGAAAGTTTCTGAACTTACTTCAATTAATTTTTGCTCATCTACCTCATCATTATCTATAACAGATATTAGGTCGTCTAATTTATTTGCAAATTCTTCAGTTCCAGAAATTTCTCCTAGTTTTTCAAAAAGACTGTCAATGATTGATATTGTGTTTTCGTAATTTTTATTATCTATATTATATTTTAATTCTTTTATTTCTGGTGAAAGTTCTTTTAATTTTTCATTATCATTTATAAACATTACTATTTGATCCAGAGTTTCATAAGCTTCATCAACATTTTTTCTATATCTTTTAGTTCTTGTGTTTTTTGCTTTGTGCAATATTTCAAACTCTCCATTTTTAGCTTTCCAATTTTCAGGAACTTTATTTTGAAGTTCTTTAATTTCTAGCTCGTAATTTTCGATCTTTAATTCTAATTTATTTTTATCTGATGAGTTATCATCATCTAAGTTTCTAATTTCAGCTTTTGTTTTTTTAATTTTCTGGTCTATTTTTCTAATTTTTTTCTCAATTTTTCTTACATTGAAATGCAAGCCCCTATAATCTTTTGTAAATAATTCATATTCTTCTTCAGTTTTTTGAAGTTTTTTTACAATAGCAAAAGTCCCAAGAGCATT
The DNA here is from genome assembly GCA_902619745.1 of uncultured Pelagibacteraceae bacterium. Taxonomy (GTDB): domain Bacteria; phylum Pseudomonadota; class Alphaproteobacteria; order Pelagibacterales; family Pelagibacteraceae; genus Pelagibacter. Next base: position 7,006 of record CACNFL010000013.1, read on the forward strand.
ATCAAAATGCTCTTCAAAAATATCTAATTTATCCATTGGAAGATTTGTGGGAGTTAATTTCTGTATATTTTTTATTGCATTCGTAATTCTTTGTTCTTCAGTATTGTAAATCGCAAATTTGTACTCTTGTAAGCAATATTGAAGCTTTGGATTCATCGGTGGTGGAGCGACATTCGATGTTAAATATGTTCTTGCTGGTAAGTAATTTACTAATGATGGATAAAAACCAACGATTCCAAGACCTATCAATTGTAAAATTATAAATGGAACCACGCCTTTCCAAATATTTAAAGTGGTAACAAGTTTTGAAGCTACACCCTTCAAATAAAATAGAGCAAAACCAAATGGAGGGGTTAAAAATGAAGTTTGCAAATTTACCCCAATCATGACTCCTAGCCAAATTGCACTTATATTCGCTCCTGGTTCAGCTAATAATATAGGAGCAATGATAGGGACAACAACCACAGCTATTTCAATAAAATCAAGAAAGAAACCTAATAAAAAAATCACTGCCATTACAACAATGAACTGGGTCCAAAATCCTCCTGGTAAATCTTGAAGAAAATCTCTTACTAGCTCTTCACCTCCAAATGCTCTAAATCCAGAGGTTAACATTGCTGCACCCAATAAAATTATAAATACCATTGAAGTAGTTACGCATGTTTCTGTAACAACTTCTCTTAAAACATTTTCAACTTTATATGCTCTCCAAAAACTCCAAATAATTCCTATTAAAAAAGTAATTGTAAAAAATCCCGTAATAAAAATTGCTGTAAGATCTCTAGTTTCTACAGCCTTAATATTTAAATTATAATTCTTAGATAAAATATAAATTGGAATAATAGATAAAATTGCAATTATAATTGGATAATAAGCATCTTTTTTTCCTTTGTGTAAACGATAACCTGCCATCATAGTTGCACCTATTGCTCCAATAGATCCAGCCTGATTCACAGTTGCAATACCCAAAAGTATAGATCCTAGAACAGCAAAAATTAATGCAAGAGGTGGAATAATTACCATTAAAACTCTAATCCAAAATTTTGAATCAAAATTTCCTCTGAATGGAACAGGAGGAGCTGCCTTGGGATTTAATCTTGCGTAAACAAATACATAAATCATATACAAACCAACTAAAACTAATCCTGGGAGTAGTGCCCCCAAAAACATATCTCCTGCCGAGGTTGAGCCCACTCTAAATTCTCCAGGCATATTAAATTCACCAGTTAAAATTTTGTAATCAGTCTGACGCATAGTATTTGCAACGTCTGCTGCACTAGCTAATTGATCAGCTATAATAATTAATACAATTGAAGGAGGTATAATTTGCCCAAGAGTTCCTGAGGAACAAACAATTCCGCTTGCAAGGCTTTTATCATATTTATTATTAAGCATTGTGGGTAGTGATATTAATCCCATTGCTATTACAGTAGCGCCAACAATACCTGTCGTAGCAGCAAGTAATGCTCCAACAAAAATTACTGATATTCCAAGTCCCCCAGGGATCGGTCCAAATAACTGTCCCATTGTAACTAACAGATCTTCTGCTATTTTTGATTTTTGTAACATAATCCCCATAAAAATAAATAAAGGGATAGCAATTAATGTATCGGTTTCTACATCCCAGTAGTTACTCCTAAAGTTAGTAATACCAGCCGTTAACCACTCCTTTGGACCATCAACAGCAAAATAAGCGCTGCTATCTCCTGCAAACAAATAACCAAAAAAAGCTGCAAGCCCGATTGAAATGATTGCCGATCCAGGTAATGCGAAAGCTACTGGAAAACCAGAAGCTAATGCTCCAATCATTATAATTACAAGTAAAGCTAAAAATAAATGTTCCATTATTTAATTTTTTAAAAGTTTATAACTGCTGCTCATAAAGAAGCTTGTGAATTGAGTTAACATACTTACTGCAAACACAGCCAAATAAACTGCCATTAGATAAAGTAAATATAATCCGTTTGAACCTTGTTGCGTAATTTCAAAAGAAATTACAGGGCCATTAATGATACTTGCTTTACCCCCCATGCCTAAAAATATTACAATCAAACATAAAGGAATTCCTAGAATTAATGACCCAATTGCATTAGTCCATGCTTTTTTACGTTCGCTAAAACCGGTATAAAGAACATCAACTCTAACATGGCCCTCGTGAATTAATGCATAAGCGCTTGCAAATAAATAAAGTGCTGCATACCAAAAACGAACTAAATCTCCTTGGAATGCTTGCTCGTATTGAAAAATAAATCTTGATAATACAATTAAAAATTCACTTCCAACTACTAAAACTGCTAACCAAATAAACCCTACAGATCTTGTAAAATAACCAATTACAAAAGAAGCCAATATTAAAGGAAAGTGTATATATGTAATTCTGAAAGCAGGTATTACTAAATTAATTTTAAGTTGTTCTCCAAAAATTGGCTCAACTAGTTTTTCCACAACCATAAATGAGATTAAAAAATCTGCGACTCCAACAATTAATACAGCCCAGAAAGAGGATCTTACTACGTAAGCCGTAATTTTCGTTAAGATCTCAGAGTCTGTTTGTAATGTTTGTTTTATAGATTTCAAAACAAAAAATATAACTCCTGCTAAAGATACAAAATAAAATAGTAATTGAATATATGATAAGTTTATTGCTAGCCCCTCTAAAGGTTTATTTAATTTTTTAAATCCAAATAATTCATAATGAGCAAAAAGTTTTTTCACTCCTGGCCAATCAAACCAAACTGTTAAAACATTATTAATTAGAAAAACTAATGTTAAGGCTAAAATAGAATAACTAAATATTCTTATTAAAATAGATAAGTTATTTTTCGCCACCATATTAAATCTTTTATTGATATATAAAAAGAGGGCCCATTTAAGGGCCCTCTAGTAATAGTTAGAATTAAATTATACTCCTAATGCTCTATTTCTTTGAGCAACATATGGCCCGTCAGACAAGTTAGTCCAAGCACCAATTTCCTTACGACCTTTAACAAAGGCAGCATGTACTTTCTTAGCAAGAGCACTATGTTGTTGAACTTCGTCGAAAACTTCAGCAGCACCTTTAGCGAAAGCATCGTAAACTTTATCGTTAAACTTCTCTAGTTTAACTCCACTTTCGTTAACTAATCGCGCTAGTGCAGCTCCGTTTTTAGCATTGTATTCAGCCATTGTAGTTGTGTCAGCCCAATCACATGCAGTTTTAATAATCAACTGATCTGATTTTGACAAACTAGTAAACCAAGATTTGTTAACTCCACAAGCTAGTGTAGATCCTGGTTCATGCATTCCTGGATAGTAATAATACTTAGCAGCTTCCTGGAACTTCATAGCCTCATCATTCCAAGGTCCTACCCATTCTGTTGCATCAATTGCACCTGAAACAAGGTTTTCATAAATTTGTCCACCAGGAAGTGAAATTGGAGAACCACCTAGTTTTCCAAGTACTTGTCCACCTAATCCAGGCATACGCATTTTTAAACCTTTAAAGTCATTCGCTGATCTAATTTTCTTATTAAACCAACCACCCATTTGCACTCCAGTATTACCAGCTGCAAAACTTTGTGTTCCAAAATCATCAGTCAATTCATCCCACAATTCTTGTCCACCAGCAAATTTTAACCACGCATTCATTTCAGCATATGTGAAACCAAATGGAACCGCAGTAAAATATCCAAAAGCAGGGTGTTTTTTAACCCAGTAGTAATCAGCACCGTGATACATTTGAGAGTTACCTGATGCAACTTCGTCAAATGAGTCAAATGCTTTTACCCTTTCATTAGCAGCATAATAAGTAACTTGAATTCTACCGTCACTCATATCGCTTAATCTTTGAGCAAGTCTTTGTGCACCAGTTCCTAAGCCTGGAAAATCTCTAGGCCAAGTAGCTACCATAGAAGCTTCAACTCTTTCTTTGGCAACTGCTGGAGCAGATAAAGCAACAGCAGCAACACCTGTTGCAGCTGCAGTTTTAAAGAACTTACGTCTTGAAGGTGATCTAGAAACCTTCAATGATTTTTTTTCTTTAATCATTAGTATCTCCTCTTCTTTGTTAATTAACTGTACAGAGTAAATTACAAATGTGCGTTTAAGTCTAGATTAAAATATCTTTAAAGTATTGTATTACAATCTGAAGTAGTAAATTTTGAATTAAATAAAATTATTTTTTGTCAAAAAAAGCTTCATAGATCATCATGAAGATTGCGATTGCCATCAATATATAAACTGGCAAAACATCGAAAAAACCAATCATAGTTGATCTAGTTAAAGTAGTAGCCAAGCCAACTAGAAATGCGGTTGCAAGTAAAGTTCCTAAAAATACTGTAAACTTTTGCATTTAATTATTACATTCCTTTTCTAGCCAATTAGCAACACCTAAAAATCTATGATCATCAAATTTTGCACCAATTAATTGAACACCTAATGGCATTTTGCCTTCTCCTTGTAATAAAGGCAGAGAAATACATGGGGTTCCTAAATAAGACCATACTTTATTAAATTCTGCAGAGCCAGTACTCTTCAAGCTTTTAGGAGCAACACCTGGACTAGAAGGTGACAATACCCCATGATAATCTTCAAATACTTCTTCATAAGACTCGTAACTTCTTTTCATAAAATCTATGGCTCCGGCATATTCTTTTGCTGAATGTTTATTGCCTTTAACAATGGCATCTTGCATGGGTTTAGATAATTTTTTTTTATACTTTTTGTAATACAATTCAAAATTGTTTGCTAAATCTGTTTCATAAATTATCTGATGATATTTATGAATGTCTTTAAAATAAGATGGTGTATCAAAAATTTCGATATTTTTTTTAAAAGATTTAATAAAATATTCAAAAGCTTCTTTAGATTTTTTTTCAATATTTTTCCAATGGTCTGTTTTATAAAAAATAAATTTTGGTTCAAACAGTGGTCCCTTTTTTGTTTCTTCAAGCATACTATCAGCTGAATAATAAACAGATGCATTATCAAATTTATCTTTTTTAATTAAAACCTTTGCAAGGAGTGCTACATCCTCAACAGTTCTTCCAAATACACCTATATGATCTAATTTTTCTGAAGTTTTAAGCACTCCATTTCTTGAAATTAATCCGTAGGTTGGTTTATAACCTACAACTCCACAGTAAGATGCAGGTCTAATAACTGAACCACCTGTTTGTGATCCTATTGATAAAGGTGCCATAAATGATGCAACAGCAGCAGCAGACCCGCTCGATGAACCACCTGGAGTTCTAGAGTGATCATGTGGATTAGTTGTTTTAGCAGGACCAAGATAAGCTAATTCAGCTGTAGCAGTTTTGCCCATTACAATTGCACCAGCCGCTAGAAGCAAATCAATAATTTCTGCATTTTGTGAGTAAGATTTTCCTTTTCTAATAACTGTTCCACATTCTGTTGGCATATCAACTGTTCCAACAATATCTTTTACAGCTACAGGAATGCCATGCAAAGGTCCTGTAGATTTTCCTGATCTTCTGTATTCATCAGCCTCAGTAGCTTTTTCTAGTAAAAGTTTTTTATCAAAATGTGCCCAAGCCTTAACATCTTTTTCAAATTTATTTATTCTTTCAATATACTTCTCACATACTTCGACTGAAGTAAGTTGAGCATCTTTTATTTTTGAAGCGATTTCTTCAACTTTTAAGGAAAAAATATCTATCATTTAATTTGCAAATAATGTTTCTGGCAACCATAGGGCTATTGCTGGAAACATGTACATTAAAAACATTGCAAAAATAACAATTGCTAAGAAAGGCATAATTCCTCTAAATATATCTAAAAGCTCAACATTGGTTTTTTGCACACCTTTCAAATAATATGCCGACATTGCCATCGGTGGTGTTAAAAAAGATGTTTGTAAATTTAATGCAATTAACATTGCAAAGAAATACGGATTAACACCAAAAACCTCTAGCAGAGGTAAGAATATAGGCACGAAAATAATTAAAATTTCTGTCCATTCTAGAGGCCAACCTAAAAGGAAAATTATAATTTGAGTAATCACTAAAAATTGCCATGTCGAAATATTTATTGATGTAAAAAAATGCTCAAATACTTCATGACCACCGAGATATGAAAATACAGAAGAAAAAGTCCAAGACCCAATAAACAACCACATAATCATTGCAGTTGTTTTTGCAGTTAAAAATACTGACTCTTTAAAGTTTTGCCATTTTAAAGTTTTATAGAACCAAGATAGAATTAAAGCCCCAAATGCTCCTGCTGCTGCAGCTTCAGCTGGTGTAGCTATTCCAGCCAATATTGTTCCTAAAACTAACATAATTAATCCAAATAAAGGAACAAAAGAAACTAACACCTCTTTTAAAATTTCACCTGTTGGTGGGATATCTTCTTTCGGTGGTCTTGGTGCTATCGATGGGTTTAACCATGCTCTTGTAACTGCATATGCAATATAAAGACCAGCTAATAAAAGTCCTGGAAAAATTGCTGCTGCAAAAAGTCTTAAAGGTGATAATTGAGCAATTACTGAATAGACAATTAACATAATACTTGGAGGGATTAAAATACCCAAACATCCACCAGAACAAATTATTCCTGAAGCAAATTTTTTATCATAACCAGCTTTTACCATCGCAGGCCAGGCTAGTAATCCCATTAAAGTAACAACTGCTCCTATGATTCCTGTTGCTGTAGAAAATAAAGTACAAGTAATCAAAGCAGCTACAGCCATCGATGCAGGAAGTCTATGAGCAGCTAATCTTATCGCAAAAAATAGTTTTGAAACTATTCCAGCTCTTTCAACCAAATAACCCATAAATAAAAACAACGGTACAGCTGTAAGAACATTGTTATCCATAACTGTATAAGTATTTTGAACGAATAACTGAAAAATTCTGTTATCAAAAATATGCTCCATCATAGTAGCATCGTAATAAGCGTAATATCCAAAACCAATTCCCATTGCCATTAATGTGAAAGCTATCGGAAAACCTAAAAGCACTGCAAACAGGAATATACCCATCATTAGAATTGCTACTTCTGGATTTGTAAAACTAAATAACATTATTTTTATCTTCCTCTTGTGATGTTCTCATTAACATTTGTTCCGTTTCTTCAGCAACAACCATTCTTGCTGGCCATTGTCCTGTTCTAATACAAATTAAAGATCTAAAAACTTCTGCAATTCCTTGAATTACCAACAAAGTTCCTGCAGCAGGTATCATAGTTTTAACCATATAAATTTGAATCTGCGCAGGACTACTCCAGCTAGTTTCTTTTATTTTCCAGGCCAAAGCTGCATATTCGTAACCATAAAAAGCTAAAGCCACTACACCAGGAAAAAAGAATATAAAATAAAGTACTAAATCAATCCAGGCCTGAGTTTTTTGACTAAATAATCTATAAATTACATCTCCTCTCACATGAGCCTCTGTAGCCAAACAGTATGCACCTGACATCATCAGTATTGCACCATACATCTGCATACTAAAATCAAAATTCCACAAAGTTGGCTTATTAAAAACGTAAGCCATTACTACTTCATAAACCGTGCCTCCCATTAAAATTACAATGCACCAGGAAAAAGCTTTTCCCATTGAAGTACTTAAAGTGTCTGCAAATTTAATGAAAGAATTCATCATAGAAAAGTATATTAAATTAAGCTAAAAAAAAAGGGGGTTTTTAAACCCCCTTTTATAATAATTTTAAAGTTAATTAGATTTTAACTTTTTCAATTGGTCCAAACTCATTTTCATAAGCTAATTTGTAGTTCGGTTGATTCATCAACAGATACTTCATTGTTCTCTTAGCGTATGCTTTTTGTGAGTCTACTACTTTCTTAAAGAAAGCGTCCTTACCAGAAAACTCAGCAACGATTTTATCCCAACCTTTTAATTGTTCAGCTAAGATAGCGTCAGAAGTTTGGTAGACATTTACCTTATGCTCGTTCATCAACTTCGCTAAGTCAGCAGAATATCTCACTAACGCTTTGAAGTAGTTATCTGAGTTAGCAGCATAAGCAGCGTTCTTCAAGATAGCTTGATGAGCAGGTGAAAGGCTGTCAAATCTCTTTTTATTTACCGGAACTTCAAACATTTCCTGTGATTGGTGGAAACTTCCTAAGTGGTAATGTTTAGAGACATCTTGCATTCCAAACTGTGAGTCTGATGTAGGGTTGTTAAACTCTGCAGCATCAATCAAACCAGTTTTCATTGCTGGTTGAATCTCACCACCTGGTAATTGTCTTACAACCATTCCCATAGCAGTTAAAACGTTAGTCGCTAGACCAACTGTTCTATACTTCATACCTTTAACATCAGATACTTTAGTTACATTCTTTTTAAACCAACCAAATGGTTGTGCTGGCATTGGCATATGAAACATTCCGTAGTAGTTAAATCCTACACTTTTTACAGCTTCATCATATAAAGCTCTTCCTCCGCCATACTCTATCCATCCCATTACTTCTTGAGATGACATTCCGTATGATGGACCAGTTCCAAAAAGTGATGCAGCTGGATTTTTTCCATACCAATATGCTGTCACCCAGTGACCCATATCTACTACTCCAGAACTTACTGCTTGACCAATTTCTGAAGTTTTAACAACTGCTCCAACTGGCTGAAGATCAATCTTCAATTCACCGTTAGACATGTCGCTAACCATTTTTGCATAATCTCCTGCCATTTCAAAAAAGATGTTTGCGCCTGAAGGCCAAGCTGCTTGCATCTTTAATGTAAGTGGAGCACCAAAAGCAACATTAGGCATTGCTACTGCTGTAGCGGCTGCCGCACCAGTTGCTGCTGCTGCTTTGAAGAACTTTCTTCTTGAAGGAGTTTTTGAACCCTTCAATGATTTTTTGTTCTTAATCATTTTTTTCTCCTCTAGTTAATTAACTGGAGAAATTTAAACATAGATTTAGTTTAGAGTCTTTCTAAAAGGTGAGCCAAAATGACCCATATTGAACAAAATTTAAAAAAAAATTCAATTACTAGTAGAACTAAAGTTTTAAATTAACTTATTGTCTTGATAAACACAGCATTTCTCAGCGGGAATATGAAGTTTAACATTCTGGCTTGGTATTTCTGTCTCTCTGGTGACTTTTGATTTAATTGTAAAATCTCCCATTTTGGCAGTGATTAATTTATAGTTTCCAAGATCCTCAACCTTTTCGACATTAACATCAATTAAGTTTTCATTTTGGTTTTGTGCGATTTTAATGAATTCAGATCTAATTCCTAATTTAATATTTTTTGTTTTTAAATTTGATAAATTTGTATGGGTTTTAATTAAATTATTGTTTATTTTTACACTATCATTTGAAGAAACTTCACTTTCAAATAAGTTCATAGCTGGTGATCCAATAAAGTATCCAACAAACGTTGTATTTGGTCTTTCAAAAAGTTCTTTCGGAGAACCAGTTTGAACCACCTCTCCTTCACTCATGACTATTATGTTGTCTGCAAAAGTCATTGCTTCGTTTTGATCGTGCGTTACATAAACTAACGTTGTTTTATATTGCTCATTAATTTCTTTAAGATTTCTTCTTAATCTAAATTTTAAATCTGGATCAATAACAGTCAAAGGTTCATCCATCAAAACAGCGGCTACATCCTCTCTCACAAGACCTCTTCCTAAAGATATTAATTGCTTTTGATCTGCTGTTAATTTTCTTGCTGGAGAATTTAAAAAAGATTTTAAATTTAAAGTTTCAGCAACTGAATTAACTCTTTCATCAGTTTTACTTTTAGAAAAATCTCTACATTTAAGTGGGAAAGCTAAATTTTCATAAACAGTCATTGTATTATAAATTACTGGAAATTGAAAAACTTGAGCAATATTTCTATCTTCTGTTTTTAAATCTGTAACATCTTTATCATCAAATAATATTCTTCCAGCAGAAGGTCTCACTAATCCAGACACAATATTAAGCATTGTAGTTTTTCCACAACCAGAGGGACCTAGGATTGCATATCGATTTCCATTTTCCCATGTCATTGAGAAAGGATTTAAAGCATAGACTGGATTTAGATCATTTGGATTGTATGAGTGAGATATTTTGCTTAAATCAATTTTAGCCATTCAAACCCCCAAAAGGCGAAGATGCTAATTTTCCATCAGCACAAAACGCATAAGCTCTATCAATTTTAAAATTAATTTTTACTTTATCGTGTATCTTAAAGTTTAGAACTTCTTCTATTGAAACTATAATTTTTGTATCTCCTCTTTTTAAATGTAGCAATGTTTCTGAACCACTAATTTCTGCAAGCTCAACTTCAAATTCGTGTCCGTTTTCGTTTAATTCAATATCAGAAGATCTTAATCCTATTTTTAAACCATCTTCGGTTAATTTAGATAAATGTTGTGGAGCCTCTACATCTATACCTTCAAATCTAATCTGATTATCTGAAATTTTAGCCTCTATTATATTCATTGGCGGGTCATTAGAAATTTCTGCAACTTTTAAAGAGTTGGGGTTTTCAAATATTTCTTTTGCTGGACCAACTTGTAAGACTTTGCCTTCATCTAAAACTATAACTTCACCATTTAATTCCATAGTTTCTCTTGGATCTGTAGTTGAATAAATTAGTATTGTTTCATCTGCTAACCCTTTAGAAAATAAGTTTTTAAACTCATCTCTAAGTTGCTCTCTCAATTTGTAGTCTAAGTTTACTAGGGGCTCATCTAGCAACAATATTTTAGCATTTTTGACTAAAGATCTTGCAAGTGAAACCCTTTGTTGCTGACCTCCAGAAAGTTCTTGAATCTTTCTGTTTTCATAACCTAACAAACCTACAGACTTTAAAGCATCCATCACTTTTTCATTAATAATACTTTGATCGATTTTTCTTTGTTTCAAAGGAAAGGCTATGTTTTCAAAAACATTTAAATGAGGATAGTTTATAAATTGCTGATAAACCATAGCTACATTTCTTTCCCAGACAGGGACTTTTAAAAAATTTTTTCCATCAAATTCAATTTTGCCACTGTCTGGTGTTAAAAGACCAGCTATTGTTTTTAATAGAGTTGTTTTTCCAGATAGCGTTCTTCCTAGAATTGTATATAAATTTCCTTCTTTAAAATTAAACGATACTTCGTTTAAATGATATTGATCATCCGGCTTGTATGATAAATTATTTGCAATTAAATCCATTACTTAATAGCTCCTGATAAATTTCCTTTTGATAAATATCGTTCGACTATAAATGCAACAATAATTAACGGTGCTACTGAAACTAAAGCTGATGCTGATAAACTCCACCAAGGAGTTACTGATGAATTTAATGCAACAATCTTAACTGGCAATAATTGAACTTCTGTAAAAGTTAAAATAAAAGCAAAAAAGAAATCAATCCATCCAAAAATTATACAAAACATTCCAGCTACAATTAATCCCGGTATTGAATTTGGTAACACCACTTTTAAAAATGCTTGATAAGGATTACAACCATCAATCAGAGCTGTCTCATCAATTTCTCTTGGAACTTTATTAAAAAAGTCGACCATAATCCAAACTGCTATTGGCATTAATAAAACAATGTAAACAACAATTAACCCCGTTAAACTATCTAATAAATTTATCGAACTTAAAAATAAAAAAAATGGAATTGATAAAACTATTGGCGGCATAATTCTTTGTGAAATAAAGAAAAAAGTAATATCGTTATTTTTTACAAAACCTGCCTTGAATGTATATCTTGATAGTGCATAGGCAGACAATGTTCCAAGAATAATACTAATTAAACTTGCGGTACAAGTTACAAACAAACTATTAAAATAAGGTTCAATTATATCTACTCCTCCTCTAGCTGGCGATTTAATCAAAACCTTCCACCCTTCTAAATTAGGTTCAAAATCTACCCATGGAATGTAAGTTACTCCACCATTAACAGACTGAAAGTCTTTAAAGGATGTTGTTAAAGCCCAAAGAAAAGGCGCCACAACAAACACTGTCCAAACGACAATAAAGAAATATTTTAAAAAAATATATAATTTATTCATACTCTACTCTTTTAATAAAAGTTTAGTTAAGACTTTTGCTATTATAGTTAAACTTATGATCATAATAATTAAGTAAGTAAATGACATTGATGCTGCATAACCCATCTGAAATTCTCTTAACCCTTTTATAAAAATGTAAAAACTTGAAGTTTCAGTAGAAGTTCCTGGGCCACCAGAAGTTAAAACGTAAACTGTATCCATTATCTTTGAAGCCTCAATTAACCTTATAATTATTGCTCCAATAGATATTGGGGCCATCAATGGAAATGTTACATAAATAAACTTTCTGACTGGACTAGCACCATCGATCGCTGCAGCCAAAAACGGTTCTTTAGGTAATGATAATAAGCCTGCTAACAAAAGTAAGAACATAAAAGGTGTCCATTGCCATACCTCAACAATAATTACTGTAAATTTTGCAATAACTGGATCAGTCAACCACTTTGGAGCTACACCAAAAATTGATAACATGTCATTTACTGGTCCTAAAGACTCATGAAAAAAAGTTCTCCAAATAACTGTCATGATCACCGGTGTGGTCATCATTGGAACTAAAAATAAAACCCTAAAAAATCTTTTAAATTTAATATCTTTCCAAACCATATGTGCTAATGCAAAACCAATCACATATTGCAAGATAACTGTTGTAACTGATAAAAAACTCAATCTAAAAAATGATTCCCAGAATCTTGGGTCATCAGTAAATAATCTTATGTAATTTTCTAAACCTATATAATCTAAACCAGGATTATAACTATTCCATCCTGACAAACTTAATCTAACTACAAAAATAATTGGAAAAATTAATATTCCTATCAACACAAATAAACCTGGAAACAGGAAGAAATATTTATGCTTAAAGTTCATTTATAAATAAAGGATTATATTATTTTTATTATATGTGGCCATTAAAATTAATGGCCACATAAAGTATTTTTAAATTATAGCTTGTTGTCTTCCATTTTGACACCAACAGCGTAGGCATCTTGAACTGCTTTTTTACCTACTCTGCTTACAATTGCTTCCCACTCTTTAGCAACTTCATCTAAAGCTTCTTGAGGAGATAATTGTCCTGCTAAAGCTTTTGAAGTACCAGTAGCAACAGCACTTGTAAATTCAAATACACCTGGAACTCTTAGAGGGAAAACTCTGTTATTACTTTTTTCCATATCTAAAAGTGTCTTAGTGTAACTGTTAGCAATCTCTGGATCCCAACCCATACTATTAATGTAAATGTTAGGGTCAAAGTCTGAGTTTTTAAATGGGTTAACACCAAATCTACCAATTGCTAAGTCAGCTTGGTGGTTTGCTCCGTTAGAAAAGAAACATAGATAATCAAACGCCATATCTTTAACTTTACTTTTCTTAGCAACACCTACTGCCCAACCCCAAACAATGTAAGGAGCTTGGTTATATTGGTTTTCCCAGTTATTAGATACTCTGTTCCAAACTTTGTTTGCGCCTGGAAGTGGAGCTGCACCAACTTTATTTTTAATTGGGCTGTCATCTTGCATCGCTGCAATAAATGCATCGTCCCAAGAGAAACTAAATAAAGTTTGTCCACCACCAAATGATCCGATTTCATCACCTAGACCAAAGTTAGTTCCTCCTGGAGGAACATATTTAGTAGCTTCAACCCAATCAGTTAATGCCTCTACAAACCCAGGGTTATTGATGTTTGGCTTCATAGTTTCTAAATCAAAAAAGAAACCACCTGGAGTTCTTGGGTTTTTAGCATACGCTACTGATCTACTGAAAAAAGCTGCAAACATTAAGTCATCTTTTTTCATAACTTCAGCTGAACCGTATTCTTTTTCACCGTCTCCATCCCAGTCCCAACCATTGAAATATTTAGCCATTTCACCATATTCTTTCCATGTAGTAGGAACTTTTAGTTCTTTACCTGTATCTGCTTTATATTTTTTCTGCATTTCAGGATTGTCTATTACGTCTTTTCTGTATTTTAGATAATGTCTGTCACCATCAACTGGGTATTGGTACATTGTTCCATCCCAAGACGATACACCCATGTGAGATTTAGTTACGTCTTTCATCTCAGGTGAGTTCATGTACTTCTTAGGAACTGGTGCTAAATATCTTTTCCAGTCATTGATGAAGTTAGAAAATCCAAACACAATATCGTAAGGTGCTTGTCCAGCTTGGAAAGGAACCATTGCTTTTGAGTACAAATCACCTGCTGGTGTATGTGTAACTTCAACTTTTGCGCCAGTTAATTTCTCAAACTGCTCAGCATGTAGAGCTGTTGGCTCTCCCATTACTGGAATTGCGTGAGTATTTATTTTAAGAGTTTTTCCTTTGTAATTTTTCTTAGACATCTTCTCATAAGAACAATCACCAGGAATATCCCCTGTAGCTTTGATATGTGGAAACTGATCGCTCCACTTATCAGCATATGCCATAGGACTAAATATCATTAAACTTGATATAATAGCCGTCAAGCAAGTTTTCATTAGTTTCATTATTACCTCTCTCTTCCTTTACTTAATTACGGAACTAAAACAGCTCGTCCCTTAACTTTACCGTCGTTAAGATCATGGAGCGCTTTATTAGCATCGTCCAATTTATATTCTTGCATGGACAGCTTCACTTTTCCTCGATCAGCTAACTCCATCAATTCATATAACTCAGACCACGTTCCCACTAAATTACCTACGATTGTTTTTTCAGAAATAATTAAATCAACTGCTAATGATTTAATTTCTTCTCCGTATCCAACAATGTAGTAAAAACCACCATTAGAAGTCATTTGAATTCCCATGGCAGTAGATCCTTTTTCACCTACGAAATCGATAACAGCTTCTGAACCTTTTCCTTTAGTTAGTTCTTGAACTTTTTCAATTTCGTTTCCATCAATTAAAACTCCGTGATCGCCACCGAGTTCCATTGCATGTTTTAAAGCTGCTTCAGATTTCTCAACAATAATAATGTCAGCTGCACACATCGCTTTCAAACATTGAATAGCAATATGCCCTAAACCTCCAGCACCAATTATCGTACAGCTTTGACCTGGCAATAAATGTCTAGTTGCCTTTTTAACAACTCTATAAGCTGTAAGACCTGCATCTGAAAAAGGTGCAACATCTTTAGGTGCTAAAACTTTTGGAAGTTTAATTAAATTTCTAACACTTGTTTTTAATAGTTCAGAGTATCCACCTTCTTTAATACTTAAACCAGGAAATGCTCCTGCAGCAGCATGCATATCATTACCTCTTCTACAATCTAAACAAGTACCACCCGTGCCTGATATTAATGGGTGCAAAATGACTGGGTCACCTTTTTTATATTCTGTAACATCTTTACCTACGTCCTCTACCCATCCTGCATTTTCATGTCCCATCACACATGGCAACAAAGTTCCATCTGGATCTTGAATATGTTTCCATACTCCTTCAATAATATGTAAATCTGTTCTGCAAACTCCTGCAGCACCAATTTTAACAATTACATCTGATGCCTTCTCAATCTTTGGATCTGGCATTTCTTCACCTGTAACCCAAACTTTTTCTTTCATTTCTGGGTCATACTTGTGCAAAACCTGTGCTTTCATCGTTTTCTCTCCCTTTTAATTTTCAAAACCTTATTAAAAAATCGAAGTCTAATGGAGTCAATGCCGCTTTTAAGTGTCCAAATAGTTAACAAATACAACCTGTGGTTAGTTGTTGAACACTTTAATTTTATTTATCTTTCAAAAATGGGAAATTTATCTCCAACAAGTAAAGAATTTAAAAATATTCTAAAAAAAAGAGGAATGATGTCCTATGAGATGGGCAAAGAAATTTCTGATAGCTGGTCAAGGTGTATTGCTGAGGGGCTTAATCCATTTCAAGATCCAAAACAAAGCGTCGTATCTTCAATTGAATTAAAAGAGATTAAAGAGAAAAATGAGGCTCTTAGAAAAATAGTTCTTCCTGAATTAGAACTTTTATACTCTCAAATTGCTGGTACTAATTTTATGGTCGCGTATTCAGACGAGAATGGTTTAGTGCTTGATACAATTTATGATAAAACTTGTCTTCAAACAGATGTAGGTAAAACTGTTATACCAGGATCTATATGGGCTGAGAAGGTTTGTGGTACAAATGGTTTAGGATTATCCGTTGAATTAAAAAAACCAACAATAGTTTCTGGAAAAGAACATTTTTTTATAGCACATGAAAATATATCTTGTTTCGCAAGTCCAATAATCAATTATGACGGTAAAACTATTGGAATTATAGATGCCTCAACTGACTATATGTCAAGAGAACAACACACTCTGGCTTTAGTGAAGCTTGCGACTAGAAGTATCGAAACAAAATTATTTTTAAAAAAGTTTGAGCATGAATTAATTTTATCCTTTCATCCTCGTCAAGAATATTTATCAACAACCAGCGTAGGTTTGTTGGCTGTCAATGGAGATGGTCTAATAGTAGGCGCAAACAGTAATGCTAAAATTATGCTTAATGGATTAGTAGATCTGAAAAACGAAAATTTTAATAAAATTTTTACTAATTCATTTTCATCTATTGCATCAGATTTATTAAATAATAAAACATTAAAAATTACTGATCATTTAGGCTCATCAGTTTTTGTGGTCAAAAGTCAAATTTTTAAGGAAAACAAATTTGTTGAAACAAAAAAAGAAAAGAAGTGGGCTACTTGTAAAAATTGTGAAGATACAAAAATCAAAAGAGAGAAATGCACTTTAATTAGATCAACTTATGATGAAACAAATAATATTTCTGCGACTTCTAGAAAATTAGGTGTTTCTAGAACAACAATTTATAAACATTTACAATAAATTTATTTAGTCAATTGGATAGTCCCAAGCATTACCGCCTATAACTTTAGAAATAGCTGAAAAGTCTTTAGTATCATTTCCCTCTTTACAAAATTGATCATAAATTTCTAGAGCCATTTTTCCTAATGGTGTTTCAGCATTTACGCTTTTCGCACAATCATTTGCAAGTTTAAGATCTTTATTCATCATTCCTGCAGAGAAACCTGGACGATAATTATTATTTGAAGGCGTGCCATCAATTAAACCAGGTAAAGGTGGATAAACAGAAATTGGCCAGCTGTTACCTGATGCATTTTTCATAATTTCATGAACTTTTTTAATATCTATATTTAATCTTTTTGCCAACATTAATGACTCTGAAGCAGCAATCATTGCAATGCCTAGGGCCATATTGTTACAAATTTTGGCACCATTACCACTACCTAAATCACCTGCATGAAATATATTTTTTCCCATGATTTTTAATAAAGGAAGTGCTTTTTCATATGCTTCTTTAGATCCACCAACCATTATATTTAAAGTTGCTTTTTGGGCTCCCATTACTCCACCGCTAACTGGCGCATCAATCATTTCTATTCCTATTTCTGAAGCTTTTTTTCCAATTTTAATAGAAGTTTGAATATCAATTGTTGAACAATCAATTAGTAAACAATTTTTTGAAACTTTATTTATTATTCCATTTTCTCCTAAATAAACTTCCTTAGAATGCTTACCTTCTGGAAGCATGGTTATAACCGTTTCAACATCAGCTGTAATTAGATCATCTAAATTTTCGATTGTCTCAAGATTTTTATCTTTTGCAATTCCAAGCATTTTTTTTGAGACATCAAAAACTTTAACAGATTTACCTGCCTTCATTAAATTTTCAGCCATTGGACAACCCATGTTGCCAACGCCAATAAAAGCTATCGATTGAGACATTTTAATTTACTTTATTGATACAGTTTCCAGTTCTAAAAAACTCGTCTAGATTATCAACTGCTAAATTTCCCATTGCAATTCTTGTATCTTTTGTTGCGCTCCCAAGATGAGGTAAAACAAAAGCGCTTGGAATTTTTAAATAACCAGGATTTAAATTTGGTTCATTTTTATAAACATCTAATCCTGCTGCATAAATTTTTCTTCTATTCAATGCATCAATTAAAGCCTCATCATCAACTATATCACCTCTTGCAACATTAGTTATCACAGCACCTTTGGGGAAATACTCAACAGTCTCTTTATTAATTAAGTTCTCTGTTTCTTTTGTGGCTGGACAACAAATTGATAAAACATCTGAGACTGAAAAAAGACTTTTTATGCTGTCATGATATGTTGCACCTTTTTCTTTATCTTCACTTAATTTTGAACGATTATGATAATGAATAACCATACCTAAAGAATTTGCGATTTTTGCAATTTTTTGGCCAATACGACCCATACCTAAAATTCCTAATCTTGTTCCTGTTAATTGTTTTCCAATTAAATAATCAGCAGACCATTTCCATCCACCTTCTTTTGCAGACTCAATCCCTTCGGAAGCTCTTCTACATGCTCCTAAAATTAATAAAATTCCAATTTCTGCTGTAGCATCTGATAAAACTTCTGGTGTATTTGTTACTGCTATACCTTTATTTTTTGCTGCTTCTAAATCAATATTTCCAAATCCAACTGCAAAATTAGAAATAATTTTTACTGAGTTTGGTAATTGATTGATTGTTTCTGCATCTAATTTTTCAGTTAGTGATGATAAAATTCCATCACATCCTTCACTCATTTCAATAATTTTTTTTTGTGAATAAAGTTCATCATTAGTATTAAATCTAGCATCAAATAATTTAGATGCTTTGTCTTCACTTTCTCTTATTAGACGTCTTGTAATTAAAACCTTTTTCATAATTTTTATTTTAAAATTTCAGGTTTTGGTCCACCTGTGTACCAATCTAAAACTTCAATTGTATGTAATATAGGAACTTTAGTACCATGAGAAATTTGGGTAATACAACCAATATTTCCTGTAGAAATAAAATCAGGATTTAAACTCTCTATATTATTTACTTTTTTCTCTAATAATTGTTTTGCAATTTTTGATTGCAAAATGTTGTAAGTACCAGCTGATCCACAACATATATGGCCTTCTGGAATTTCCATAATTTCATTGTTAGTTTTCTCAAGTAATGAAACTGGCTGTGAATGAACCTTTTGACCATGCTGCATTGAACACGCAGAGTGATAAGCTACTTTATATTTTTTTCCTTTATCTTTAATATCAAGTTTCAAACTTTCAAATATATATTCTGATATATCTTTTGTGAGTTCTGATATTACTTTGGCTTTTTTACTTAGTTCTTTATCTTCACGAAAAATAAATCCATAATCTTTCATGGTTGTTCCACAACCGGATGTATTTGATAAAATTGCATCCAAATTTCCTTTTTGATGCTCCTCATACCAAGTGTTTATATTATTTTTAAAATCTTGATGCGCATCCTCCTCTTTTCCAAGATGATGATTTAAAGATCCACAACAACGAATTTTTTTTGGAACAACTACTTCTACACCGTGTCTATTTAATAACCTTATTGTTGCTTCATTAATTTGAGGAGATATTTCTTTTTGTACACATCCTGTTAAAAGTGCAACTCTAGCAATTTTTTTTTTAGTAGAAGATTTGTAAACTTCTTTAATCGGTAAACTTTTTTTAGGAAAATTTGTAGGCATTAACTCAATCATGTCCTTAATTTTTGATGGCATTAAGAATTTAAATGGCTTAGATAATTTTACTAATAAACTTGATAATCTAAAAACTTTTGTATTTGGAAGAGTAATAGATAAAAAATACCTTATTAGTTTATCAAAGAGAGATCTTTGATAATTTTTTTCGATATATTTTTTTCCATGATCAATTATATGCATATAATTTACTCCAGCAGGACAGGTAGTCATACAACTGTAACATGAGAGGCATCGATCGATATGCTTTACAACCTTTTCAGTTGGTTTCCTATTATTTTCCAACATATCTTTAATTAGATAAATACGTCCTCTAGGACCATCTAACTCGTCACCTAGAAGTTGATGTGTAGGGCATGTGGCATTACACATTCCACAATGCACACACTTTTTAAAAACTTTTTCGTTTGCAAAATTGTCAGGATCTCTAAGCTGTTCTTCTGTAAATTTTGTTTGCATTAAACTCCTCTATACATTTTCCCTGGGTTTAAAATTCTTTTAGGATCAAAACTTTGTTTTACTTTTTCAGAAATGATTAAACGTACTTTATCAACAGTAAAAATAGCTTCTCCGTAATCATATTCTGATGAAGTTTTAATTACTGTCAAATAACCTCCAAAATCTTTTGCCATTTTTTTTAAGTCTTTAATCTTTTCTTCTTTTTTACTATTAACTTCAATCCAGAATAACGACCCACACCAATCAACAAAATAGTTATGGTTGTTTTCTAGATATTTGCATAGTTTTGAACCATTTGCAGGTGGTATCACCATTCGTATTAAATTATGTTCGGTCTTTTCAAATACCTCTATATTATTTACTTTTTTCCAAAATGGTTCTGATTGATAAACATCAAGAGTAGAAATATCTGAATTATTTAATTCAAGTTCTTTTTTTAAATTGTTAATTTTTTCTTCAATTGAAATTTTGTCCCCTTCAACTCTGAATGCTATAAATGAAACATTTGATTTAAGATCATTAAACTTAAAAACAGAATTTTTTTTAGTAACAAAATCTTTATCCTTCGATTGTTCAGGAATAAAAACGGCCCCAGAAATTTCGCTACTTGAGCTAGATAGTTTATTAAAAAAATCATAAATTTGTTCGAAATTACTAGGATAAATTATTACAGTTTTAGAAGAATCTTTCTTAGGTAGCACCTTTAACGTAATTTCGGTTAAAGCAACAAGAGTACCAAATGAGCCTGCAATTAGTTTTGATAAATCATAACCTGTAACATTTTTTACAACAGTACCTCCTGATTTAATTATATCTCCTTTTCCATTAACTCCCTTAAAACCTAGGACATGATCTCTCACACTACCAACTTTAAATCTTCGTGAACCTGCATAGTTGCAAGATAAGTATCCTGCTATTGTCCCTTTATTTGACTTACCTTCTTTAATATACCCAAAGTCTATTGGTTCAAAAGCTAGCTCTTGATTATTTTCGCTTAAGACCTGCTCGATTTCATTGATTGGTGTACAGGCTTTAACTTTGATATACAATTCTTCAGGTCTATAATCGATAATACCTGAGATTTTAGATAAAGACGTAGTATTAGCTGACTGCGTTTTATTTCCAATGAAACTTTTTGAATTGTTACCGATAATTTCTGTGGGAGAATCTTGTTTATATAGTTCCCTAATTAAATCTGAAACTTCTGTCTCATCTTTGGGATAATAGACGTTATTAGAATCTTGGAAGATCTGGGAATTTATCTTTATTTTTGTGGACATGAACCCTTCCTTCCTCTGCACATTTTCTAAGTATAGGATAAACTTTTCCAGGATTTAATAAATTTTTTTCATCTAATGATTTTTTGATACTCAATTGTTGTTGAATATCATTATCATTAAACATTTCACACATAAGTTCTCGCTTTTCTATACCAACACCATGCTCTCCTGTAATTACTCCACCAAGTCTTACACATGTTTTTAATATTTCTGAACCAAACTCTTCAGTTTTTTTAAGTTGTTCTTTATCATTTCCATCAAACATAATAAGTGGATGTAAATTTCCATCACCTGCGTGAAAACAATTTGCCACTGGTAATTCATATTTTTCAGATAATTTTTTTATTTCTAATAATGCTTCAGCGAGCTTGCCTCTGGGAATAGAACCATCCATACAATAATAATCAGGTGCCATAGCTCCGCACGCTGGAAAAGCTGCTTTTCTTCCGGCCCAGAATGAAAGTCTTTCTTTCTCACTATTGCTAAGTTTAAGACTAGAACAATTATTTTTTTTACAGATTGCCTCTACTTTTTTAATTAACTCATTAACCTCTGATTCTGTACCATCAAGTTCCACTATTAATAATAATTCTGCATCTCGGGGATATCCCGCTTTACTAAAATTATCTGTTGCCTCAATTAATGCTTTATCCATTATTTCCATTCCTGCTGGAACTATTCCACTTGAAATTATTTCTGATGCTGCATCTCCACCTTCTTTAATAGATGGAAAACCTATCAAAGCCGCTCTTACTACTTCAGGTGTTCTTAAAATTTTAACTGTAACTTCAGTGACAACCCCCAATAAACCTTCTGAACCACAAATTAAACCCATAAGATCATACCCCTCTTGATCAAACGATTTGCCTCCAAATCTACAAATAGTTCCATCCATCATTACCATTTGTACACCTAAAATATTATTTGTAGTCGTTCCATATTTTAAAGAGTGAACTCCACCAGAATTTTCAGCAACATTTCCACCTATAGAACATGCTAACTGGCTCGAAGGGTCTGGCGCATAATAAAATCCTTTGTGTTGAACTGCATGAGTAATGCCTAGATTTGTAACTCCTGGCTGAGTCACAACACATTTATTTTCGTAATCAATTTCTAATATTTTATTAAATTTTCCTAAGCCAAGAAGAATAGCATCTTGAAGAGGTAATGCTCCGCCTGACAATCCTGTGCCTGCACCTCTTGGTACAACTTTAATATTTTCACTATGACAATATTTTAATATCTCGCTTACTTCTTCTGTGTTTTCTGGAAGTACTACTGCTAATGGTGTCTGCGTATAAACTGATAAAGCATCAGTTTCATATGGTCTTAATTCATCAGCCTCACTCAATATATTTTCTATATTAGTTAACTTTGAAAGTTTTTTTACTATTTCGCTTTTTCTATTTAAAATAGAACTATCAATTTTTGGTAAAGCTATTTCAGACATAGCTTAGCCTAACATTTTTTTGATATTTTCCAATGCGTTAGAAATGTTATCTCGAGAGGCTGCAAAGCTAAATCTTACGTAATCTTTGCACGTTTTTCCAAAAGCTGTACCAGGAACTATAGCAACACCCGCCTCATGCATAGCTCTTTTACAAAATTCACTGCCGTCCATTCCAGTTCCAATAACTTTAGGGAATGCATAAAATGCTCCACCAGGTAAACTGCATTCTACACCAGGTAAACTATTTAAACCTTCGTGAATTAATTTTCTTCTTAAAGTAAATTTTTCCATCATCTCATCAATCGAGTCATCAGGTCCATCTAAAGCTGCGATACCTGCAAATTGAGCAGCAGCATTTACACATGAGACACTATTAATTAATAATTTATTTACATGCTCAACTAAATTTTCTGGCCAAAAACTCCAACCAAGTCTCCAACCTGTCATTGAGTAAGCTTTACTCCATCCTTCTAAAACTATTAATCTTTCTCTTAACTCAGGATAATTAAAAAATGTTGGCATTTCTTTATTATCAAAAATTTGTCTACTATAAATTTCATCACTTAAAATAGTAACATGAGGATGTTTTTTTAAACCATCAGCCAATTTGTCTATTTCTGATTTTTCTACAAAACTTCCTGTTGGGTTGTTTGGATTTATTAAAATTAATAATCTAGTTTTATCAGTAATTAGAGATAAAATTTTATCCGCACTAAACTTTAAATCTTTATCTTCAGTAAGATCGTAAGGTACTGCTGTAGAACCAGTATAATTAATCATTGATTCATAAATAGGGAAAGCTGGAGTTGGATGAATTATCTCCGCTCCTGGTTCACCAAAACACTGAATTGCATAATGCATTGTTGGTTTTCCACCTGGCATAATAATAATTCTTTCAGGATCTACGTCTGCACTATATCTTTTCTTAATCCATCTAGTAACTGATTGTCTACATTCTAAAATTCCATTTGAAAGCACATATCCGTGATGACCATCATCTAAAGCTTTTTTTGCTGCTTCGACAACGTGCTTTGGAGTTTTGAAATCAGGTTGACCTAGACCTAAGTGAATCATAGGTTTACCTTGTGCTTCAAGTTTTTTTGCTTCGGCTAAAACAGAAAAAGCGCTTTCAGTTCCAAGTCTATTTAAAGATTTTGCAAGTTCCATAACAATTTAAAATTAAAATCGACAAACTAAACGAAAATTAGTTTTTTGTCTATTTAGTTAAAAAGTTTAATTTATCAAATAAATGCTTAAAATTCTTATATTTTAGTCTCTATAGATTATTTTTGACGCATCAAGATCTTTAACTGACTTACAACCCATTAAAATCATATTTCTTCTAATTTCTTTTTGCATATTTTCTAAAAGTCTCTCGACACCTTTTTGTCCTCCTGCGCCTAAACTAAAAAGAAATGCTTTTCCAAAACTGCAAGCTGTTGCTCCAGCAGCTAAAGCTTTAAGCACATGTGTTCCTCTTCTTACACCACCATCAAGAATAATTTCTAATTTATCACCAACTGCATCTGAAATTGCTTTAACTTGATCAAATGGAGATCTTGATCCATCAAGTTGTCTTCCTCCATGATTTGAAATCATGATTGCTGTACAACCAATATCTATTGCTCTTTTAGCATCTTCTACTGACATTACGCCTTTTAATGCCATAGGCTTATTCCATTTTTTAATACAGTATTCTGCATCTTTCCAATTCATCGCTGGATCATATTGTTCATTAATATAATCCATAACCGATTTTGCAATATTAGTGCCTTTATCAGTTTTATTTTTTATATTTGCTAATTCAAATTTTTTATTAGTAAAGTATTTGAAAACCCATCCAGGTCTCATTGCAAAACTCAATAAACTATCCAAATTAAATTTAGGCGGTGTAGTAAAACCTGTTCTATGATCTCTTTCTCGGTTTCCAGCAACTAGCGTATCTACAGTAATGCACATTCCATCAAAATTTGCTCTACTGCATCTTTCGATTAAATCATCAGTAATTGATTTATCTTTGTGAATATAAAGTTGAAAAAGTTTTGGCCCACTAGAAACATTAGCAACCTCTTCAATTGAAAAAGATGCCATTGTGGACATGCTATAAATTGTATCAAACTTCTCTGCAGCTCTTGCGGAAGCTTTATCACCCTCAGGGTCATACAAACTCTGCATTGCTGTAGGAGATAAAAATAACGGCATACTGATTTTTCTACCAAAAACAGTGGTAGATAAATCTGGCTCGCCAACACTATTAAGAATATTAGGAACTAAATCACAATCATTAAAAGCATCTGTATTTCTATTTAAAGTGACTTCGTCATCTGCTCCACCATCAATATAATGAAAAATAGGAGCGGGTAATTTCTTTTTTGCTAATTTTCTAAAATCTTCAAAATTATAACAGTCATTGATATTCATGATGTGTCTTTATTAAAAGCTTTTAAAGAAATTAAACATATAACTATTTGCCCCAGGATTTTTATCTCCTAGACTTGCATTAGATATATGATTGTAGGAAAAACCTAATTCACTTGTTTTTGACAGATCAAGTGAAATTTGTAACTCACTTTTAAATTCAATTAAATGGCCTAAGTCTTTACCATCTCCCTCATGATATATTCCTGGTGTAAAGCTGGGAGTTAAATTTAATGCCCCTAATTTGTATTGAGCTTGAACACCTGTATAAATATATCCTGCATTATCAGCTGTAATTAAAAATCCAGTTATAGGAGAAAGATTTCCTAAAAAAGTATCTCTATTTAAATTTTCATTCTGATGTTGAAAACCAATTAAAGTTGATTTTTTTCCATCATCACTAAAATCAAACATTCCTGTGTAAACACTAAATTCTGTATTTTGATCTTTTAAAACTTTTTCCTCTGCAATTGAAGAAAATGCGAATGTAATCATTAACAGACTTATTAAAAATTTTTTTAATTTCATCACTAATTAATTTATTTTTTAACTATAAAGCTTTTATAGATTATTGCACCTCCGATTAAAAATATCAATATCGGCAATAACCAAAGAATATATGTATTTTTATTTAAACCAGGATCGTAAAGTATCCATTCTCCATATTTACTTTTAAAATATTCATAAATTTGATCTTCAGAAAGACCTTCTTGAAGCTTTTTATCAACTACAATCTTTAAACTGTTTGCAAATTCAGAGTCTGAATCGTAGACCGATTGACCTTGACATATAAGACATCGTAAATTTTTAGTTATTTTATTTCTTTTGTCGTTTTCCTCAGCATTAACACTACTTAAAGGGAACAATATTATAACAATTAAAAAAAATTTTAGAAATTTCATTTTATCAATAAATTAATTTCATCAACTAATTCTTGGTTAAGAGGTCCAATATATTTTTTAATAATTTCATTATTATAAATTAAAAATGATTCAGGAACCCCATATGCTCCCCACTCAATTGCAATTATACCATCTAAATCAATAAAGATTTCTTTATAAGGGTTTCCTAGTTCTTTTAAAAAATTTTCCGCATTTTTTAAATTATCTTTATAATTCATCCCAATAATATTTAATTTTTTCTCTAAATTTAAATTGATCAAAAAAGGATGCTCTTGTCGACATGGTACACACCAGGATGACCAAATATTTAATAAATAAAACTTATCTAACTCAAAGATACTTGATGATTTTACATTTTCTCCAGAAAAAAATTCTTTAGAATTAAACACTGGTATCTCTTTTTTAGTATTAACATCTGGAATATATATTTTTGAATCTTCTAGACCTTTGTAAAAAATAAAAAATATTATTCCAAAAATAATAATAACTGAAAAAGGTAATATTTTATTTTTCATGATCTTTTTTGTAAAAAGCTAACAATGCCCCCAAAAGATATTAGAATTACTGACAACCAGATCCATAGCATAAATGGTTTAACTTGGTATCTCACGTTGAAAAAATCTTGATTTTGAACCAGATTAATTACAATAAATTTATCTGACATAAGTGTTGTTTTAATATCAGCTTCACTTGTGGCAATGACAGGTTGATTATAAATTCTCAGCTCTGGCGAAAATCTATCCTCTTCACCATTTAAATTACTTATAGAAAAATTCGCAATAATAGCATTATAATTTTTTTCTTTTTTCTGATCAACACTTTCAAAAACTATCTTAGTTTTCGAATTTTCAAAAGTTTCACCGACCTTAAGATTTGTTATAATTTCGCTTGCAAATAAATTATTAAATAAAATACTTAGAATTAATAAACTAAATCCAAAATGAGCAATATTTTGTGAAATATTTTTATATTTTTTTACAAAAAAATCTCTCAACGTCATAAAGAATAAATAAAGCGCACTCGATATCAAAATTGTATTTATTAAAATATTTTGATTAAAATTTTTTAATACTAAAAATGCTAATAAAATTGAGATAATCAAAAAAGAAATTAAATAAATTTTATCATCTAGTTGAGATTTGATCCATTTTAATTTTGGACCTATCGCCATCATAAGTAAAAATGGAATTAAAAATGGAATTATCAATTTATGATAAAATGGTGGCCCAACGGATATTTTTTGAGAAGAAATTACATCTAAAAAAATTGGATAAACAGTACCTATTAATACAACTGATAAAAAATACATCATGAACCAGTTATTAATTAATATTGAAGTTTCTTTGCTCAACCAAAAAAAACTATAAGATTTGCTGTCATTATCTTTATGAAAAAAGAAAAAAATTAAAATAGATAAAAAAATCAAAATGAATAGAAAAACAAGAATAAATAAACCTCTTTCGGGATCATTAGCAAATGTATGAACTGAATTTAATATTCCTGATCTTACTAAAAATGTTCCACACATGCTCAATGTAAATGTTGTAATAGAAAGAATTATTACCCATGAAGTTAAAATAAATTTTTTTTCTAATACTAAAATACAATGCAAAAGAGTGGTTAATGCAAGCCACGGCATTAGAGAAACATTCTCAACTGGATCCCAAAACCAAAAACCTCCCCAGCCCAATTCGTAATAAGCCCAAATTGATCCAAGCAGTATTCCCAAAGTCAAAAATATCCATGAAATTAAGATCCAATTTTTTATATGGGATGCCCAACTAGGAGAAATAATTTTTAAACTTGTTGCTGCCAAAACAGATGAAAAAATAATTGAAGAACCAACATAGCCTAAATATAAAACAGGTGGATGAATTGCTAAAGCAGGGTCTTGTAAAATTGGGTTTAATCCAAGACCTTCAGTAGGTATTGGAAAAATATAATTAAATGGATTTGATGTTTTAATTAAAAATAAAAAGAAACCAACAATTATTATTTGTTGAAAAACTAAAGTTAAAATTTTGTATTTTACTGGTTGATTTTTAGTTCTTACTAAAAATAAGAAAATAAATAACGTTAAAACAAGTAACCATAATAATAAACTACCTTCATGATTTCCCCAAGTTCCACTTATTTTATAAAATAATGGTTTGGTAGTGTGAGAATTATTAAATACTGTTTCATTACTAAAATCCGAAATAACAAAAGAAAAAATCAAACACAAAAAACTAATGACAACAAAAAATAATTGTAAAAATGTAAATGATAATATTTTGGTATCTAAAATGTTTGGGTTATTAAAATTTTTATATGAAAAATAAAATAATGATAATCCAATAATTAATCCTATTACTAATGAATAATATCCAATAAGATTATATATCAATTTATTTTTCTCCTAATGCTTCTTTTACTTCGGGTGGCATATAATTTTCATCGTGCTTAGCTAAAATTTTTGTTGCAGAGAAAAAGTTTCTATCTTTCAAAAAACCTTCTGCAACAACCCCTTTTCCTTCAGCAAATAAATTTGGTACTGCTCCTGAGTAACTAACATTTATTTCATTTTTAAAGTCTGTAATTATAAAATTAACTTCATTTGAACTTATGGAAATAGAGTTTTTTTTAACCATTCCTCCAACTCTTATTTTGCTTTTATCTATTTCAGAAAGTGATTTTATCTCGGAAGGAGATTGAAAATATACAACATTTTCCTCTAATGATTTTAAAATCAAAAATGTTGTTAGAATTAAAGTGATTAAGACTATTACTACAAACACAAATCTTAATTTAACTTTTCGACCATACATGGTTTAAAAGTTAATTATTTGTTACGTTTGCTAAAATTTCTTTATTTATTCTTTGTGATTTTGCAGAATTAGCTTGCTCAGTAGTAAGTGATCCAAATTTAGCAACAAATTTGTTTTGTTCTTTAACAAATTGCATTTTAGTTACCAAATATAAACCTAGGAAACTTAATAAGGTAAAGCTAAAAGCAAATAACACGTACACCGCATATCCATTCATAAAAAGTAGTTCATTTATCATAATCTATCTAAGCCTTTATTCTTAATTTTTATCAGTTCTGTATTATATTTCATTAAGAAAATTAACAATGAAAAAAGAGCAAATGCCGCAGTCATTATCAATAACGGG
>CACNFL010000014.1 GCA_902619745.1 uncultured Pelagibacteraceae bacterium
GTGGAGTATCTCCAACAGGACATTTAACAAAAATAAAAATTTTCATTGATGAAACTTTAAATAGATTTTCTTCTATTTTTGCAGCCGCAGGTCATCCTAATGCAGTATTCGAAATAAATTTTGAAAATTTAATTGTCTTAACCTCCGGTGAGATAAAAGAGATAACTGAATGAGACAACCAAAATTAATTGATTACTTTTTATTGACAATATTATCTCTTATATGGGCTTCTGCGTTTTTTAATATAAAAATAGCAACTTTTTCTTTTGGCCCAGTTACAATTGCTTTCCTAAGGGTATTTTTTGGAGCAATTCCAGTTTTACTATTGTGTTATTTTAAAAATATAAAAGTTGAAGCTTTTTCTAAAGATTGGCATTGGTTTGCAATGATAGGGTTTATTAATTTAGTAGCTCCATTTTTCTTAATTGCTTATGGAGTTAAATCAGTTCAAAGTAATTTGGCAGCTATATTAATGTCAACTACTCCTTTAAGCTCCACAGTGCTAGCTCATTTTTATACAAAAAACGAAAAATTCAATTTAGTAAAAACTATTGGGATTTTAATTGGATTTTCTGGAATAGTTTTTTTATTTTCTGACAATCTTTTAATAGATGAAAATAATTTTGTTTCAGCTTTGTTGATATTACTTGGATCAACTTGTTATGTTGTAGGTGGGGTACTAACGTTAAAAATAAGTAATAAAAAAAATGAAAATGTAACTGGATCTATTTTAATTTGGGCGATAATTATTTTGTTACCATTAACATTTTTAATTGAACAACCCTTTCAAACTATACCAAGAACAGACTCTCTTATATCAGCTATTTATTTAGGAATTGTTCCTACAGGAATTGCTTGGTTGTTACGTTTTAGAATTTTGACTACAAATGGATTAATTTTTCAATCTCAAGTTTCTTATTTGATACCAATTTTTGGAACTATTTTAGGTTACATATTTTTAAAAGAATTAATTACCACAAAAGTTTTAATTTCTTTAATTGCAGTTTGCATTGGTATTTACTTTGTTAAAAAAGGTGGAAACAAACAGGTTATTTAATTTTTGCAAGAGCTTCAATGTTAAGCTAACAGTTTAATTCCCATTCTTATTGCGACAAAAATTACAAGAAAAGAAGTTAGTAGAGCTAAAATTTTGTTCGATAAAAATTTAATGTTTAATAAGCTACCAATTTGTCCTCCAATAAGCACCGTTAAAAATAATGGCCAATAGTTAATAACCTGATCTAAAACCTGATCTTTTGTCAACTGTCCGGCTATTCCAAAGATAGAATTAATTAAAATAAATAAAGATGCACTGCTGGTGATATGTCTAGGGTATCCAGCTTTCATTAAAAAAAGAAGGGGGCTTAAAAAAATTCCTCCACCAATTCCTACTAATCCTGACATAAAGCCAATTATCGATCCAATAGAAATTGAGATTAATCTTGGTATTTGGTTAATTTTAATTTTCTCTTTATTAAAAGACTTACTCTCACTTAATAAAAAAATGCCTGCAACCAACAAAATACAAAATAATAAAATCTCAAATAAACTTTTTTCAATTTTTATTGATCCTCCAATAAATGCAAATGGAATAGAGCCAATTAAATAAGGAAAAAGTAAATTAAAATTTATGTTTTTAGATCTTATGAAATTAATAGAATTACCAGATACAACAATAATATTACATACAAGAGCTATAACGGGGAATATTGTGTAAGGTACACCCCAAATTAAAAGTATTGCAAGATATGTTGAGCCACCTCCAAATCCAACACTTGAGTATATTAAAGCGGTTACAAAAAAAAGAATTGATAATATAATCATTTTTAAATTATGGATGTAAATATAGCTTTATTAACTGTAACAGATACAAGAACATTTGATAATGATAAATCAGGTGCAATCTTGGTTGAAAAAATTAAAGAATCCAAACATCAATTAATTGATAGAAAAATTTGCAAAGATAATAAAGAAGATATTGTAAAAATTTTAAAAGAATGGACCAATCAAAAAGAGATAGATGTTATAATAACTACAGGAGGAACAGGTCTTACAGGAAGAGATATAACTCCTGAAGCAGTTAATGAAATTGCAGATAAACATATACCTGGATTTGGGGAGGTTTTTAGAACAATAAGTCTAAAAACAGTTGGAACATCCTCTATACAATCTAGAGCTTGTGCAGCTTTATCTAATGGTAAATATATATTTGCATTACCAGGATCCTCTGGAGGTGTAACTGATGCGTGGGATGGAATATTAAAGCATCAATTAGACGTTAATCATAAACCCTGTAATTTTGTAGAATTATTCCCTAGACTTAAAGAGAAATAATTATTTTTGATATTTGTCTTTCCATTCAGAATAAGGCATCCCGTAAACATGTTCTCTTGCATCAGGGTCAGAAATTTCAATCCCTTTTTTTCCTGCTTCTTCTCTGTACCATTTAGAAAGACAGTTTCTACAAAAACCTGCAAGATTCATTAGATCTATATTTTGTACATCTTTTCTTTCTCTAAGATGAGAAATTAATCTTTCAAAAGCTGCAGATTGTAATTCTTTTTTTGTATTTTCGTCCATAATTTATTATATGTTTAATTTATGAAATTAACAGGATCTTATAAAATTAATTTAGAAAAACAAAAAGTTTGGGAAGCTTTAAATGATCCAGAAATACTTAAACAAGCAATCCCAGGATGTGAGGAATTTAATAAAAAATCTGATACTGAATTTTCTGCAAAAGCTACAAATAAAATTGGACCTTTTAATGCAACCTTTTCTGGTGACATTGAATTAAAAGATTTAAATCCTCCTAACAGCTATAAGATATTAGGATCTGGAAACTCTCTAGTTGGCTTTGCCTCAGGAGAAGCTGAAGTTAAACTTGAGGACACAGACACTGGAACAAATTTAATTTATTCTGTTGAAGCACAAGTTGGTGGTAAAATTGCACAAGTAGGTTCAAGACTTATAGATATGACAGCAAAAAAAATGGCAGATATTTTTTTTGGTAAATTTTCTGAATTAATTTCTTCTGAAAAAAATGAAACTTTCGAGATAACTGAGTCAGATAATCAAAAAGTACCTGAACCAAAAATTAATTATAGATATTTAACAGCCGCAGTAGTTCTAGGAATTTTCTTAATTTATTGGATGTTTTTAAAATAAAATTCTAGTTCAAGTAGTGTTCAATTTGACACTTGCCTTCATATTCTCAAAATGATTATATCTTATTATTATTTATAAGGAGAGATTATGGGTAAAATTTCATTAGAAGTTAATGGAAGAAAAGTTGAAAAAGAAGCTCCTGATAACACTTTACTATCTACATTTTTAAGAGAGCATTTACAGCTAACAGGTACACATATTGGATGTGATACTAGTCAATGCGGAGCATGTGTAGTTCATGTTGATGGAAATTCTTTAAAAAGTTGTACGGCTTTAGCAGCTGATATTAATGGATCAAAAGTTACAACAATTGAAGGTTTAGAAACAAATGGAAAAATGCATCCAATGCAAGAAGCGTTCAAAAAACTTCATGGCTTACAGTGTGGTTTTTGTACTCCAGGTATGGTTATGAGCGCAGTTGATCTTTTGCAAAAAAACAAAAAACCTTCAGATGCAGAAATTAGAGATTGGTTAGAAGGAAATATTTGCAGATGTACAGGATATCAAAATATTGTTGCCGCGGTTAAAGAAGCAGCAACAAAAATGTAATTTTAAGGAGGAAAAAGAAAATGGCAAGTTTAGTAGGTTCTAGAGTTGAGAGAAAAGAGGATAAAAGATTTTTAACTGGTAAAGGCAGATACACAGCAGATATTAATTTAGCAAATCAAACTTATGCGATTTTTGTTAGGTCTCCACATGCAAGAGCATCTATTAAAAAATTAAATATTGATAAAGCTTTAAAATCATCAGGAGTAGTAAGCATACTTACAGGCAAAGAAATAGCAGATGATAAAATTGGAGGTTTAATTGCGGGCTGGGCAATCAGAAGTGAAGATGGTACAGAAATGAAATGTCCTGGAAACCCTCCGTTAGCTAAAGATAATGTAAATTTTGTTGGAGATCCTGTTGCAGTTGTAATTGCTGAAAGTTTAGCAGAAGCAAAAGAAGCTGCGGAAAAAGTTGAAGTTGATTACAAAGTATTAAAAGCAGTCACAAGTACTGCAGATGCTATGAATGGAGATACTATTCATGAAGGCATCGATAAAAATCTTTGTTTTGACTGGTTATTAGGTGATAGACAAAAAGTTAAAGAAGCATTTGATAAGGCCGATAAAGTAATTTCTATTGATATCATTAATAATAGATTAATTCCAAATGCAATGGAGCCAAGAGCATGTGTTGCCGATTACAATGCAGCATCTGAAGAGATTACTTTATATACAACAAGTCAAAATCCACATTTATCAAGATTGATAATGTCTGCTTTTGGAAATGTAGCTCCTGAACATAAGTTAAGAGTTGTAGCTCCAGATGTTGGTGGTGGTTTTGGTTCAAAAATTAATGTCTACAACGAAGATATTGTTTGTAGCTGGGCAGCTAAAAAAATTAATAGAGCTATAAAGTGGGTTGCAGAAAGATCAGAATCTTTTTTAACTGACATACATGGAAGAGATCATGTAACTCATGCAGAATTAGCGGTTACTAAAGATGGAAAGTTTCTTGGTTTTAAAAATGAGACCATAGCAAACCTTGGAGCTTATGCTCGAGTATTTGGTACAGTGACACCGACTTATTTATTTGGACCTTGTGCAACTGGAGTTTATGAAATTCCAGCAGCTTATACAAATGTCAAAGCTGTATATACAAATACAGCTCCAGTAGATGCTTATAGAGGTGCAGGAAGACCAGAGGCTACATACACTATTGAAAGATTAGTAGAAAAAGCTTCAATGGAATTAGGGATAGATAAAACTGAACTTAGAATTAAAAATTTCCCTACGGCATTTCCTTTTAAACAGACATTAGTTCATACTGTAGATTCTGGCGATTATGTTGCTGGAATGGAAAAGGCAAAACAGATGGCAGACTACAAAGGTTTTGAGGCAAGAAGAAAAGAATCTGAAGCCAAAGGAAAACTAAGAGGAATAGGTGTTACTTCATATTTTGAAGCATGCGGTATTGCTCCTTCAGCTGCTGTAATGTCTTTAGGATGTGGAGTTGGATTATGGGAATCTGCAGAGGTTAGATTTAATCCAACTGGACAAGTCACTGTTTACACAGGTTCACATAGTCATGGACAAAGTCACCAAACAACTTTTGCTCAAATAGCAGCTGATGAGCTAGGTGTACCAATAGAAAATATAGATATCGTTCATGGAGATACAGATAAAGGAACATTTGGTATGGGAACATATGGTTCTAGATCTTTAGCTGTTGGTGGTATCGCAATTGTTAATGCTTGTAAAAAAATAGTTGAAAAAGGTAAAAGAGTTACAGCAAAAATGTTAGAGGCAAATCCAGAAGATGTTGAGTTTAAAGATGGTGAATTTATTGTTTCTAAATCAAATAAAAAGAAAACAATAGGAGAAGTAGCTTTTGCTTGTTATTTACCGGGTGTAAGAGATGAAATGAAATCTCCATTGCCAGAGGGTGATGAGCCAGGTTTAAAAGAAACTTCTTTTTATGATCCTTCAAACTTTTCTTTTCCAGCAGGAACACATATTGCTGAAGTTGAGATAGATCCAGAAACAGGTCATGTGAAGCTAGAAAAATATACAGCGTGTGATGATTTTGGAAGAATAATTAATCCAATGGTTGTCGAAGGACAAGTTCATGGTGGTCTTGCTCAAGGTATTGGACAAGCATTGTATGAAAATGCAGAGTATGATGAAACAGGCCAGTTGATGACTGGATCTTATATGGATTATACGATGCCACGTGCAGATAATTTTCCTGAGTTCAACATTGGTTATACTTGTACACATGCAACCACAAATCCTTTAGGAGTTAAAGGTTGTGGAGAAGCGGGAGCAATAGCAGCACCACCTACGGTGATGAATGCTGTAATTGATGCCTTAGGTGGACAAGAGGTTACTATGCCAGCTACAGCTGAAAAAGTGTGGAAGGCTTGTAAAAATCTAAAAAAATCTAACGCAAAAGCAGCATAGGAGGTTTATGAAAGATTTTAATTATCATTCAGCAAAAGATAGTAAAGAGGCATCTAAACTTGCTTCATCTAGTTCTGCTTTTTTAGCAGGAGGAATGACTACTATTCCTTCAATGAAGTTAGGGTTAGCTACTTACAAAGATTTAATTGATATAAAAAATATTAAAAAATTAAGTGGCATAAAAGTAAGTGGGAAGTCAGTTACAATAGGAGCTGCAACTAAACATGTTGAAGTTTCAAATTCTAAAGATGTAAAAAAAGCTATTCCATCATTATCTAGTTTGGCTGAAGGAATTGGAGATCCTCAAGTTAGAAATAGAGGAACAATAGGTGGGTCAATAGCAAATAATGATCCATCAGCAGATTATCCATCAGCATGTATTGCTCTAAACGCAACAATACATACGAATGAAAGAAAAATTGAAGCAGCAAAGTTTTTTAAAGGAATGTTTGAGACCGCTTTAAAAAAGGGTGAGTTAATTGAAGCTATCGAATTTCAAATACCAGAAAAATCTAGCTATCAAAAACATCCTAATCCTGCATCTAGATATGCAATCGTTGGAGTATATGTAGCTAAACATAAAGGAGATGTAAATGTTGCAGTTACTGGTGCAAAATCATGTGTTTATAATGATAAAGATATGTCAAAAGCCCTAACGGGTAATTTTTCCTCTTCTTCAATAGATGGAATGGATCTAGATAGTTCAGAAATGAACTCTGATATGCATGCTTCTGCAGATTTTAGAGCTAGTTTAGTTGTCACTCAGGCTAAAAAAGCCGTTGATGCTTGCTAGTTAAAAACTATATTTTATCAAATGAAAAATTCATTTGATGAGAAAATATTAGACGAAGCTAAAGATTGGATCAAAGCTAATCAAAAAGTAGTTTTAGCAACTGTAATTCAAACCTGGGGATCATCACCTAGACAAGTTGGTAGTAGAATGATTGTGAATGAAAAAGGAGATTTTTCAGGATCAGTTTCTGGTGGATGTGTGGAGTCTGCAGTTGTAAGTGAGTGTTTATCGTTAATTAAAGACAACAAGCCTTGTAAAAAAATAGAATTTAAAGTTTCGAATGAGAGTGCGTGGGAAGTGGGTCTGGCATGTGGAGGAGAAATTGCAGTATATATTGAGCAGATACACTAATGAAAATTAAAACACTTGAAGAAATATTAAAAAAAAAATCATCAAAAACTGAGTTTGCAATTCTTACAAATTTAGAAAATGGTGATAGTGAAATTTATTTACCTGGCACTTCTCCAAAAGGAGAATTTTCAAAATATGCTGATGAAATAGAAAATTTTTTTAAATCAAAAAAAAACGGGGTTATAGAAAATTCAGAGATATTTGTTGAAACTTATATAAAACCAATAAAAGTAATTATCGTTGGGGCTGTACATATTGCACAATACTTAGTTGATTTTGCAAAAAGTTTAAATTTTGAAATTAGCATTATAGATCCAAGAGGATATTTTGCATCCGAGCAAAGATTTCCTGATATTAAAGTTATTAATAAATGGCCAAAAGAAGCTTTTGAGGAAATTGAAACTAATTCAAGCACAGCCTTAATAGCTTTAACACATGATCCAAAAATAGATGATCCTGCTTTGCAATACGCATTAAAAAATAAATTTTATTATATTGGAGCACTTGGCAGTAAAAAAACTCATGAAAACAGATGTCAAAGATTAAGTGAGGCTGGATTTACTAATAATGAAATTAATTCAATTCACGGACCAATTGGTATTAAGCTTGGTGGTAAATCTGCTCCAGAGATTGCTTTATCTATTATAGCTCAATTAGTATCAGAAACTTATAAAAAGTGATTAAAGCAATATTACTTTCAGCTGGCCAATCAACAAGAATGAAATCTGAAAATAAACTGATTAAGCTATATAAAAATGAACCGTTAATAAATTATTCATTAAATGTCTTAAAAAAAAGTAAAGTAAATAAAATTATCATAGTTCTTGGCCATCAACACAAAGAAGTAAAAAAAATAATAAAAAAAAATAAAAAAATTATTTTTACCTATAATAAAAATTATAAACAAGGGATGGCCTCTTCTATAAAAACAGGATTAAAAAAAATATCTAAAAATGATAAGGGCTTTATTGTAGCTCAGTCGGACATGCCATTTGTTAAACAATCAGATATAAATAAAATTTGTAGATCTATAAATTCTAAAAAATTTTTAATACATGCGTTAAAATATAAAACTAGAGTAGGTAACCCCATCGGTTTTGATAATTCTTTAATAAAAAAATTTAAAAATATTAAAGGTCAGTTTGGAGCAAAATTTATGGTTAAGAGGCTTAAAAATAGAACAAATTTTATTAAAACTAAGAGTATCAAATCTTTTAAAGATTTTGATAAAGCCTCAGATTTTAGAAGCTGATCTTGTAATTTTAATTCTAAAAAGCAAAAGAATTACTAAAATAATTAAAAATATAAGTGGTTTGAAAAATATTGTTTTTGATAGCCAAATATAATGAAGTACGCCAAAAATCCCAATTATATAAATTAATCTATGAATTTTTTTCCAATTTTGTTTTAACAGTCTAACCATTTTCTCAGATGACGTTACAGCAAGTGGAATTAACAACAGCCAAGCTGAAAATCCTATAAAGATAAACTTCTTTTTTAAGACATCATTTATCAGTGGCTCAAAATCAAATCTGTAATCAAGACCAACATAACTTAACATATGAATAGATGCATAAAAAAAAGTAAACAAACCAAGCATTCTTCTAAACTTGATCCACTCTACTGATTTTGTGATTTTCTTCAGTGGTGTCATTGAAAGAGTTAAAAGAATAAATATCAAAGTCCATTCTCCAAAGTGATTTATGATTCTATCAACAGGCTCTGGACCTAATTGATTAAAAATTATTTGATAAGAAATCACATAAATTGGCCAAAGAGAAAGAAAAAAAACTAGAGTTTTAGAATATCTTCTCAATTTAATTTAGAAATTTTTTTTTAAATCCATACCGCTATAGAGACTTGCAACTTCATCTCCATAACCATTAAACATTAAAGTCTTTACTCTAGGTGCCCAAACACCTTCGCCTATTATTCTTTCAGTTGCTTGAGACCATCTTGGGTGATCAACATTAGGGTTAACATTTGAATAAAATCCATACTCTCTAGGTGAAGCCCACATCCATGATGAGGTAGGCATGTTTTCAACAAATTTAATTTTAACAATAGCTTTTGCACTTTTAAAACCATACTTCCATGGAATAAAAATTCTTAGTGGTGCTCCGTTTTGATTAGGCAGTTTTTTACCATATAATCCTGTCACAACGGTTGTCAAAGGATGCATGGCTTCATCAATTCTTAAACCTTCATTGTAAGGCCAGTTTAAAACAGGGTATCTTTGACCTTTCATTTGTGCAGGGTCATATATACTTTCAAATTCAACAAATTTTGCTTTATTAGTTGGATTTACTTTTGATAGTAATTTGCTTAAAGAAAAACCCATCCATGGAATAACCATAGACCAACCCTCAACACATCTTAATCGATATATTCTTTCTTCAGAAATAAACATTTCTGAGATTTCTTCCATAGATAATTTTATTGGTTTTTCAACCTCACCCTCAATAGCTATATCCCAAGGAGTTGTTTTAAATATTTGAGAGTTTCTATAAGGATCACTCTTTGATGTTCCAAACTCATAATAATTATTATAAGTCGTTATGTCTTTATAACTCGTTAATTTATCTCTCTCACTTGCTAAAGATTTATTTACAAAAGGTATAGTTGACATTGCTAATGTGCTTGCACCAAGACCTATAGATTTAATGAAAGATCTTCTTTTTTTATAAATATTCTCTGGTGTAATTTCTGAATTTTTAAATTTTATCATTTTAATTATTTAGAGATATTCCTTTTAACCACTCACTGTCCTCATTTTCATAATGTTCTTTTTTCCAAATAGGAGATCTTTTTTTAATTTCTTCAATTATATATCTGGATAACACAAAAGTTTGATCTCTATGTTTGCAAGCTACACCAATAATGATGCTTTTTTCTTTTAAACCCACATATCCTTTAACATGCTCAATAAATACTGCTTTTT
The DNA here is from genome assembly GCA_902619745.1 of uncultured Pelagibacteraceae bacterium. Classification (GTDB taxonomy): domain Bacteria; phylum Pseudomonadota; class Alphaproteobacteria; order Pelagibacterales; family Pelagibacteraceae; genus Pelagibacter. The sequence goes on from CACNFL010000014.1 coordinate 10,202, forward strand.
CCTTAATATTTAGCTTGTTATCAGCTTCTTCATAAATTTCTTCAAAACTTTTTATAACCATGCTTTCTTTGGCATCATAGGTAATACCAGTAACTTTTTTATTTTCATTTAAATCTCTTACAGTCCCAACAAAATATATTACAGCGCCAAATTTCGATTGATTTAAATAATTTTCTGCTTTTGAAATTTCTATCTTCTCATTTTTTGAAGCATCAATAATTTTAGTATGTAGCATTAACCGCCTCCTATAGGAGGTATAATGCTAAAGTTTTGTTTTTTAACTATTTTATAATTGTCTGAGACAATTTTATCATCAGACGAACAAAAAGCTGATGATTTAACAATTTTTTTAAAAGTTTCATTTCCTTTAAATTTTATATCAATAAACTCTATCATTTGGTTTCTAAGATCTTTTATTGAGGAATTTTCAATTAATTCAAAGTCTAAATGGGATTTAGTACTAAATTCTCTAGCTGCGCCAAATAGTTCAACTGATATTTTCATTAAAAAATATTTTTTAAAAAATCTGGGAGACCATCAGGGTTTTTCCATAATCCACTTTTTCCACCTTCTTTAATTAATAATTTTACGTTATCAATTTTAAGATGTGGATTTACTATTTTGCTTAAATCATAAATTGTGATTAAGGCAGAGTTAACACCCATTATAGCTTCCATTTCAACACCTGTTTTTGCTACTGCAGAAACTACGCAAAAAACTTCTAATGAACTGTCTAATTCATTCATAATTATTTTAGTAGCCGTATGGTCAATTGGAAGTGGGTGACATAGAGGAATAAGTTCACTTGTTTTTTTTACACCCAACACAGCTGATACCTCAGCTAAAGTAATAGGATCTCCTTTAGGCATCTTCTTATTTTTAATTAGATCAAAAACCTCTTTTCCAACATAAATTTTACCTGACGCAAGTGCTCTTCTAAAAGTTTCTTTTTTTGAAGAAACATCAACCATATTGAAAGAGTTTTTTTGAAATATTTCTTTCGCCCAATCTTTAAGTTCTTCTTGATTGATAATTTTTAATTTTGACATTAGCCACCCGTGGTAGATAAATTTTTAGTTAAACCAGTTTCGCCTAGTTCCAAATGGTGAGATTCTTTTTTAAATTTCATTTGACCCATTATAAGATCTTGTAATTCTTTAATTTGATCATCTTTTTGTAATAAATGTCTTATACTAATTCCAGTATTTCCAAATAGGCATAATCTAAGATCTCCTCTTGATGTAATTCTTAATCTATTACAGCTTCTACAAAAATCTTTAGAGTAGGGCGCTATAATTCCAAATTTCCCTTTGTATTCTGGATTGATATAATTTAGTGCAGGCCCTGCATCTTTACCTAAGGTTTGATAAATCCAATTATTTTTATTTAAGTATTCTTTGAAAATTTTTGAAGATACATGATATTTTTTAAAATAATCTAGGTTATCGCCTGTTTGCATTAGTTCTATATATCGAAAATCCACTTTGTTCTTTTTTATAAATTCTCCCCAAGACTCAAAATCTTTGTCTGATGCATTTATTCCATTTAAAAGAACTGCATTAATCTTAATATTTTCAAAATTTAAATCTTGTAAGATATTAATTCCTTTTAAAATCTCTGGTAATCGATCATGACCTGTAACATTTTTGAATGTATTTCTATCTAGACTATCAATGCTAATATTAATGCCGTTTAAGCCACTATCTACTAACATTTTTGCTTTTTCATCTAAATGATAACCGTTTGTGGTAATTACAACTTTTTTTATTCCAGCTTCATTTTTTAAGATCTTGATTATATCAAAAAAATCTTTTCTTACTGTTGGTTCACCTCCAGTAAGTCTAATTTTGCATACACCCAATTTTGAAAAAACTTTTGCTAGACGTCTGATTTCCTCTAAGTGAAGAAATTTTCTATTATCGCTCTTATCAACTTGATAACCATTAGGTAAACAATACCCACACTTAAAATTACATACATCGGTAATCGAAAGTCTTATATAAGGAAAAGACCTACCAAAACTATCTCTTAATATTTTCATTTAAGTTAAAGCTATCATAATTAATAAAATTAATCATGATAGAATTAACTTAAAATCTAGCTTTAACCTGCTGGTTTATAATTAGCCATAGCTTTTGATGCCATGCCTGCAGCTTTACCCATATCCATTTCCTCTAATATGGTAAAATTTGTTATAGCTCCAGAAGCTTCAACCGCTAGCTTAACTGCTGCTGCGCCTTCAAATCCAATATCACCACTCACAACTCCAACAAAATCATAAGCTCCTCTTGTGATCATAAAAGACTCCATTTTTCCTCCTACTGCCTCTGATAAAGCAGTAGCAGCTGCAGCTCTGTCTTGGTCTGGATTACCTATAAATCCTTTAAAAGCTTGAGCTGTATAATTGCCCATTACTATAAATTTAGCCATAGTTACCTCCTTCTTATAAAATAACATTATAGAAGAAAAACAATTAATGAAAAAATCAAATATTAGTTATGTGGATTTTAAATATAATAATTTCAACTATTACTAGACACTTTAATGCATTAAAATACTATAAAACTTAACTTTTATTATTATGAACAAAATTCTTACAGAAAATGAAATAAAAAAATTTAAAGAGGATGGCGCAGTATTTCTAGAAAAAAAGTTCGATATTAATTGGATTAATAAACTTAAGACAGGTATAGAAAAAGATATTTCTAACCCTAGTCCTAGATTTAAATCTCACACAACTAAAAAAAATGTTCCAGCTTACCTTGAGGATTACTGGACTTGGCATCTAATTCCCGAATTTAAAGAATTTGTTTATAAATCTCCATATGCACAGATAGCTGCAGAATTAATGTCTGCAAAAAAAATTAATTTGGTAATGGATAATTGGTTTTTAAGAGAGGCAGGATCAAAATCTTCAACGCCTTTTCATCACGATATTAGTTATTTCGATATGGATGGAACAATGTGTGTTTTGTGGCTTCCACTTCAACCAACAAAAAAAAATGAGGGAGTTGTTTGGGTGAGAGGCTCACATTTATGGAATAAATTTTTTTTGAGAGTTTTGTTTAAGGATGGGCACAAAATTGAGGGTAATGAATGTTTAGTTAATGGAAAAAAATATGAATTACCTCCAGATATTATAGGAAATAAAGATAAATATGAGTTTTTACAATGGGATTGTGAATTAGGGGATGCAGTAGTTTTTGATATGAGAACACTTCATGGAAGTTTGAATGAGAGCATTCCTGATAAAACTTTAAGTAGATATACCTTAAGAGTTTCCAAAGAGGATGCAAAAATCAGTTATGATGGAGACTGGACAAGTTTTAATTACAGGAAAGCTATGCAAGAAGCAGGTTATAAAAATGGAGATCCTGTTGATGGAGAAATGTTCCCTACACTATATGAAGCTTTAGATTAATTGTTAATCCTATTCATTTCTTCAAGTTCAACTTCAAGCTTATCAAGCTCTTCACCACCAGCCATCATCCCTAAAAGCTCTTCACGACTAATATCTTTTTTATTAAAAGTTCCTAAACTTTTACCTCTATTTAAAACTGTAAAACTATTTCCAACTGGATATGCATGATGAACGTTATGTGTAATTAAAATTACAGCTAATCCTTGTGAGGCTGCTTTTACAACATATTTTAAAACCATTGATGCTTGATGAACACCTAATGCAGAAGTTGGTTCATCTAAAACCAAAACTTTTGCTCCAAAATATATAGCTCTTGATATTGCCAAACATTGTCTTTCACCTCCAGACATTGTTCCAACTGCTTGAGAAGGATCTCTTACGTCAATTCCAATTTGACCCATTCTCTCAGCAGCAATTTGATTTGCTTTTTCAATATCAAAAGTTTTTAAAAAAGGTAGTCCTTTTAATGGTTCTCTTCCCATAAAAAAATTTCTTGTAACACTCATTAATGGAACTAAAGCTAAGTCTTGGTAAACTGTTCCAATACCCATATCCAAAGCATCTTTTGGTGAGTCAAAAATAGTCTTTTTACCTTCGATTACTATCTCACCTTCATCTGGTTTATGAACACCAGCTAAAGTTTTAATCAATGTAGATTTTCCAGCACCATTGTCACCAAGTAAACACATGATCTCACCTTTTTTTAATTTCATAGTGACATCTTTAAGAGCAATTACTTTTCCAAAAAATTTACTAATGTTGTTAAACTCTATTAAATTTTCTGACATTATTTACTCTCTGTTACTCTTTTTCTTATATAATTATTAAAGACCACAGCAATCAACATCATTGCTCCCAAAAATACTTTAAACCAATCAGTATCAACGTCTGTATAAAATATTCCCATTGATACAGTTCCAAATATTAATGCTCCAAAAGCTGCACCAATTGCAGAACCGTACCCACCGGTTAGCAAACAACCGCCAACAACTGCTGCTGCAATTGCTTCTAACTCTTTTAAATTTCCTCTCATAGTGTCTGCTGAACCAGCGTCTAAAACTTGAATAGTTGCAAAAATTGTGGCTGCAACTGCAGTACCAATAAATAAACTTATTTTCACTCTGCCAACAGGCACACCAACATTTGTTGCACCGTTTTTGTCTCCTCCTGATGCAAAAATCCAGTTTCCATATCTAGTCTTCATTAATATCCATGTTGCAAAAAGTGTAGCTGCAATAAACCATATTACTGATGGAGGAATACCAGTAGCTAATGGAGTTCCATCAGTTCTTAATGCAATTAAATTCATTGAACCCAACCATGTAAATAACCATTTAAATGTATCAGTTGCAAACATCCATGCGATTGGATCATTCTCAATTAAAACTCTTAAACCTGGAACTTGAGTTCTTCCCGTAATTAATCTTGTGATTGCTAATGTTGCTCCTCTTAAAATAAACAACATCGCTAGAGTTACGATAAAAGATGGAAGTCCTGTTTTAACAACAAGGATACCGTTGAAATAACCAACTAATACTGCCATTGCAAAAGCAAAAATTATACTTATCCATAAAGGCCAACCCCAATAAATAGCAGGAATTGCTATACATATTCCTGCAAAACCAATCATTGATCCAATTGATAAATCAAATTCTCCACCAATCATTAGCATTGCTGCTGCAATTGCAATTATTCCTAAATTTGCAGAGACATCTAGAAAGTTAAGAGTTCCATAAGCACTAAACATTCCAGTGTCACCCGCTACTATTCCAAAAAATATAAATACTAAAATTGCGCCACCAACAGCTCCCAATTCAGGTCTATTTAAAAGTAATCTTAATTTAGAAACCTCTTTTAGTCTTTCGTCTTGACCAGAAGTTTTTTTTGATGAAATGCTTTTTGCTTTTTCAGACATTTTGTTATGAATTTTGTTTAGAAAAAAGGCCTAACTAAAAGTTAGCTAGGCCTTTTAAAGTATTTATTATCTGTAACCTTGAGCTGCCCACTTAATTACTTTAGCAGCATTGTCAGGAGTTACGAAACCAGGACCAGTCATAACTACACCAGCTGGCATTGTTCCATATCTCATATACTGACCAAATATAGCTATTGGTAAGTAACCTTGTAGGTATTGTTGTTGGTCAATTAAAAACTCTACTTTACCTGCAGCAGCAGCTTTTAACATTCCAGGTGACATATCAAATGTACCAAGTTTAACAGAACCAACTTTCCCTGCAGCTTCTAAAGCTTTAAGAGCAGCTTCACCTGCAAGACCAGCACCTAAAGTTAGGATAGTGTCATATCCACCACCTAATTTAGCAGCAACAGCTTTTTGAATTTCTGTTGGGTCATTAGAAGTTCCTAAGATGTCAACAGATCCACCAAAACCTTTTTTGAATCCAGCACATCTTCTGTCTAGCGCAACGTTTCCAACTTCGTGGTTAACACATAGTGCTTTTTTACCACCAGCAGCTTTCATTTTTTGTCCGCCACCTACACCAGCTTCAAACTCAGTTTGTCCAACGTGAGCACTGATACCTAGTGATGCAAAGTCATCTGAACCAGAGTTCATTGAAATTACTGGGATACCAGCAGCGATAGCAGCTTTAACAGATTTTCCTAAAGCAGCAGCATCTGGAAGAGTAATCACAATACCTTTTGGTTTTTGTGAAACTGCGTTGTCAATTAATTTAGCCATTTCAACCATGTCGAAAGTAGCAGGCGCAGTGTACTTGCAAGATATTCCCATATCCGCACATCCTTTATCTACACCATTCTTAGCAACAGACCAAAATGGGTCGTTAGCTTGTCCGTGAGATACAACGATCACGTCTACCGCTAAAGCAGACACTGAAAGCATAACCCAAGCAACAAATGCTAATATTGATTTGTATAATGTTTTCATTATTTTTCCCTCTCGTTTAAATAAAAGTTAACTTTTAATGCGCGGACGTTAACATAAAAAAAAGTAGGTTGTAAAGGTGTCATGGACAATATGTATAGAAAATATACATATCTTAGAATAATTATAATTTAGAATTAAAACTTAATTTTTATTTGTTTTCTTTGTTTTAAGGACTGTGAAGCGGCGTTAGCAATAATCAAAGCTCTTCTTCCATCCTCAAAACTTGAAATTGGGGACTTTTTTTTTCTTGAATATAAAGCTAATTCATCAAGTTGAAGCCTGTATGCATCAACATATCTATCTATAAAAAAATTTAAAAGTGGTTTTTTCTGTGATGTGTTGTTTTTTGTAAAAATCTCTGTTTCATTCTCACTTTTATTTCCAGATATTAACATTCCTTTTGAACCAAATAACTCTACTCTTTGATCGTACCCAAAGCTACAGTGTCTAGAATTTGTAATTATACACTGCACACCTTGTTTTGATTTCAAAAGACATGAAGCTAGTTCATAATCTTTAATTTTATCAAATCTTTTATCTGAAATATTACTAGCTGTAGTAAAAATATTTTCTATCTCATCTTTTTCCAAATAAAATCTTAATAAATCAAAGTCATGAATCATCATGTCTTTAAATATGCCACCGGATACTTTTAAATAATTTAATGAAGGTGGGGCAGGATCACGGCTGGTGATAATTATTTTTTCTAGTTTTCCAATTTTTCCTTTTCTTAATTCTTGTTTTATTGAACTATGCCCAGGGTCGTACCTTCTGTTAAAACCTAATTGAATTTTAGGTTTATACTTTTTGATCTTTTTTGAACATTTATTAACCTTATCAATGTTTAAATCTAAAGGTTTTTCACAAAAGACTACTTTTTTATGTTTTGCTGCCTCTTTTATAAATTTAATATGAGTAGACGTACTAGATGCAATAAATATTAAATCTATATTCTTATCTCTAAAAGCTTTTTCAGGGGTACTAATATCAACTGTATTAAATTTTCTTGAAATATTTTTTGCTAACTTCTTACTGATATCAAAAGTATATTTTAATTTGAAACTTTTATGATTTATTAAGTTTTCAGCATGCATTTGACCTATTCTACCTAGACCAAGTAATGCTACGTTTATTTGATTTTTACCCATTTTTTACTTCTTGATGAAACCTTACATGCATTAATAAATTTAGCAGTTTCAAATCCTTCATCTTCATCAGGATAAAAATGTCGCTTATTTGATTTGCTTTTTAACGATTGTGCAAATTCTTTATATATATTTGCAAACGCATCTAAATATCCTTCTGGATGTCCAAATTTAATTCTAGAAAAATTCTTTGAAAAATCTGCATTATGAAAACCTCTTTCTAAAAGCTTTACCGCACCTTTGGAAGGATTTAGCTTTAAGTATCCAGGATCATTTTGAACCCATTCCAAACTTCCTTTGTCACCATAGACTCTTATTCTTAATCCATAAACTCCTCCTCTAGACATTACGCTAGTCCAAAACATACCTTTTGCACCGTTCGTAAAATTAATCATAACTTGAGCATTATCATCCATTTTTATCTTTGGAGAAATTTGCTTTATATCAGCAAAAACATTTGTTCCTTTCAAACCAGATATATACATTGCTAAATGATAAGCATGAGATCCAATTTCATTTAATACAGCTGAGGAACCAACAATATTTTTATCAAGTTTCCACTTTAATTTCTTTTTTGCATTTCTGCTATTGATAGATGATCCATCAGACCAATCCTGCACATACTCAACATTTATCATTCTTACTTTTCCTATCTTACCTCTCTCAACAAGAATTTTTGCCTGTCTAACCATTGGATAAGCTGAGTAGTTATGTGTAAGAGCATATTTAATTTTTTTATTTTTTTTAATTGATTTGAAAAGTTTTTTCGCTTGTTCTAAATTTCCAGCGAAAGGTTTATCAGAAATTATATTTACATTTTTTGAAATAAATTTTTCAGCAATAATTTGATGACTTGATGGAGGTGTCATTATAGAAACTACATTAATTCCATCTTTTCTCTTAGATTCTTTTTCAGCCATTTCTTTGTAATTTGAGTAACATCGGTCAGGTGAAATGCCTATACTTTTTCCAAACTTAGTAGAAATTTTTACATTTCTAGAAAAAACACCAGCTACTATTTCGTACTGATCATCAAATCTAGATGAAATTCTATGAACATGACCAATCCAGGATCCAGGACCACCACCAACAATTCCTAAACTTAATTTTTTAGTTTTATTTGATTTAAACATTGAATATATCTTAGCAAAAAAAATATTTATGTCAGTAAAATTAGGAATAGCACCAATAGCATGGAGCAATGATGACATGCCAGAACTTGGGGGCGATACTTCTTTGGAACAATGCTTATCAGAAGCTAGTCAAGCAGGATTTATTGGAATTGAGTCTGGAGGTAAATTTCCTAAAAACTCTGAAGAATTAATTCCTAAATTAAAAGAGTTTAGCTTAAATCTTTGTTCAGGTTGGTATGGTGCAAATTTAAGAAAAAACACAGTTAATGAGGAAAAAAATTTAATACAAGCTCAGCTAAAATTGTTCAAAGATTGTAACTCTCCCTGCATGGTTTTTGCAGAAGTCTCAGGTTCAATTCAAGGAGACCCAAATAGAAAACTTTCTACAAGGCCAAAAATGAGTCATGATGAAGCCAAAGAATACTATGCAAAAATTTCAGAGATGGGAAAATATTTAGAAGATCAAGGAATGCCTCTTGCTTACCATCATCACATGGGGACAGTTATAGAAACCGAGGAAGACACTATAAGATTGCTAGAAAACACTGATGATAGCGTAAAACTTACTTTAGACACTGGTCATATGCTTTTTGCTCAAGGCAACTCTCTTAAAATATTAAAAAATTTTGGTGATAGAGTTATTCATATTCATTGTAAGGATATTAGAAAAAATGTTTTAGACAAATCATTAAAAGAAGATTTAAGTTTTAGAGGCGCATTTTTAGAAGGTGCTTTTACAGTACCTGGAGATGGTTGTATTGATTACAAACCATTATTTGATGTATTAAAAAAAAATTATTCAGGTTGGTTGGTAGTTGAAGCTGAGCAAGATCCAGCAAAAGCAAATCCTTTTGAATATGCAAAGATTGGTTATAAATATTTAACCGAAACCTTAAATAAAAGTAATATAGAGATCTATAAAAATTAATTATCTATAAATAGAAGTAAGTTCGTTATTTCCTGCTGCAACACAAGGAGATTTGAAACAAGTACCAACAATCCATTCAGAACCAGGATCAGGCAAAAAATTTGAGGACATAACAAAGATCACCCCCATCTCAACTGATTGACCAGCTTTACCTTCAGCTTTTATTCTAGGATCAGGATCAGTTTTTACTTTTGAGTCGTCAGAAAATGGATTTTCTATTTTTAAATTTTCATTGATATAATTAACAACTTTATCAGCTATCCATTCACCATTACATGGATCACCCCAAACAGTGAATTTACCTTCATCGTTATTACCACATTTGTTAACTTCATCATTAATTAGATCAACGACCTTGTTGTGATTTTCTTTTACTAAATTAGCTTTAGCTTCAACAGCTGGTCTTGTACTTGCTGTCCAAATTAACATACCAACTACAAAGATTGCAGATGCTGATACTAAAAATTCTAAAAATCCAAAATTTTTGAAATTAATTTTCATATTAAAGTTTTACAATTTTAGATTTTTCTAACTTTTCCTCAAAAAAATCAATAATATTTTGAATTGTCTCTTTACCCATTCTTGTCATACATTCATCGGTAAAAGCTGCAGTATGTGGACTTAAATAAACTTTTTCATTTTTGAGAAGTGGATTATTATCATCAGGTGGTTCTTTTTTAAAAACATCAATTCCAGCTCCAAAAATTAAATTTTCATTGAGTGCTTTATCAAGATCTTCTTCATGAATAATTCCACCTCTTGCTGCATTAATAATAATGCAAGTTTTTTTCATTGTTTTTAATAAATCATAATTAATTAAATTTTCGGTTTTATCTGTCAAAGGCATATGGAGCGAAATAACATCCATAGTTTTTACTGCTTCGGCTAGATCTTCTACTTTTTTTCCCCCTAATTCTTCAATTTTATCTTTGTCTACAAATGGATCATAAACGAATACATTCATTTCAAAGCCCAGACATCTTTTAATTAAGGCTTTTCCTATTCTTCCAAAACCCATTATCAAAAAATTTTTTTTCCAAACTTCTATTGTTTTTGGTAATTTATTTCTGTCTTTAAAATTTCCATCTCTTACTGTTTTGTCAAATAAGTCTTTTCTTTTTGCAATATTTAACAAAACGAACATTACATGTTCTGCAACTGTAACAGCATTAGCATTAGCTGTTATTGCTATTTTTATATCTTTTTCTTTAGCTTTTTTTAAATCGATATTGTCGTAACCTACACCATGTCTTGAAATAATTTTTAAATTTTTTGCTTCTTCAAAAGTTTCACCAGGAAGTTTTGCAATTCTTATTGATGCACCATCGCAATCTTTTAATTTTGATTTTAAATTTTCTATTGAAGTGTCATCAGTTACTTCAACATCAAAATTAGGATGGTTATTTATTAATTCCATACCTTTTTCATGGACTTTTTGAATAATTAATATCTTTTTTTTATTACTCATAATTATATATCAATTTTTTAGAGAGCATTTTTAATACGAGAATTATTCTATAAAGTAAATTAGTTTTTTGATTAAAGTTGTATTTATTAAATATTTAAAATAAATTTAGCTGTGAATTTGACAATTAACATTCTCCTATCTTTTTTTAAGACCCTTGAGAAAATAAATACTTTTTTTTTAAGAATTGGAAGACAGTTTGCATGGATAGCAATACTTTTGATGGTGATTGTCATCTTGGTGCAAGTATTTTTTAGATATGTATTAAATAATGCACTGCCATGGCCCGATGAGGTTGCTAGATTTTTGATGTTATGGATGACAGGATTGATTGCACCATCTGCGTATAGATGGGGTGGATTTGTTTCTATTGATTTATTAGAGAGATTTTTACCAAAACTTATCTCCATATTATTAACTTTATTTTTATTAATCGTTTCTCTTTTTGTCTTAGTAATAGGTTTGGAATTAGGATTTAAACATATTAATGCTGGATGGATATTTAATTCTTCATCGATAAAGATACCTTTTCATTTAATTGGCGGGAAAGCAGAACCAATAAAATTAGCTTGGATGTATATGTCATTACCTGTGGGAATTATTTTTTTAATTTCTGTGAATATAGAGTTAATTTTAAGAAACATTCTTACTAATTTTACAAAGTTAGACTTGCCTGAAGATTACGATAAACAAAAGTTGGAGACGCAATAATGTTAGTTTGGTTTCTTCCTTTATTTTTATTATTTTTGTTAATTGGTTTACCTGTATTTTTTGGATTGTTAGCAGCACCAGGAATTTTGCTTTGGCTAAATGATCAAGCTAGAGATGGAGCTATGCTTTATAGAAATATTTATAATGGAATAGATAGCTTCCCTTTGATGGCAATACCATTTTTTATGTTAGCAGGAGAGTTAATGAACAGAGGAGGAATAACTCATAGACTAGTTGAATTTAGTCAGGCGATGATGGGCCACTTAAAAGGTGGATTGGCTCATGTCAATGTACTGACTTCAATGTTGTTTGCAGGTTTATCTGGTTCAGCTGTAGCTGATACATCAGCAATTGGATCAATGCTTATTCCTGCAATGGAAAAACAAGGATACACAAAAAAATTTGCAGCAGCTATTACTGCAGCTAGTTCTGTAATTGGACCCATAATTCCACCCTCAGGGATAATGATTATTTATGCGTATGTGATGGGTGAGAGTGTTGCTGCATTATTTTTAGCAGGAATTGTACCTGGTATTTTAGTTGGAGTTAGTTTGATGGTCACAATAAAATTTATGGCCAAGAGATATAATTTTCCTGCTGTAACTGAAAAAACCACTTGGAGCCAAAGAGGCAAAGCATCTCTTAAAGCTTTTTTCCCTTTAATGACACCTGTAATAATTTTAGGTGGAATACTTGGAGGAATTTTTACACCAACTGAAGCATCAGCTGTAGCTGCTGCTTATGCAATGTTCATCGGTCTATTTGTGTTGAAATCATTAAAATGGAAAGATGTTCCTAAGGTTATGACAAAAGCAGCAATGGTATCTTCAGTAGTTCTTCTTTTAGTTGGTGCTGCAATGGCTTTTAAAACAGTTGTAAGTTTATCACATGCTCCAGAGCATCTTGCTGCATTTGTTTTGGGATTAACCGATAATCCATATGTTTTGTTATTTCTTATAAATATTTTATTATTTGTTGTTGGAATGTTTTTAGATGCAGGTCCAGCGATAATTATCTTGGGACCAATTCTTGGACCAGTATTTGTTGAATTAGGTGTTCATCCTGTGCACTTTGCAATTATAATGTCCGTTAATTTAACCGTTGGTTTAGCAACTCCACCAATGGGCCTTGTATTATTTGTTGCATCTTCTGTATCTGGGGAAAGAGTTGAAACAATAGCAAAAGCTATATTGCCATTCTTAGCAGTAGAAGCTATAGTTATCTTCTTAATAACCTATTTTCCATCAATCTCGATGACTATTCCTTTGCTTACTGGTTTCGCAAAATAAATATATTTTTTTTTACTACTCGATAGACTCTCTAAATCAATTTAAGTATAGTTTATATACATAAATATTTAAAGAGAGGGAAATAATTATGAGTAAATTAATAAAATCATTTTTTTCATTATTATTCTTAATCAGTTTTACTGCATCTGTTTCAGCTGCAGATTATAACTTGAGAATGACAATGAACTCTAATGATCAAGATGAAGATTATGATGGTGCTGTAGTATTTAAAAACTACGTAGAAGCAGCTTCAAATGGAAAAATAGCTGTAGAACTATTCGTAGGTACGCAGCTTTGTTCAAAAGGTGCTGAGTGTTTACAAGGTGTATCTGATGGAAGCATAGATATTTACATTTCTACTTCTGGAGGTGCTGCAGGTGTATTTCCATATGTTCAAGTTTTAGATTTACCTTATCTGATGGCTGATGACAGAATTGCTGAAGATGTAATGCAAGGTGATTTTGTAAGAACAATGAGAAAAATGGCTCTAAAAGATTCTAATGACTCAATTAGATTGATGACAATTGGAAACACTGGAGGATGGAGAAATTTTGCTAACACAAAAAGAAGAATTGCAAATCCGTCTGACATGAAAGGTTTAAAAATCAGAACAGTTGTAGCTGATTTACCTCAGGAACTTGTAAGAGCATTAGGTGCATCTCCAACTCCTATTCCATGGCCTGAATTATTTACATCATTTCAAACTGGTGTAGTTGAAGGTTCTAAAAATGGAATTACTGACATTATGAACATGAAGTTTCCTGATGCAGGTCTAAAATACGTTACTTTAGACGGTCATGCATATATGGGAGCATTATGGTGGATGAACAATGCACAATATGAGTCAATGTCACCAGATCTTAAAAAAGTAGTGACTGATGGTTTCTATGCTTTACAGCAAGCAACTTTTGCTTCGCCTAAAAGAAAATCAATCAAAGCTTATGAGGATTTTGTAGCTGGTGGAGGAGATTTGTATGTTCCTACGCCTGATCAAAAAGCTAGTTTTAAAAAAGAAGCTAGCCCAGTGTATGATTGGTTTAAAGCAAATGTTAAAGGTGGAAAAGAAATTTTCAATGCTTTAACTAAAGCAGTAGCCAAAGCAGAGAAAAAAGCATCGAGCGCATACAAAAAAGATTTGTAATTTCAAATTAATCTAATGGGGCGGATTTTAGTTCGCCTCATTATCTAAAAGGATATATCCAAGATTTATAATCTTTTATGAGAATATGAGCTTTTTCAATTTGTTCAGGAGTCATTTTTTTAATAACTTCTTCTTGAGAAATTGCAGCATCAGGATCTCCACCAATAGCAGACAAACCGTACCACATATAAGCTCTAACAAGATCTGGAGCAGGAAGCCCTCTACCAATTTCGTAATACCACCCAACACCAGATTGAGCGCCAGGATGACCTTTCATAGAAGATCTGAGATACCATTCAAAAGCTCTAACATCATCTCTTTCAACACCAAGACCCATAGCATACATAATTCCAATAAGCTCTTCAGCATCAGCATTACCAGATCTAGCTGCTGGCATAAGTTCTTCCATAGCTTCTTTAAATTTTCCTTCTTCCATCAAATCTCGAGCATTTTCTATTTCCGCAAAAACTATGGATGGAAGAAACAAAAGTATAAAAAGATATTTAATCATTTAAAAATAATAATATTTATAATTCCATTTTTAATTTCAGTAAATAAAACTTACGCAACTGATTTACCAAAACCATTAAAGAGCGAAGATTTCCATGAAGTTGATATAGAAAAAGTTAAAATTGGAAGACTTTTATTTCATGATAAAATTTTATCTGCAAATCGAAACATTGCTTGTGCAACCTGCCATAGTCATGATCTAGGAGGTTCAGATGGACTTTCGTTAGGCATTGGTGAAGGAGGTCAAGGTATAGGATTAAAGAGAACTGCAGGTGAGGGCGATGAAAAAATAAAAAAACGAATTCCAAGAAATGCATTAGCTTTATGGAATTTAGGATTTAAAGACATTACTACCTTGTTACATGATGGAAGAGTAACTAAATCGAATATATTTGGTAACGGTTTTAATACACCTGCTCAAGAAGCTCTTCCTAAAGGGCTTGATAATATAGTTGCAGTTCAAGCTTTGTTTCCGATGACTAGACAGTTTGAGATGGCAGGAAATCCAGGTGAAAATGAAATTATAGGTTTAGTCTCAAAAGTTGGAAAAGATAGTATGAGAATTGATAGAGTTTGGCCTGTGATAACACACAGGATTAGAGGAATTCCAGAATATGTTGAGTTGTTTAAAAATGCTTTTGATGATGTTAACAGCCCTTTAGATATTAACATTACACATATTGTTAATTCAATTGCTGCATTTGAAATTCATGAGTGGACATCTTTTGACTCTCCATTTGATGAATATTTAAATGGAGATAAAAAAGCTTTAACTTTAAAGCAAATAAATGGGATGAATTTATTTTATGGAAAAGCAAACTGTAGTTCTTGTCATTCAGGATCTTTGTTGTCAGATCAAAAATTTCATTCAATAGGAATTCCTCAATTTGGACCTGGAAGGACACGGCCTTTTGATCCTTATGCACGTGACGTTGGACGAATGGTCGAAACGGACAATATAAACGATATGTACAAATTTAAAACGCCAGCATTAAGAAACGTTTCTTTAACAGCTCCCTACGGTCATAATGGTGCTTATCCAACTTTAAAATCAATAATTAAGCATCATTTAAATCCAATAAAAATGAATAAGAATTGGAAACCTGAATATGCAAATTTACCTGAGGCAACTTGGTTAGAAAAAATTGATTTTGTAACTTTTTCAGACAAAAGAGAACAAGACAGAATTCTATCAAGCATTGACATACAGCCTATAGAATTGAATGATAAAGAAATTGATGAACTTGTTTCTTTTCTCGAATCTTTAACTGGCAGAAGTGGAAATCACAGACCGCTAGGTAAACCAGATAAAGTGCCAAGCGGTCTAAGTATTGATTAAGTTTTTAAATTAAACTGATACAAACAGAATATGAAAAAAATAAAATATGGAATTATTGGAGCGGGGACAATGGCTCGAGAACATATTTTAAATATATCATTAATTGATAATGCTGAAGTAGTTGCACTTGCTGATCCTCATGAAGATTCATTAAATCAGTGTAAAGAAATTCTAAAAACAAAAGTTTTTTGTTTTAAAAATCATTTAGAAATGATTGAAAAAAATATTGTTGATGTATACTTAATTTCATCTCCTAATTTTACTCATATAGAAATCTTGAAAGATGTAATCAAAACTAAAAAACACATATTAGTAGAAAAACCATTATGCACTAATACAAAACATTGTTTAGAAATAAAAAAACTTACAAAAGATTATCCTTCAGTATTTTGGACTGCGATGGAGTATAGATATATGCCGCCAGTTTCAAAGTTTATTAATGAAATTCATAATAACAAAATTGGTAATTTAAAAACTTTAACCATAAGGGAGCATAGATTTCCTTTTTTAAAAAAAGTAAATGATTGGAATCGTTTTGAAGAAAATACTGGTGGCACACTTGTTGAAAAATGCTGCCATTTCTTTGATTTAATGAGATTGATTATTCAAAGTAAGCCACTCAGTGTTTATGCAAGTGGTGGTCAAGACGTTAACCATTTAGATGAAATGTATAATGGAAAAAAGCCAGACATCATTGATAATGCCTATGTGATTGTAAATTTTGAAAATGGAGCAAGAAGTTTGCTTGAGCTTTGTATGTTTGCAGAAAATTCTGACATGCAAGAAGAGCTTGTAGCCACTGGAAATAAAGGAAAAATTGAAACTTCAGTGCCCTCCGATGACTCAGGTAAAACCTCATCAAATATAAGAATTGGGATGAGAGATGGTAAAACACATGTTGAAAATATTGAAGTAGATAAAAAAATTCTTGAGGCCGGCCACCATCATGGATCTACTTACTACGAACACTTAGCTTTTTTGAAAGCTATTGAAAATAATTCAGATCCAGAGGTTTCATTAGAAGATGGTTTAATTGCTGTTGCTGTGGGAGAGGCTGCAGAGCAGTCAATAAAACAAGGTCGATTAATAAATCTAGAAGAAATAATTAGTTAAAAAAATCTGTAATTTTTTTAACTATAAAGTCACTTACTCTAATGTTTGACTCAGTTGTTACACCAGAAATATGAGGTGTTAGTATACAATTCATACCTGGTTTTATTTTGTTATAAAATTCACTCTCTATTGGTTCTTTTTCAAACACGTCTAGAGCAAAGCCAGAAATATTATTTTTATTGTAAGCTTCAATTAAATCACTTTCATTTATGATGCTTCCTCTAGAAGTATTTATTATAATTGGTTTATTTTTCATTTGAGAAAATGACGATTTATTTATCATATTTTTGGTTTCATCTGTTAAAGGTAGGTGTATTGAAATTATATCTGATTTTTCATATATCTCATTTAAACTTGATAATTTAGCATCAATTTCTTTATCATTTAATTCCTTAATATAAGGATCGTAGGCTAAAATCTTTAAACCATTTTTTGAAGAATATTCAGCAACTTTTTTTCCAATTGTGCCAAATCCAATTATTCCTAAATTCTTTTGTTTTATTTCTGTTGACTTAATTGTTGTTCTTGGCCATTCACCCTTGATAGTTCCATTATGAAACATTGGGATTTTTTTTATAAGAGACATTGATGAAGAAACAACATATTCTGCAACAGAGTCTGCATTCATTCCTGTAGCTGGCTGAACATGAATGTTTTTATTTTTGCAATATTCTGTATCAATATTGTCCAAACCAACACCCAACCTTCCAATAAATTTTAATTTAAAAGCATTTTTTAAAATATCTGAATTTACTTGAGTTTTATTTCTTACAATTAGACCATCATAGTCTCTAATGATTTTTATTATTTCATTTTCATCTTCACATAATTTTTCATCGTAGTTAACATCAAATTTTTTATTTAAATTTTCTAAACTATTTTGGTTGATGAATTCAGTAATTAAAATTTTAGTCATTAGTTGTTTATAAATATTAAACTAAATTAGATAAATCTCTTTTATTATTTTTATACGTTGGAAGTGGATATTTAAAGGCATATTTTCTTGGTATACATTTTTCTTTTGCCTTTTCCCATAGAGATAACCATTGTTTAAAGTTTTGAACTTTGAGATTTTTTTTATTTTTACTTCTTACATAAAAATTTGGAAGTGGTTCTCTACCTGATGGTTGTCCAGCAACATTATATCTAAGATCAGCGCTTATCCTAAAATCATTTGATCTGTTTGGCAAAGAACAATGTATAGAATGCTTGTGCAATAATATTATATCACCCACATTAGCTTCTAAATAAATGTGCTCCATATCATCAAGTAATTCACTATTTTTTAATTCCACCTGTCCTCTATATCCTGATACGTGGTTTAATAATCCCATTTTATTAATTTTTTTTACTGTAATCATGCATCCATTTTTTTTAGTAGTTTTGGTGAAAGGAATCCACACTGTAACCATATCAGTTAATTTTTGTCCTTTAGAATTTAAAACGGCAGCGTCCTGATGCCATGGTGTTCTACCACTTAAGCCGTCATGAATTGATCCTTTTGGTAATTTGTTTTCAGGTTGTTTGATTCTAGTATTTTGAACAGGGTTAGACATTATTTCTTTACCTAAAATTTTTTCTACAACATCTAAAATTCTTTTATTTGTAATTAAATTCCATAATGATTGAG
>CACNFL010000015.1 GCA_902619745.1 uncultured Pelagibacteraceae bacterium
AAAAAAAATTATTTGGTTATGAAAGCCAAAAAGATTTTTATCATTTAACAGATCTGGATATTTTTAAAAAACTAAAAGATCTTTAGCTCTTTCTTGATCAAGATATTTGCAATTAGAAATTTTGTTGTTTTCTAATTCAACTAAAAGTGGGTTTCCTGTTGGAATTTCAAGTTTAGAGATCTCATTGTTATTTAAATTAAACAAATATTTGCAAAGAGCTCTAATGGAATTTCCATGAGCAGAAATAAGAATATTTTCACTTGATTTCTGTTCTATCTCGTTACTATAAAACTTTATTACTCTTTCATATGTATCTTTTAGGGACTCGGTATCAGGAATTTTTTCTAAAGGAATATTTTTGTATATTTCAATATTTAGTGGGTGATATGGATTTTTTTTATCTAAAGGGTCGGGTCTAAGGTCCCAAGAACGTCTAAATTGATGAACTTTTTCTTCTCCAAGTTTTTTTTTCATTTCATCTTTATTTAACCCTGTCAGAGCTCCATAATGTCTCTCGTTTAATTCCCATGCACTCTTTACTTCTTTAAAATCTTGTAATTCTTCCTGTATAATTTTTAAAGTATTTTTAGCCCTCAATTGAAAAGAGGAGTAATACACGTCAATTTCAATTTTTTCTTGTTTTATTAATTCACCAGCTTTTTTTGCCTCTGATTTTCCATTTTCTGTCAGATCTACATCAACCCATCCAGTAAATTTCTTTTCAAGATTCCACACACTTTGACCGTGTCTTACTAAAATTAAATAACTCATTTGTTTATCTTTTAAATCAATTTGATAAATAAAACTATATTATTAATGATTAATTATTTTTCAAAATATAAATTTATTTTTTACTTATGCAATTTCATTCTAATTATTTTGTATTTGTTCCCAGGTAGTTTACTTGGCTGTTATATTTACAATGATTGTAAAATCCAACCTCAAATAACTGCAAATTATATTGTTTCAACAAATCATTTATATGCATATATAGTTCTCTCAATTATTGGTTTTCTAACTTACCGAAAAAATAATCAATATAATATTTTAAGTATTTATTTAATATTTTTATCTATTCTACTTGAGGTATTGCAATACTTTGTGCCTAGTAGAAGTTTTGAATTTTCGGATTTGTTTGGAAATCTAGCAGGTGTAGTTATAGCCATAATTATATTTTACTTTTTTAAAAAATGAAAATTTTAAAAATTAATTATTTATTTATTTTAATAATTTTTATTTCAGGTTGCTCGTCTGTTCCAAAAAATACAGCAGATAGTTGTTCTATATTTAATGAAAGATACATGTGGTATAAACATGCAAAAAAAGCTGAGAAAAAATGGGGAACTCCAGTTTATTTACAGCTTGCAATTATAAAAATGGAATCCAGTTTTAATAGATTTGCAAAACCTCCTAGACAGAAATTATTTAAAGTAGTGCCTTACAAGAGACCATCAAGTTCTTTCGGGTATTCACAGGCTGTAAAAGGAACGTGGAAACAATATAAAGAAGAAACTGGGAATAAGCTTGCTGCTAGGACAAGATTTAAAGACAGTGTAGATTTTATTGGTTGGTATACTAATAAAACTGAAAAAATTTTAAAAGTTTCAAAAAAAGATGCTTTCAAGCAGTATATTGCTTATCATGAAGGGTGGGGTAACTATAAGAATTATAAAAGAAATAAAAAAGTTATTAATTTAGCCAAAAGAGTCGAGAAGCAATCAAATATTTATAAGCAACAATTATCAGAATGTAAAAATTCTTTATCAACGTCAAAATATATTATTTTTTAATTTAGCTGTTTTTTTAATTCAATATCAACTGCATCAATTCGCTTAGTATTTTTTGCAAGAGCTAAATACATTGTTGGAGTTACATACAAAGTAAAGAAGGTTGAAATAATCATTCCTCCTAAAATTGTAGAACCCACAGCTAATCTAGAGCCTTCGCCTGCTCCTGGGCCAATATTTCCAATAACTAATGGAAGCATTGCTATCATTGTACTAAGTGAGGTCATTATGATTGGTCGAATTCTAAGTTGGCAAGCTTTAATTATAGCGTCCTGAATTTTAACACCGGTAGTTCTTATCTGGTTTGTGTAGTCTACAATCAAAATACTATTCTTTGTGGATATACCAATCAGTATTATTAAAGCGATTTGAGAGAAAATATTTACTGAACTATTTAAAAATAAAATAAATACTAATCCACCAAATACAGCTAGTGGAACGGTTAAAATAATAATAAATGGATGAACAAAAGAGTTAAATGTTGCTGCCATTACTAAATAGGCAGTTAACAAAGCAAGAGCAAAAATTAAGTATATTTCATTTGTTGTTTCTTTTAACTCTTCAGATTTTCCTTTCCAAGTGATTTGATTTTGAGGAGCAACTCTAATCATGACATCTTCCAGGTATTTTATAGCCTCTGTTAGAGTGTAATCTTCTGCAAGCGCAGCAGAAATTGTAACTGCTCTTTGACGATTGTATCTTGGAAGTGCTTCAGCAGTGCCTTTCTCTTTAAACTCAACTAAACTTGCAACAGATACAAGTTTACCAGTTGTTTCAGATCTAACAAAAATTTTTGACAACCCATCTTTATCTCTTCTGTCTGCTAAATATTGTTGTAAAATAATTGGGTATTCTCTTCCTTCTTTACTAAAAGTTGTTACTCTTTTTCCTCCATAAAGAGTTTCTAGAGTTCTACCTATATTTTCAGTAGAAACTCCCAAATCATTTGCTCTGTTTTTATTGGTGATTAATTTAACCTCAGGTTTATTTTTTGTATAATCACTTTCAATTCTAGACATATTTCTATTTTTTCTTAATTCTCTTAAGACACTATTTTGAATTTCTTCTAATTCTTCGTAGCTCGATCCATATATCACCATTTGAACGGGCTTATTGTAACTAGATACTCTTATTGATTGTGGAGAAATTGGAAAAGCAAAAGTTTCAGGCACAGAAACCACTTGTCCAATTGCTTCTCTTAATATTGTTTGACTACCTTTTTCTCTATTTTTCCATTCATCAAGTAATGCAATAATTATAAAACTGTTATAAGACGTTGCAGATCTTCCAAAACCAGGAACTCTCATGATTAGTCTTGCATAGGGACTGTCTTCTGCCTGCAATAATCTTAATATTCTTCCTTCAATTATTTGCGCTTTTTCCTGGGTATATTCAAATGAACTTCCTTCATCAGTTGACCCAATAATTAAATAAGCACCCCTATCTTCAATTGGTATTAATTCTTTTTTGGAAAAACTAAACAAATAAGCTGAAGCAGCTATAATTAAAATTATAAATATTGAAATAGTTTTTTGTTTATTCACCCAATATTTAAGAGAGTTTACATAAAATCCTGTAAAAGATTTAAATCCATTATTGAATTTTTTTACAAAGAAATTAATTTTTTCTTTTTTGTTTAAAAATTTACTGCCTAGCATTGGAGATAATGTTAATGCCACAAAAGAAGATACAACAATTGAAAAAGATAAGGCTATTGCTGTTTCTTTAAACAAAGTTCCTGATATTCCTTTAATAAAAATTAAAGGTAAAAATACTGCTACAAGAATTAAAGTCGTTGCAATAATTGCAAATGTAATTTGTTTAGAACCTTTGTAAGCAGCCACTAAAGGTGTTTCTCCATTTTCAATTCTTGTATAGATCGCATCAGTCATGATTACAGAGTCATCAGTGATTATACCAATTGCTAGAATAAAACTTAGTAATACAAAAATATTAATTGATAGATCAAATATATATAATCCGAGAAATGA
The DNA here is from genome assembly GCA_902619745.1 of uncultured Pelagibacteraceae bacterium. GTDB lineage: Bacteria > Pseudomonadota > Alphaproteobacteria > Pelagibacterales > Pelagibacteraceae > Pelagibacter. Next base: position 3,779 of record CACNFL010000015.1, read on the forward strand.
TCCAATAAGACTAACTGGTAAAGCAACCGCAGGAACTATTACAGCTTTTAGGTTACCTAAAAAAAGATAAATAATTAAAACAACTAGTACGAATGCAATTACCAAACTTTTATATACTTCTTCAATTGCTGCACCGATGTAGGTCGCTCTGTTAAATGCTATCTCTAACTTTAATCCATCAGGTAAGGATTTGTTAAGTTCTTTAATTTTAGATTTTATTTGTTTAGAAAGCTCTACCGTTGATGCACCACTTTTTGCATAAATTCCAATTCCTACAGTTTTTAAATTTACTGCATTTTTTCTTTGTGCTTTAAATAAAGTTTTTTCTGAAACAGGTCCAAATTCTATATTAGCCACATCAGATAAAATAATAACTTTTTCTTTATTTTTCTTAAGTGGCAATTGTTTAATAGTATCAATATTAGAATAGGATTTATCAATGTTTAAAGTTAAGTCTTTGTTATTAGCTTCTAAGGTTCCAGCTGGAAGATTTATATTCTCATTTCTAAGAGCTCTTTCAACTTCTTGAATTGTAAGATTGTTTGCAGCTAATTTTATTGGATCTATCCAAACTCTAACACTAAGCTCTCTTAATCCACCAACTAAAATTCGACCTACATTTGGTACACTTGAAAATGCATCTATTAGATATCTTTCAGCATAATCACCAAGATCTAGATCATTCCAGGTTGGTGATGATAATGCTACCCACATTGTAGTTGTAAAACCTGCTGCCTGTTTTAAAATTTGTGGAGGGTTTGACTCACTTGGTAAATTATCTACAACTCTTGCAACTCTTTCCCTAATATCATTAGCTGCATCATCTAAATCAATGTCTGTGTTGAATTGAATATTAATCCTACTTCTTCCATTGAGAGAACTTGAGTCAATATTTTTGATACCTTCAGCGCCTCCAATTACATCTTCTAATTTTTGAGTTATTTCTTCATCAACGATTTCTGCAGAAGCAGATTTATAATCGGTTTGAACTTGAACTACTGGGGGCTGTATACCATCTGGAAGTTCTCGTACTGGCAATTCTAAAAAGACAAAAATACCAAAAATTATCAATATCAAAGACATAACCCAAGCAACAACAGGTCGTTTAATGCTAACTTCAGTTATATACATTTAATTATTTTTTCTCTTTATCTGATTTTTTAAAAATATTTTTCAACCAATCAAATTTACCTTTTTTTTCTTCAGCTTTTTTTGATTTATCTTTTTTACCCCAGCTAGAATTTCCTTGTTTTTTTTTAGCACCTTTCTCTATAGGTCTGATTGTTAAATTTGGTCTTACTTTTTTTGTTCCCTCTGCAACAATTTTATCTCCATTATTTAATCCATCTAATATTTCTACAAAGCCCAAATATCTATCACCAATGGTTACCTTTGTTTTCATTACTTTATTTTTTTCATCTACTTTATAAATAAAAACATTTTCACCCTCGACAATTGTACTAGTGTCAGGAGCACTTAAGCCATTTCTCACATCATATTTAATTGATATTTCTAAAAATGAGCCAGGTAAAATTTCACCTGATGAGTTGTCCATCTTAATTCTTGTTGCTAAAGCTCTTGTATCCTCACTTATCCTGCTAGCAAAAGAGTCTACTTCACCTTTATAAATTTTATTTTTATATCCAGAAAATTTAATATCAACTGGCAGACCAACCTTAATAAATGGTACAAAAATTTCAGGTATATCTACATCACAATATATTGAGCTAGTATCTTCAAGATTAATTAATATTGAGGATTTTGAAACCTCTATATCTTCCGAAAATTCTCTTTTTCCAATAACACCATCAAATTGAGCAATAACTTTTCGATTTTTAAGCTCAGCAATTACATCACCCTTTTTAACTTTTTGATTAAATTTTATAGGTTTTAATATTTCATATTTTTCAATTTTAAATGATTGTGTTTGAATTGGAGTTGCAGTCCCATAGGTACTAATAACATTTTCAAAAACTCTCTCTTGAGTAGTAGTTATTATTATTCCAGGAGGCGGTCTTTTACTAAATTTTTTTTTGAAATGATTTCCTATCATTGTTCTTCCAATGATCACTGTTGCAATGATTAAGAAAAATATGATTACTATACTTGTTATTTTTGTAGATGTTTTCATAAGTTAATTTTTTCCGTATTCAGCCCAAGAGCCATCGTAAATTGTCGGCATATATTTAGCATTTATTAAAGAATAAGCTAGTGCCAATACACTTGCGGTCACTCCAGAACCACATGAAAACACTAGATTTTTATCATGGTCAAATTTAAAGGACTTAAATTTTTCCATTATTTTATCTTTGCTAACAAAAGTATGGTCTTCGTTTACTAATTCAGAAAAGGGTAGGCAAAAAGAATTTTTTATTGAGCCACTTCTAAGACCTTTCCTTGGTTCATCAACTTTGCCTTCAAATCTTTCTCTACTTCTTGCATCAACAACATTAAATTCATGTGAATTAATATTTTCGTCTATTTGTTTTTTATTTTTAACTAGTTCTATATTTTCTTTGCATATATACTTTGAAGTTTGATTGGTTACTTCTTTGTTATCTGTAGGTTTATTTTCTTTTTTCCATTTTTTTAATCCACCATCCAGAACATTAACTAGTTTAGGATCATGTCCGTAATAAATTAAATTGTACCAACATCTACAAGAACTAATAACATCAGAATTATCATAAATTACTATTCGATCATTATTTTCTATACCCATGTTGCTCATTATTTTTTCCCAAGATTTAGTATCAGTAAGCATATGTGGTAAATCAGTATCTAATTTAGAATTTTTATCTAAATCAAAAAAAATAGCATTTGGAATATGCTCCTCTGTATATTCCTCAAAACCATTTCTTTGAGTTTGAGGCATATGCCATGAGCAATCAATAATTTTTACTTTATCAATATTATTTTCTAACCAACTTGTATCGACTAAAGACATTTTATCTTTTTTCCAAATATCTTTGATGATACTCTTCAGCTGGACAATAATTTTTAACTAAAGAAGTTTTTGTTACTACTTTTCCTGATAATTTGACGTTTTCTTTTTCTATCATTTTTTCAGCAGTAATTTTTTGCTGATCATTTAAATAAAATATTTCACTTCTATATTGGGTTCCAAAATCTGGTCCTTGAGAATTTAAAGTTGTTGGATCATGAATTTCAAAAAAATATTCAAGAATTTTCTCGTAAGATATTACTTTAGGATCAAAATCTAATTTTACTACTTCTGCATGATTTGTTGTGCCTGTGCATACTTCTTTATAATTTGTTTCAGCATTATGACCTCCACAATAACCTACTTCTGTTTTTATAACTCCATCAAGTTTACTAAACTTAATTTCTGGTCCCCAAAAACATCCTAATCCTAAAATTGCTATTTCCATTGATAATTAACTTAATTAATCTAAAGTTAATCATATGCTATCAAAAAATCAATTAGGCTTTTTTTACATGTTCATATCGGTATGTGCATTTTCTCTTATGGATGTGATTGTTAAATGGTCTGAGGATTATCCCGTTGGACAAGTATTATTTTTCAGAGGATTTTGTGGAATAATTCCTATTTTATTTCTTATTCCTAAAGATAGATATTTAGATTTTTATAAAACAACTAGACCATTTCTTCATTTTAAAAGATGTTTAGCAGGATTAATTGCTTTGGTTTCTATATTTGTAGCATTAAGAAATTTACCTTTGGCAACAGTTGTAAGTATATCTTTTGCAGCACCAATATTTATAACAATATTTTCAATTTTTTTATTAAAAGAAAAAGTTGGTATTTATAGATGGTTAGCGGTCCTAGTTGGATTTGTTGGTATAATTTTCATAACTGAACCAGGTTTTAGCTCTTTAAATTTATATTATATTTATCCAATAATTTTTTGCTTAGGTCTATCTTATGTTGCTATTGCTATAAGAAAATTATCATCGACTGAACCTGCCTGGTTGATTAGTTTTTTCTTTTCATTCTCAATAATGCTTTTAAGTTTTCTATCTATCTATCAGGGATGGATTTTGCCAAGTTTAATTGATTTATTTTTGCTATCTATGGTTGGTATATTAGGTGGTCTTGCTAATTTATGGTTATCACAATCTTATAAATATTCAGAAGTAAGTTTAGTTTCCCCTTTAAAATATCTTGGATTAGTATTTGCAATAATTTTTGGATATTTTATTTGGAATGAAATACCAACTTCTAAAACTTTATTAGGTGCTTTGCTGGTTATTGTTTCATCTATTATTATATTTAGGAGAGAGATGTATTTGAAAAAAAAGCTATCTGTTTCACGTCATGAGTAAAACTCCATTATATTGGAATAAAGCAAAAAAATATTTATCTCAAAAAGATAAAACCATGTCTTCTTTGATTAAAAAATATAAATCTCCTTCAGAAACTGTTCTAACATCAAGAAAAGATGTTTTCTTTTCTCTATGTAAAAGCATAATTGGTCAACAAATTAGCGTTGCTGCTGCTAATTCAGTTTTTTTAAAATTTAAGAAAAAATGTAAAAATAAAATTAATGCAAAAACAGTTAATAAGTTATCTACTATTCAGCTTAAAAGCTGTGGTCTAAGTAGACAGAAAGTAAAAGGAATAAAAAGTTTAGCCCAAAAAATATTAAGTAAAGAGTTTAATCCAAGACTTATTTCAAATATGTCTGATGAAGATGCCATAATTTATCTTTCTCAATTAAGACAAATTGGAAGATGGTCAGCAGAAATGATTTTGTTATTTACTTATAATCGTCCTAATATTTGGCCAATCCAGGATATTGGTTTGTTAAGAGCTATTTCAAAAAATTTTAATAAAAAATATCTACCACCAGAAAGTTACGTGAAATATCTAAACAAAAAGTTTTCTCCTTACTGTTCTGTTGCAACTTGGTATTTATGGAGAAGTATAGATCCCGAACCTATTCAATATTAAGTCTTTATCAGCTTACATTCCCTCAAAAATTATGTGTTCTCTAGTAGCATTATTTTCTAAATGTTTTCTAGCTTCAACATACTCTTCGGAATTGTAACAATTTTTTGCTGTTTCAATATCTGGAAATTCTGCAAGTGCTACTCTCACCATTTCCCTACCTTCTAAAGTTACATTATTTGCACTTCTCGCTATTATTTTTCCAGAATATTTTTCAACCGCTTCTTTTGCTTTAACAGCATATTTTTTAAGTCTTTCGTCGTCTTTTATTTCAGTATAATTTGCAACCCAATAAGCTTTCATAATTCTCCTTTTTAAATTTTTTTAATTATGATACCAAATTTATGTGAAAAAATTATTTTTAAATCTCTTTGGTGCACCATTATTTTTGATATTTTCATCATTAACCCACGTTAATGCTGATGAATTGTTTAATAAGGGAAAAGAAGTTTTTCTGGGATCAGGAAATTGTGCAGCATGCCATATGCTCTCAGATGCTGGATCAAACGCAATGGTGGGTCCAAATTTAAATGAAATTAGACCTGATATTCAAAGAATTATAATGGCAGTTAGAAACGGTATAGGAGTAATGCCCGCAATGGAGGGTATTCTTACTGATGAAGAAATAGAAGCGGTTGCTCACTATACTTCTGTAGCTGCGGAAAAATAATAAAAATTTTAACTATAATTTTTTATCCAATGTTTAGCTATATCTACTCTTTTGCAAATCCAAATATCCTTAAATTTTGTGATGTAATTTAAAAATTTTTTAAGAGACTGTATTCTACCAGGTCTTCCAATTAATCTACAATGCAAGCCAACCGACATCATCTTAGGTGAAGTTTTTCCCTCCTCATAAAGTGCATCGAAACTATCTTTTAAATAATTATAAAATTGTTCACCTGAATTAAATCCTTGATTGGTTGCAAACCTCATATCATTGTTATCAAGTGTGTAAGGAACCATTAGCTGTTTTTTATTACCTTTTTTTATCCAATAAGGAAGATCGTCACTGTATGTGTCGCTACAGTATAAAAAACTACCATTATCAATTACTAAATCTAAAGTATTTTCGCTACATCTACCGGTGTACCAACCAGCAGGTTGATTACCAAAAATCTTTTTTATAGATTTGACTGCAAGCTTCATATCATTCTTTTCTTTTTTCTTTGATACATTTTGATAGTCAATCCATCTCCACCCATGACTAGCAACTTCATAATTTGCTTTTTTTATAGCCAAACAAACTTCTTTATTTCTTTCCAATGCCATACCAACTCCAAAAATAGTAAGTGGAATTTTTTTTTTATTAAATAGATCATGAATTCTCCAAAACCCTCTTCTTGATCCATATTCATAAATTGATTCCATATTTAAGTGACGACCTTTAATTGGTTTTGCTCCTATAATCTCTGATAAAAACACTTCTGAAGTTTTATCACCATGAAGAGTACAATTCTCTGCTCCCTCCTCGTAATTAAGCACAAATTGCAAAGCTAACTTAGCATTACCAGGCCACTTTACTTTAACTTTTTTGGAACCATATCCCACCAAATCTCTTGGATATTTTTTTTTCATTTTTTCAAAATAATTTTATCTTTTTTAAATCTATAAATAACAAGATTGTTTCCTTTTCCTTTTCTATCAACAATTAGAAAATTCATATTTTTCATAGAAATCAATGGAAAGTGCCAAATACCAGCATTGTAATTAACCCCAGTTTGTTTTGGGACTAAAAAGGATTGGATTTTATTTACATCTGGTTTATCTCCTTTTGGTGCTACAAATACTAAAAATTTTGTATCTTCCATTGGTATAAAGGCCTGGCTTCCTAAAGGATGTTTTTCCATCATATCGATTTTCATAGGAAACCTTCTTTTTTTTGCTTTAAAAATACTAACAATTGCTTTCCCTTTGTTTTTAGATGCATCTACATTTATCAAATTATCAAATCTTTTTGCATACCCATCATTAATATTTATAGGATTTTTTTTTGATGTATCTATTAATTGACCAAATTTAGAAAAATTTTTTTTTGTAATTTTTTTTGCTTTTATTATTTTCATCTCACAAAATTTCCGAATGCCCTTATTCTTGAAATTCCACCGTCTGGATAGATATTTATTCTAAGATAATTTTCCTTACTTCTCTTAATTAAGAATTTTTTAAAAATATGTTTCTTGTGAGCTGACAGTTTTGACTTATTTAAAATAAACTTCCAATTTTTTGAGTTATTGGCAATTGATTTATTGGACAGATCTTTTGAAATGCTTGCAGTTTGAATTGAACAACTATCGGGATAGTTTCCTTTAAAATGATGGGTATCTATCTCTAGTTTTTTTATTAATCCTGGTTTTCCAAATTTAATTATAAGCCAATCAAAGTTTTTTCCTCTACTTCTTCTTGTTTCCCAACCATCTCCCATATTTTTTCCTTTACCAGGTGCTATGATATTTTCAGCCCTGCCGAAATGTTCATTATTACAACCAATAATTGAAGCGCCATTTAAAACAGATGTAAGGTTGATAGTTTTGTTATTTAATAAGTTTTTCTCCATTTCAATTTTTCCATAAAGCCTTAGTCTTGCAACTCCACCATCCGGAAAAATGTTTAGTCTTATATAATTAAAAACAGATTTATTGTTTGATTTGAAGTTATGGTTTCGGCTTGGCCCAAGTTTTTTTTTGCTAAGTAAAGAAATCCATTTTGTTTTCTTATTAGGCTTTGTTTTAGTTAAGCAACCCTCTAACGAAGCATGTGTGGGCTGATTTCCATTGAAATGCGTTGTGTCAATGTCTATATCAAATATCTTTCCAGGTTTACCAAGTTTTAAAATTAAATAATCAAAACCTTTCGATCTTCTTCTCCTTGTTTCCCATCCATCCATCCATTTACCATGTTTGTCGAATAGTCCATCTTTAAAAACTGGAGTTTCGATGTTTAATATTCTATGAGCAGCTGCAAAAAAATCGTCAGTCTTAAATATAACTTTAGTTCCAATTCTTGGATCTGCTAAATTAATCATTTTTGCACTTATAAATTTTTTCATTTTTTATTTATTTCATTCAAACGAAAGGTTGCGATTTTTTTTACTTGTTCTTTTGCTTCAAGGAATTCACTTTCTACATCACTTTTTATTCTTTGTCTAAAATTATTCAAAATTTCATTCTTATCTTTACCTTTTACGGCAATTATAAATGGAAAATTAAACTTTTTTTTATATTCTGAATTTAATTTTTTAAATTCTTCATATTCATCATTTGAACATTGGTTTAATTTTGCAGAGGCTTGTTCTGATATAGATTCAGAGGTCATTTTTTTTGCTACAGCAAGCTCAGGATGAGCATTTAAAATCTCTAAAATTTTATTTTTTTCGTAATTTTCATAAATATCAAGCATTTTAAACACAATATCTTCAAAGTTTTTAAATGGTTTTAGCTCAAAAACTTCCATAGCGACTGATTCAGTTTTTTCAAAAACATTACCAAATACAGACAAAAAATCAGACTTGTTAAGATCGTTAATGTTATCTATTGTTCTCATATAACTTTAAATAATTTAAGTTTGAAATTAAATGATACTATAATTTTATGACAAAGCTCACAACTCATGTTTTAGATGTGTATTCTGGAAAACCTGGCAAAGGTATCTTAGTTGAGTTGTTTTATATTAATAATTCAGAACGAAAAAAATTAACCTCAATAAATCTTAATGACGATGGTAGAGCTAATTCACCATTAGCAGAGGGAAATGTTTTTATTAAGGGTAAATATGAATTAATTTTCCATATTGGTGATTATTTTAAAAATATATCTTCAGCTAGTGACGTACCATTCTTGGATGATGTTGTTATAAGATTTGGTATTTCAGATCCCTCACAGCATTATCATGTTCCTTTACTTGTTTCACCTTGGAGTTATTCTACTTATAGAGGTAGTTAAGTGATATCGAGTTCGGTTAAATTTCTATTAAATGACAAGCTTATAGTAATCAAAAACCCCGATCCTAATCAAACGTTACTTAATTATATAAGAACTGAATTAAAAAAGACTGGAACTAAAGAAGGATGTTCAGAGGGTGGTTGTGGTGCATGTACAATTGTTTTAGGTGAATTAGTCGATAATACAATTGAATATAAAGCAATTAATTCTTGTATTTCGTTTGTCCCTACACTGAATGGTAAACAACTTATAATTGTCGAAGATTTAGTTTTTAAAAATGGACAGCTTCATCCTGTGCAAGACGCAATGGTGAAATTTCATGGATCTCAATGTGGTTTCTGCACACCAGGATTTGTCATGTCGTTATTTTCAATGTTTAAAAATAACAAAAATCTTAATAATGAATTAATATCAGATTCTATATCCGGTAATTTATGTCGTTGTACTGGTTACAGACCTATAATTGATGCTGCAAAAAGTTTAAATAAAATAAATAAAAATGATCAATTTTCTAAAAATAAAAATAAAATTATACAGCAATTAAAAAAAATTAAACCAAAAAATATTTATATTAAAAAAGATGATAAGATTTATTTTTCACCAAAAAATATTAAAGATTTAAAAGGTATAATTAAAAAACATACTAATTTTAGTTTTCTTGCTGGAGGTACCGACTTATCTTTAAAAGTTACAAAAGAAAGAAAAGAAATTCCATTTATAATTGATTTAAAAGAAATTAGTGAACTAGATTTTATCAAAGTAAGTAAAAATTATTTAGAAGTTGGTTCCGCTACACCTTTAATAAAATTTGAAAAAGAAATTAAAAAGCATTATCCAGATTTTTATTCGGTTCTTAAGAGATATGGTTCTGTTCAAATTCGAAATGTGGGAACTATAGGTGGCAATATTGCAACCGCATCTCCAATAGGAGATTCATTACCAATTCTACTCTCGTTAAATGCAGAGGTTTTAATTGAAAGTTTTAATAAAAGAAAAGTATTACCTTTAAATAATTTTTTTCTTGGTTACAGAAAAACTAAATTAAAAAACAATGAGTTTATACACTCAATTAAAATACCATTATTTAAGAAAAATATTTTTAAGGCATTTAAGATCTCAAAAAGATTTGATGATGATATTTCATCTGTTTGTGGATCTTTTAATTTTGAGATTAATAATAATAAAATTAAAGAGGTTTATATTGCATATGGAGGTATGGCTGCTGTACCAAAAAGAGCTAAAGCATGTGAAAAAATTCTTAAAAATAAGCCACTTACGATCAATACTTTTGATCAAGCAAAAAAATATTTAGAAAAAGATTTAAGTCCTATTGGAGACATGAGAGCTAGCAAAGAATACAGATTAGAGATAGCAAAAAATTTATTAATGAAATGTTTTGTAGAAATAAATTTAAATAAGTTATCAAGAGTAAACTAAATGAGTAAAGAGAACTATATTGAGGAAATAAGACCACATGATAGTGCCTATAAGCATGTAAGTGGATATGCAGAGTATACTGATGATATTAATGAACCAAAAAATACAATTTATGGCGCTATTGGTTTAAGCAAAAAAGCCCATGCAATTATCAAAAATATAGACTTAACCGAGGTTAAAAAAAGTGAAGGAGTGATATCAATAGTTACTCAAAGAGATATCCCTGGTAGGAATGATGTGGGTCCAGTTTTTGATGGTGATCCAATTTTTCCAGAAAAAAAAGTTGAGTTTTTTGGTCAGCCATTATTTGCTGTAGCTGCTACAACTACAGAGCTTGCTAGAAAGGCAGTATTAAAAGCCAAAATTACCTATAAAGATTTAAAACCTATTATTACAATTAAAGAAGCTCTAAATAAAAGGCAATTTTTATTTAAACCTAGAAAAATTAAAAAAGGTAACCCTTCAAAAAAAATAAAAAATTCGAAAAATAATTTAAAAGGAAATTTTACAACTGGAAGCCAAGAGCACTTTTATTTAGAGGGCCAGGCAGCTTTTGTTGTTCCTAAAGAGGATGATAATTTTTTAGTTTATAGTTCAACACAACATCCATCAGAAACTCAGCAATTAATTGCAAAAATGTTTAATCAAAAAAGTAACTCAATAAATGTTGAAGTTAGAAGAATAGGAGGTGGTTTTGGAGGAAAAGAAACAAATTTCATGACAACATGCATTTGTGCATTGTTGGCGAAAAAATCAGGTCAACCAGTTAAATTAAGATTGGATAGAGATGATGATATAATTTTAACTGGTAAGAGACATGAATTTTTATCTGAATATGAAGTTGGTTTTAATGATCAAGGTATCATTGAAGGGCTAAAATTAAATTTATCTTCTAATTGTGGAATGTCACCCGATTTATCAGCAGCAATAAACGAGAGAGCTTTGCTTCATGTGGACAATGCATATTATATTTCAGATATCGAGGTAACAAATAATTTATGTAAAACAAATATTCCAACATCAACTGCATTTAGAGGCTTTGGTGGAAATCAAGGGATGATGGCTATAGAAAATATTATAGATAATATCGCAAGGTACTTAAAAAAAGATCCTATAGAGGTTAGAAAGAAAAATTTTTATCAAAAAGATAAAAGGAATGTAACTCATTATGGAATGACTGTTGAGGATAATGTCATTAATGAAATTTTTAAAAATTTAGAAAGTAAATCTAATTATAAGAAAAGATATTCGGATATAAGAAAATTTAATGAAAAAAATAAATTTAAAAAGAAAGGTATAGCCATTACACCTTTAAAATTTGGTATTTCATTTACTACAATTCACTTAAATCAAGCTGGAGCTTTAGTTCATATTTACACAGATGGAAGTGTTCATTTGAATCATGGAGGAATTGAAATGGGTCAGGGAACTCATACAAAGATAGCTCAATTAGTGGCTAATTCTTTGGGATTACCTTATAATTTAGTTCATATCTCATCAACAAATACAGCCAAAGTTCCAAATACTTCAGCTAGCGCTGCCTCATCAACTACAGACCTTAACGGAGCTGCAGCGTTAAATGCAGTAGCAAAAATTAAATTAAATTTAGAAAAATTTATTAAGAAAAAATATAAAATCTATAATCAAGAGGCAGTATATAAAGATCAATATATAATATTTGGAAATAGACAATTTGAATTTAAAAGCATAATTCAAGAGGCATATTTAAATAGAATTTCTCTTTCATCATCGGGCTTCTATTCAACACCAAAAATTAATTTTGATAAAAAAAAATTTAGAGGAAGACCTTTTTATTACTTTTGTTACGGAGCAGCTGTTTCGGAAGTAACTGTAGATACATTGACTGGAGAAAATATCCTGGAAAGAGTGGATATCTTGCATGATGCCGGCAAACCAATAAATCCAGCCCTAGAACTAGGTCAGATAGAGGGTGGTTTTGTGCAGGGACAAGGATGGCTAACAATAGAGGAATTAAAGTGGAAATCGGATGGTCAGATTACAACTTTCTCTCCATCAACGTATAAAATACCTGCGGTAAGTGATATTCCAAAAAAATTTAACGTAGAAATTTTTAAAGAGGGAATAAATAAAGAAAAAGTTGTTAATAAAGCAAAGACGACTGGTGAACCTCCTCTAATGCTAGCCATGAGTGTTTTTTATGCAATAAAAGATGCAGTTGCTTCAATTGGAAATTATCAGTTTGCACCAGAACTAAATGCACCAGCAACCCCTGAAAGAATTTTAATGAGTATTAACAAAATTAAAAATAAAATAAAAAATTAAAATGGAAGATAAAAAAAAATTTATGGCGAAAGCTATTGAACTTTCAATAAATAGTGCAAATACAATTGGTGGTCCCTTTGGAAGTGTTATAGTTAAGGATGATAAGATTATTGCAGAGGGTTCAAATAAAGTTACTTCTTCAAATGATCCAACTGCTCACGGAGAAATAGTAGCAATTAGAGAAGCCTGTAAAAATTTAAATACTTTTGATCTTTCTGGATGTGAGATTTATACATCTTGTGAACCTTGTCCGATGTGTCTCTCAGCAATTTATTGGTCAAGATTAGATAAAATATATTATGCAAATACTAGAGAAGATGCAAAAAATATAGATTTCGATGACTCCTTTATTTATACAGAAATCCCAAAAAAAATTGATGATAGGAAAATTAAAATGGTACAAATGCTCAGAGATGAAGCTTTAAAAGCATTTGAAATTTGGGATAAAAAAGTAGATAAAATAAAATATTAATGGAATTTTTACCTTATACAATAAAATGGTTAGAGGTTATTCTTAGATGGGGCCATGTATTATTTGCAATATTATGGGTAGGTAATAGTTTTTTATTTAATTACTTAGATAATAATTTAAATAAAAATATAACAAGTGATGATATCGATGGTGAAGGATATCTGATGCATTCTGGTTTTTTTTATAAACTTTCAAGGTTAAAAACATCTCCACCTCAAGATTACTTAAATAGATTAGTAATCTTCAAGTGGCAAAGTTACTTAACCTTTGTAACTGGAATGTTGCTCTTAGTTGTAATTTACTATTATAACGCTGGAGTATTAATGGTTGATAAGCGTGTTCTTTTGATGCCTCCTAGTTATGCAATTATTATCTCACTTTTATCATTGATTGTAGCTTGGTTTATTTATGATCTTTTATGTAAATCAAAATTAATTGAGAATAATATTTTGTTTATATCCTTAGGAATAATTTTGTTAGCAGTTGTTTCATTTGGACTTACAAAATTATTTGGACCAAAATTTGCAATTTTAAGTGTTGGATTAATCATTGGTACTAATATGTTTGGTAATGTTTTTACAGTAATTATACCCAATCAAATGAACATAATTAGTAGTAGTGAAAGAGGTGAAAAATTTGACATGAGTTTATCTTTGGCAGCAAAACAAAGATCAATTCACAATAATTATTCCACTTTTTTAGTTTTATTTATTATGCTTTCTGGGCATTCGAGCTTTTTAGTTTATCATCAATATAATTGGTTAATATTGTGTGCGATTGCTGTTATTTCTGGTGTAGCAAGACATTATTTTAATTTAAGAGGAAGAAACATTCATAGGTTGTATATTTTAATATCCTCAATAATTGCACTTATCGTTCTTGCAGTTTTAGTTTTATTATTTAAATAAATAGATATAAAAAATTATGTCTGAAAAAATGATTGTCAGCTGGGATGAGTACAACAAGACAGTTGAGAAGCTTGCAATCCAAATTGATGAGAGTGGATACAAACCAACCATACTAATTGGCATCATGCGTGGAGCAGCGCCGATGATAGATGTTTTAAGTAGAATTTTTAAATTAAAATGTGCGTATCTTGCAGTTGAGTCTTACAGTGGTAAGGGAGTAGAGGATGAGCAAGGTGATATTGTGTTTTCAAGAGAAATGAGTTCGATAGCACCCAGTATGGGTGGGAAAATACTTTTATGTGATGATTTATCTGATACAGGAATTACTTTCAACAAAAGTATAGACTGGTTAAAAAAATACGAACCCATTAAGGATAAAATAGAAGATATTAAAACCGCAACATTATTTAAAAAAAAGAAATCAACATTTGAGCCAGACTTCTGTGCAAACAGACTTCCAGATAATCCTTGGATAGTACAACCCTTCGAAATTTATGAAGAATTAAGGATTGAAGAAATCAAAAAAAAACATCAGATATAAAAAAGGCCAGTTATAAAACCGGCCTTTTAAATTTTTTAAATGAAAACTGATTACTTAGGTATATCTCCTTCAACACCTTTAACGTAAGTCATCATTCCTGCGAGCATTCCATCATCTGCAGTTTTTCCTTCTGCTACCATTAAATTACCTTTCTGGTCATAAATTGGTCCTGTGAAAGAATGAACTTTTCCAGATGCTAAATCTGCCTGAAGTTTTTTAACTTTTGATCTTAGGTCAGCTGGCATTTGTGAGTCTAAATCTGATATCACCACCATGCCGTCTCCAATACCATGCCAAGTATCTTTTTGGCTCCATGTACCGTTCGCAACAGCTTTAACTCTGTCTACGTAATATGGGCCCCAATTGTTTTCAACTGAAGTCAATACAGCTTTAGGAGCAAACTTGTCCATATCACTTGCTTGTCCAAAAGCATATACTCCAGCTTTTTCAGCAATTTGAACAATAGCAGTACTATCTGTATGTTGAGCAATTACATCAGCACCTTGATCAATTAAAGCTTTTGCTGCTTCTGCTTCTTTACCTGGATCGTACCAAGTGAAAGCCCAAACAATTTTAGTTTTAATATTTGGGTTAACTTTTTGAGCTGCCAAAGTAAATGAATTGATACCTCTGATAACTTCAGGAATTGGAAAAGATGCAACATAACCAATAACATTTGATTTTGTCATAGTTCCAGCAATTGTTCCTAAGATAGTTCTACCTTCGTAGAATCTAGCTGCGTATGTTGAAACATTTGGATGTTCTCTTTTGTATCCAGTAGCATGTTCAAATTTTACATTTGGAAACTCTTTTGCAACTTTGTTAGTTGGATTCATATATCCAAAACTAGTTGTAAAGATAACGTCATGACCAGAGTTAGCTAATTGTCTAAGAACCCTCTCAGCATCGGCACTTTCTGGAACACCTTCTACGTAAGTTGTTTTAAATCCGGCAGCTTCAACAGCTTTTCTACCTACATCATGCTGATATGTCCATCCATGGTCACCAGTTGGACCAATATAAACAAATGCTGCTTTAACATCTTTTGCAACTGCAGCTACAGTTAATGTAAATATTAAAACTAAAGAAGAGACGAAAGAACGAATTAAAAATTTATGCATAAATTTATTTCCCCTTTTGATTTTTTAATAAAATTAAATTTAGATTAAATTATCTAAAAAAAAATGATTATTTTTAAATTAATTGTCTTTATGAAAAGATTTCCCCAATGAACTAGGAGTACTTAGTCTTATTTTTCTACTATCACGAGAAATTACAACTAAAACTATTATTGTAACTATGTAAGGTAGAGCTGTTAAAAATTGTACAGGAATTCTTACTCCAATTGCTTGCATATGAAACTGAATAATTGTTAAGCCACCAAAAATCATAGCACCAATCAAAATTTTAATTGGGTTCCACGTTGAGAAAACCACCAGAGCCAATGCGATCCAACCTCTTCCACCTGTCATATTTTCAATCCACTGAGGAGTATAAATCATGGATAAATATGCACCAGCAAGTCCACTCATTGCGCCTCCATAAAGTATACAGGCGTAACGAACTAGCCTAACATTTATTCCTTGATTAGATGCAGACTCAGGTGAGTCTCCTACGGCTCTCACAATTAATCCAATTTTCGTTTTTTTTAAAAAATAGCTAGTTATGAAGGGAAGGGCAAAAGCAAAATAAAAAACAATTGAATGCCCAAATAATATTGGACCTAAAAGTGGTATTGTGTCTTTTAAACCTTCAAATAAAACAGGAAACTCTTTTCCAGGAATACCTACAAAATTTTTTCCTATCATCGCAGAAATACCAATTCCAAATATGGTAAGCGCCAAACCAGTAGCAACATGATTTGTGATCAATGTTTGAGTCAGGAACGCAAAAATAGTTGAAATTAAAACTCCAGCTAACATTGCTCCAAAAATTGCAATAATTAAACTTCCTGTAACAGTCATTAATGCGAAACCTGAAATAGCACCAATGATCATCATTCCTTCAACACCAAGGTTTAAAACTCCAGACCTTTCTGTAATCAGCTCACCACAGGACGCTAGGATTAAAGGAACAGCAGAGGCCATGATTGATGCAATTATCAGTCCAATAAAATTTATATCGATGATCATTTTTTTGAACCTATAAATTTAATTTTGAAAAAAAGTAAATAATCTGATGCAAGAAGAAAAAATAAAATCATTCCTTGAAAAACCTGACCAGTATATTTAGGTATTTGCATAAATATTTGAGCTGTCTCAGCACCCAGATAAGTTATTGCAACAACTAGAGATGCAAAGATGATACCAACAGGATGTAAACGACCCAAAAACGCTACAATTATAGCAGTAAAACCATAATCTGGAGAAATTTCTCTATGAAGCTGTCCAATAGGTCCAGTTATTTCTCCAACACCAGCTAAACCTGCGCAAGCACCACTTATTAGAAAAACGAGGATGATCATTTTTTTACCTTTGTATCCGGCATATTTTGCTGTCTTTAAACTAAAACCTGAAACTTTCATTTGGAACCCTAAATACGTTTTATAAAAAACAAACCAACTGATAACCACTGCAGCTAAAGCTAAAAATATTCCTGCGTGAATTCTTAGTCCTTCAAATAATAACGGAAGTTTAGCAGAGTCACTGAACTGTCTGGTTTCAGGAAAATTAAATCCCTCTGGATTGCTCCAAGGACCAACAACAAGATAGTCCAAAATTAATTTTGAAACATATACCAACATAAGACTTACTAATATTTCATTTGTATTAAAGTAAGTTTTTAAGATTGCGGGTATTGACGCATACAGCATACCACCGATTGCACCAGCTAAAATCACTATTGGAAGAATATAAAAACCTTCTTGTTCATAAAACAATAATGCAACTCCTCCTGAAACTATCGCCCCGAAAGTTAATTGCCCTTCGGCTCCAATATTCCAGTTATTACTTTTAAAACAAAAAGATAAACCGATTGCAATTAAACAAAGAGGTGTAGCTTTTAATAGTAATTCACTGAAACCATATTTATCTGCAATTGGAACTATGAAAAAAAATTTAAGAGCTTCAAATGGTTTAAAACCTAAAATAAAAAAAATCAAACCTCCCGCTACTAATGTTAGAAAAATAGCTAACACAGGTGTAAAGAAAAAAATAGCTCTTGATGGTTGATCTCGTTTTACAATTTTAATCAATTTGCTCCTCCCATTAGTATCCCAAGTTTTTCAGAGGTAACTTCTTCAGCATTCATAATTTTTGACAATTTTCCTTTATGAATTACTGAAATTTTATCACTTAATTTTAATAACTCATCAGTGTCTGTAGATATTAATATAATTGATTTATTTTGTTCATTGATTTTAATCAATGTTTCGTGGATATAATTTATTGCTCCAACATCTAGACCCCAAGTTGGATTAAAACAAATTAATAAATCTGGAGAAGTAATTAATTCTCTTCCAATAATTAATTTTTGAAGATTACCTCCGGACAAAAATTGGCTTTTTAATTCAATGTTGTCCGTATTAACATTAAAATCTGAAATTATTTTTTTGGAATGCTCTTTAATTTTGTTTTCGTTTATTAATCCATTATTAAAAAAATTTGATGATTTAAAATTGTTTAGAGCTACATTTTCAAAAATTTTCATTTGTGGAATTGCAGCCTGCTCAAGCCTATCCTCTGGAGAAAAGGCCATCAAATATTCTCTTCTTTCTTGAGGATTTAAATCTCCTATATAATTTTTATTAAATTCTATAGAATTCTTTTCCGAAATAATTTCACCACTTAATACTTGAAATAATTCACTTTGTCCGTTCCCTGATATACCAGCAATTCCTAAACACTCCCCTCGATTAACAGATAAATTAATATCCATTAAATTTGTTTCAAAAGGATCTTCACTTGTAAAATTAAGATTAGTTATTTTAATTAACTGATCCGATGAAGTTTTTGCTTTTTTTTTCTTAATTGTTTTTAGGTTCTGACCCACCATTTTGTTAGCAAGTGACTCAATATTTTCGTTCTTTATTTCACTTACAGAAACTAACTTTCCTCTTCTCATTACAGCAACTTCATCACAAAGCTGCATAACTTCCTTTAGTTTGTGTGTAATATAAATAATTAAAATTCCTTCTTCTGAAAATTTTTTCAAAGATAAGAATAATTCACTCGTTTCTTGTTCTGTTAATACAGATGTTGGTTCATCCATAATTAAAACTTTTGGACTCCTTATTAGGCATCTTATTATTTCCACTTTCTGTTTTTGACCTGCTGATAGATTTAGAACAGGAATATCAAGATCAATTGAAAAATTATATTTTTTCATTATTGTATCAATTTTTTCTCTTAAACTTTCCCTTTCTTCATCTGAGTCTATTATTAAGTTTTCAAATA
>CACNFL010000016.1 GCA_902619745.1 uncultured Pelagibacteraceae bacterium
AATGTATATATTGGTAATATAGGTTCTGATATAACAAAGAACGTCATTGATGAAATTAACAAAAATATTAAAAAATAATTGTGAAAAAATTAACTAAAAAAGACATTATTAACCTATTGCCACATAGAGAGCCAATGTTGTTGATAGATGAACTTTACGACATAAAAAAATTACATTCAGCCACAGCTTTAGTAAATGTAAAAAAAGATAGCTTCTTTGTTCAGGGTCATTTCCCTGGCCAACCTGTAATGCCAGGTGTTCTAATAGTGGAGTCTTTTGGTCAAGCTGCAGCTGCTCTTACAGCAGATGGTTTAGATAAAGCAACTTATGAAGATAAATTAGTATTTTTAATGGGTGTAGAAAAAGCACGCTTTAGAAATCCGGTAATACCTGAATGTAAACTTATTTTAAAAATAGAGGCAATAAGATCTCATGGAAGAGTATGGAAGTATAAAGGTGAGGCTTTTGTAGATAATAAAAAAATGGCTGATGCAATTTGGTCAGCAACTATCGTAGATAAGAAATAAATAGCAATAATTCTTGATAACTAATTTTTAAATGCTTTGTTAAAAGTATTTATGTCTCATCCTTTCTTTAAAAATCACGGACCATTATCGGTTTCTGAGATTATAAATTATTTAAATATAAAAACTGATAAATTAAAATCTGATCAAAATATTACAGATATAAAAGATTTATTTTCAGCAAATAATTCTGATATTACTTTTTTTCATTCTAAAAAATACAAAGATATCGCCAAGAGCACAAAAGCATCATTCTGTATAACTACAGAGTCTTTAAAAAATGATCTACCCAAACATTGTAATTCATTAATTGTTGAAAATGTTTTAATTTCTGTATCTAATTTGACATCGAAGTTTTATCCAGATTCCATTAATGATAATTTTGACGAAACTACAGTTTCTATATCAGAAACGAAACATAAAGATAAAGTTAAATTTGGCAAGAATGTTTTAGTTGGCAAAAATGTATCTTTCGGATCAGGTTGTGTCATTGGTCATAATTCTATAATTGAAAAAAATGTAAATATTGGAAATAATTCTTCAATTGGATCAAATACAATTATTAGAAACACAATTATCAAAGACAACGTAAGAATTTTAGATGGATGTGTTATAGGCAAACATGGATTTGGATTTTTTCCAGTGAAGAATCAAAATTTAAGATATCCACATATAGGTATTGTTATAATTGAAGATAATTGTGAGATTGGGTGTGGATCAACTATAGATAGAGGCTCTATGTCAAATACTGTAATTGGAAAAAATACTTATTTGGATAATCAGATTCATATTGCTCACAATGTTAAAATCGGTGAAAATTCAATCATAGCTGGACAAGTTGGTATAGCTGGCAGTTCTGTTATTGGAAACAATGTAAAAATTGGTGGACAAGCTGGGATTTCAGGACATCTTAAAATTGGAAATAATGTTGAAATAGGAGGTGGTTCTGGAGTTATAAAAAGTATTCCTGATAATACAAAAGTAATGGGATACCCTGCAAAAAAAATTAAAGAATTTTTAAGAGACAACAAATGATTCATAAAACAGCAATTATTGATTCAGAAGCTAAAATTGCAGAAAATGTTAAAATTGGCCCCTACACAGTTATTGGTCCTAATGTAGAAATTGGACAGGGTACAGTTATTCAATCACACGTTAATATAACAGGACAAACAAAAATTGGAAAAAACAATATTATTTATCCATTTGCTTCGATTGGTAATGATCCTCAGGATTTGAAATTTAATGGTGAAGAAACAAGATTAGAGATTGGAGATAATAATAAAATTAGAGAATATGTTACAATTAACCCAGGAACAAAAGGAGGTGGTGGATTAACAAAAGTTAATAACAATTGTTTATTTATGGTTTCTGCTCACATCGCACATGATTGCTTTGTTGGTAATAATGTTATTTTAGCAAACAATGTACCTTTAGGAGGTCATGCACATATAGGTGATAATGCAATTATTGGAGGCAATTCAGCTGTTCAACAATTTACAAGAGTAGGCAAATCAGCAATGATTGGTGGGATGTGTGGTGTAGTTAGAGATATAATTCCTTATGGTATTGCACATGGAAATAGAAGTGTTTTACAAGGATTGAATTTAATAGGTCTAAGAAGAAAAAATATTCCAAATAAAGAGATAATGACTTTAAGTGATGCTTATAAAAAAATTTTTAAGAATGAAAATTTAACAGAAAATTTAAGTAATTTATCAAATGAATTTAAGAATAATGAATTAGTTGCAGAGGTTATTGAATTTATAGAAATGGATAAGAAAAGACCAATTTGTACTCCGTATTCAAAATAAAATGATAGGTTTGTTTTTAGGTGATACTGATTTTTCAGAAATAGTTCTTTGTAAAATTAAAAAATTAAATAAAAAATATTTTATAATTGATTTTTCAAAAAAAAATAAATTTCAAAAAGATAAAAATTCTTTTAGAATTAGTATTGGAAAATTTGGATCAATTATTGATTTAATTAAACAAAAAAAATGTAAGAAAGTTTTGTTTGCAGGTAAAATTTCAAAACCAAAATTTTCTTCATTAAGATTAGATTTAAAAGGAATTTATTATATGCCAAGTGTAATTAGAGCAGCCAAAATAGGTGATGCAGCTATAATTAAATCAATTATTAAAATTTTAAATAATGAAGGAATAAATGTCATTAGCTCTATATTTTTTAATCCAGAACTATCTTTAAAGAAAGGTTGTTACACCAAACTAAAGCCGAATAAACAAGATTTAATATCAATAAAAAAAGGGAAATTTTTTTTTAATAAAACTAAAAGTTTAGACCACATCCAAGCTTTAGTCGTTAAAGGAGATAAAATTTTAGCTAAAGAAGGAAAAGATGGCACAAAAAAAATGTTATCAACGTTAAAGAAAAAATCAGAAGGTATTTTAATTAAATTACCAAAAAAAAAACAAGATTTGAGAATGGACCTTCCAACAATTGGTTTACAAACTTTTAAAGATATTAAAAAATATGGATTACGAGGTGTCGTTTTACAATCTAAAAAGAATATTTTTCTAGATAAAGCTGAATGCATTAAATTTGCTAATAAAAACAAGATATTTATTAATATTATATGAAAAAAATATTTATACTTACAGGCGAGCCTTCTGGAGATAAATTAGCTTCAACAGTTATTTCTAAGTTGAAATCTCAAAATCCTGATATTGAATATTTATCTGTTGGTGGAAATCATTTAAAAAAATTAGGAATAGATTCTATTTTTAATTTAAATGAAATAACCTATCTAGGTTTTACGAGTATTTTGTTCAACATATTTAAAATTAGAAATAAAATTAACCTTACTGTTAAAGAAATAATAAAATTTAACCCTGATATATTGTTTTCTGTTGATAGCCCTGATTTTACTATGAGAGTTGCTGAGAGAGTTAAAAAAATTAATACTAATATCAAAACAATTCACTATGTGGCTCCTCAAGTCTGGATATGGAGAAAAAATAGAGTAAAAAAAATTAAAAAATTTATTGATCATATTCTTTTATTATTTGATTTTGAAAAAAAATATTTCGATGAAGAAAACATAAACAATACTTTTGTTGGACATCCATTGATTGAAAATAATGAGGATAATAAAAAAATTATTGAAAATTTAATTCCTCAAAATAAAAAAATTATATCAGTTTTTCCTGGAAGCAGAAAATCAGAAACAGATACATTATTGAATATTTTAATTGATTTTATAAGACTAATGAACAAAAGACATAATGATTTTTATTTTTATTTTCATGCTACTGATGATAACAAAAATTTGATTTTGTCAGAAATTAAAAAATCTAATATTGAGAATATAGATGTAGTTTCAAATGAAAGTATTAAATCTAAAATTTTAAATAATTCTGTTTTTGCTGTATCTAAATCTGGGACAGTTTCATTGCAAATTTCTAGCTCAAATATACCATCTATTATTATTTATAAACTAAGCTTTATAAATTTTATGATATTTAAAATATTAGTTAATGTTAAATTTGCAAACATAATTAATATAATCAATAATCGAGAAGTTATTCCAGAATTGTTGCAAAATGAATGTAATGCTGATGAAATCTACAAATCTGTAATTTATCTTTTAAAAAACCCTGAGCTTATTAAAAAACAACTATCTGATTGTTCTAAAACATTAGAAGGAATTAGATCTAAAACTTCTTCTTCTGAAGAGGCTTGTCTAGTTTTAAGAAATTATCTTAGCTAGTCTTCTTAAAACTTCTTCTTTACCAAGAGCCATAACTATATCATATAATCCAGGACCAAACTTTGATCCTGTTAAACCAATCCGTACAGGCTGACCGACTCCTTTAAAATTTGTATCATTATTTTTTATTAAATTATTTACTACAGGCTCTAAATTTTCCTTATTTATATTTGATATAGACGATAATTCTTTAATAAATTCTGCAATAATTTTTTTAGCTTTATCATCTATTAATTTAATATCATCTTTATTAAAGTTAACTTCATCATTGATGATAAATTTTGAATTATTATAAATGTCTTCTAAAGTTTTAGCCTTATTTTTTAAAAATGATAATGAGGATTTAACTTTTGTTTCTTTATCATCTTGAATTTTTTCTTTATAGACTCTGCAATATTCCTCTAGACATTGATAAAGATCGTTCTCATCAATTGTTTTTATATAGTGTTCATTCATTGATAATATTCTGTTCATATCTAGTTTTGATGGTGATTTACCAATACCTTCTAAATTAAAGTGTTCAATGCTCTCTTCTAGATTAAATATTTCTTTATCTTGATATGACCATCCTAGTCTGAGTAAATAATTTCTTAATGCATCAGGCATGATGCCTATTTTTGAGTAATCATCCAAAGTCGAGGCATTATCTCTTTTGGAAAGCTTTTTACCTTCAATAGTATGAATTAATGGAATATGTGCAAATTCTGGAACAACCCAACCCATTGCTTGATATATTTGTATTTGTTTAAAAGTATTTATTTTATGATCATCTCCTCTTATTATGTGAGTCATTCCCATTTGATGATCGTCAACAGTTGCAGATAAGTTGTAAGTTGGTGTTCCATCATTTCTTAAAATTATAAAGTCTTCTATTGTATTATTTTCAATTACAACATCTCCTTGAACTAAATCTTTAAGTTTAGAATTTCCTTCTATTTTACTTTTAAATCTAATTACAGGTTTAATATCTTTAGGAGCATCTTTTTCATCAACATCTCTCCATTTTCTATTATAAATGTAAGGCATCTTTTTTTGCCTAGCTCTTTTTTTTTGCTCCTCTATCTCTTCAGCAGAGCAATAACATTTATATGCATTACCATTTTTTAATAACTCGTTTGCAACTTTAATATGATCTTCTATTTTTGTAGATTGAATATATTCCTCACCATCATGTTCAATTCCTATCCATTTTAATGATTTTACAATTTGAACTTTGTGTTCTTCTTTAGATCTTTCTTTATCAGTATCTTCTATTCTTAGATGAAAAGTTCCTTTTTGATTTTTAGAGAATAACCAATTAAATAAGGCAGTTCTAACCCCTCCAATATGAAGAGCTCCAGTAGGAGATGGAGCAAAACGTGTTGCTACTTTAGACATCAGTGTTGTTTAGACTATTTTTTTAGAAGTTTCTATATAAAGATACTAAAACCCCTTGGACTTTTACTCTATCAGGTCCAAAAATCTTAGTTTCGTAATTTCTATTAGCACTTTCTAGCGCTACAACTTTACCTTTTTTTCGAATTCTTTTTAACATTGCTTCATGCTCATCTATTAAAGCAACGACAATTTTGCCATTATCGGCAGTATCAGTTCTTTTTATGATTACAGTATCACCTTCATGTATACCTGCATCTATCATAGAGTCACCTTGGACTTTTAAACCAAAGTAATCACCATTTTTTTCTAAATTATTTGGTAGTGGAATTCTAGAAACCTCATTTTGTATTGCTTCAACAGGTGTTCCTGCTGCAATTTTTCCAAGTACTGGTACTTCTACTTCATCAGAATTAGTTTGTTCTTCATCTAAACCACCTTTAATTACACTTGGTGAAAAGCTATTATAAATATCATTTGCAGAAGCTGTTTCTGGTAATTTAATTACCTCTAAAGCTCTTGCTTTGTGAGCTAGCCTTTTTATAAAACCTCTTTCTTCTAGAGCACTAATTAGTCGATGAATCCCTGATTTAGATTTTAAATTAAGAGATTGTTTCATCTCCTCATAAGAAGGAGATACACCTGAGTTTCTCAACTTCTTGTTGATAAATAGAAGCAAGTTTTTTTGTTTTTTTGTTAGCATAAGAACAAATATCGTACAAACAATGTTCTATAAAAGTTCCTCTAAATTAACAATACTAAAAAAAACTAGTAAAATAGGGCTTTATTTGACTATAAAACTGAAAAAATAGAATTTTTATCTAAGTTTTTCAAAAGTGATTCACCAATCAAAAAAGTGTTAATTGATGTTTTGTTATTTAGATCTATTAACTCTTCTTTATTTTTGATCCCACTTTCAGATATTAAAGGGCCTTTGTGACTTTTTACAACATCATAAATATCATAAGTTGTATTTATATCAGTTTTAAGTGTTTTCAGATTTCTATTGTTTATTCCTATTAATGCATTTTTAAAATTTAAAGCTTTTTTTGCTTCTTCTACTGTATGAACTTCTACAATAACCGACATATTATATTTCATAGCTTCATCATATAATTCAGAAGCAAGATCATCTGAAACCCCAGCCAAAATAATTAAAATAGCATCTGCACCATGAGATTTTGCAAAAGGTATTTGCCATTTATCTATAAAGAAATCTTTACATAAAATTGGTAGATTTATGTTAGCTAATTTTATCTTAGCTATATCATAAGCTTCTCCTCTAAAATAATTTTGTTCGGTTAACACAGATAGACAAGTAGCTTTATTATTTTCATAAATTTTTGCTATTTTTACAGGCTCATAATTTTCAATTATAATACCCGCTGATGGACTAGCTTTTTTAATTTCTGCAATAATTGATATTTTCTCATTTTCAATATTTTTTTCTATTTTTTCTTTAAAATTAAAATATAAATTTTTATTATTATTATCATCAATTACTTTTAGAAAACTTTCTACTGGCATATTTGCTTTATGTATTGCCAATTCAGCTTTTTTTTTATTAATTATTTTTTCAAGTATATTTTCAGACATTTTGAATTTTTTCTAAATGTGAAAAAGTTTTTCCAGAAAGGATAAATTCTCTTGAATGATTATAAGCTTCAGAAAATTCAGAGAATTTTTCTCCAACAATTAAACCTGCTGCAGCATTTAAACAAACCGCTTTTGAAAAATCATTATCTTCACCTTTAAATATTTCAATCATCTTATTAGCATTAAATTTTGCATCATCACCCACTAAATTTTTAAAATTATCTGCATTAACTCCTAAAGCATTTGGATCTATTTTAATTTCAGATATTTGACCATTTTTTAATTGAATAACATTAGTGATTGCATATGGAGATATTTCATCTAATCCATCCTCGCTATTTACTATCCAGGCAAATTTTAAATTTAAATTTTTAAGACCTTCTGCAAAAATTTTTAATAATTTTTTGTCAAAAACACCTACAACTTGTCTCTCTACAAGAGCTGGATTACTTAATGGACCAATCATATTAAAAATAGTTCTTTTTCCAATTTTCTTTCTCACGGGTCCAACAAATCTCATTGCACTATGATAATTTGGAGCAAACATAAAACCAAAATTATTGGTATTAATTTCTTTTTCAATATCTCCAGGTTCTAAATCAATTTTAATTTTAAGAGCTTCTAAAACATCACCGGATCCACATTTTGAAGAAACAGCTTTATTGCCATGTTTAGCTACTTTTGTACCCATACTAGCTAAAAGTAGGGCAGAAGCAGTTGAAATGTTAAGGGTATTCATGCCATCACCGCCAGTACCACAAGTATCAATACAATCAATTACATTTACTCTTTTTGACTTTTCTCTAAGAACAAAAACTCCACCTGCTATTTCATCTGAAACTTCGCCCTTTTCAGATAGTAAAGTTAAAAAGTTAAAAATTTCATCATCACTGGCTTTCCCAGTCATTAATATTTCAAAAGCTGTTTTACTTTCTTCAAAAGTTAAATCTTGTTTATTTTTAAGTTTTTCTAAAATTTGATCCATAAATTTAATTATTAATAAAGTTTTTAAGAATTTTCATTCCAAACTTAGTTTTAATACTTTCAGGATGGAATTGCACACCATGAATATTAAATTTTTTATGCTGAACACCCATAATTATCCCATCTTCTGTCTCTGCTGTAATATCTAGCTCTTTTGATAACGTTTTTTTATCAATTACCAAACTATGGTATCTAGTAGCTTCAAATGTATTTGGGATGTTTTTTAAAATACCTATTTTTTTAGATTTGATTTTGCTTGTTTTGCCGTGCATTAACTTTCTTGCTTGGACAATTTTTGATCCAAAAACTTGTCCAATTATCTGATGACCCAAACATACTCCTAAAAAAGGTAATTCTTTGTATAATGATTTCAATATTTTAATACAATTACCAGATTGATTTGGGTTCCCTGGACCTGGTGAAATAACAATTTTATCATATTTTTTTTTAATGATTTCTTTAGAATTAATTTTATCATTTCTAACTACATCAACTTTTACATTTAATGAGGAGATATAGTGATACAAATTAAAAGTAAAACTATCATAATTATCTATTAACAATACTTTCATTATCTTAAAGCATTAATTAAAGCTTTCGCTTTATTAACTGTTTCCTCATATTCATTTTTAGGTTTGCTATCTGCAACTATACCTGCACCTGCTTGCACATAAAATTTTTTATTTTTAGCTACTGCAGTTCTTAAGGCTATGCATGTATCAAATTCTCCATTCGCAGCGAAATACCCAATTCCACCTGCATAAACTTTTCTTTTTGTTGTTTCTAATTCATCTATAATTTCCATAGCTCTAATTTTTGGAGCTCCAGAAACAGTACCTGCTGGAAAACCAGCTAAAAGCGATTTAAATTTTGAAAATTTTTTATTATATTCTCCAACTACATTTGAAACTATGTGCATAACATGAGAATATCTTTCAATAATGAAGCTTTCTGTAACTTTTACCGAGTTAATCTTTGAGACTTTACCAGTATCATTTCTACCTAAATCAAGTAACATCAAATGCTCTGAAAGTTCTTTTTTATCTTTAAGTAGATCTCTTTCATAAAAAAAATCTTCTTTTTTAGTTTTACCCCTTGGTCTAGTTCCTGCAATTGGTCTTATAGTAATTTTATTATCCCTAAGCCTGACAAGTATTTCAGGACTTGCACCAATTATTTGAAAATCCTCAAAATTGAAGAAAAACATAAAAGGAGAAGGATTAGTTACTCTAAGTTTTTTATAAATATCTAATGGTTTTTTTGTTAATTTTGCCTCAAATCTTTGGCTTAAAACGACCTGAAAAATATCTCCTAATTTAATATATTTTTTTGCCTTATTGACCATAGATAAAAATTTATTTTTTGAAGTGTTAGATTTCACTCTTACATTTTTTGATTTTTGAATTATTTTTTTATCAATATTTTTAATTGATGACTGAATGAGTAATTTAAACAAATCTGATTTAACTTCTTCATATTTATTTTTATAGTTTTTAATTTTTTCATCTTTAAAAATGTTAGATATGTAAAATATTTCTTTTTTTAAATTGTCATGAATAATTAAAGTTCTTGGACGAAGAAGTCTTACATCTGGTAAATTCAGATCATTTTTACAATTATTTGGAATATTTTCTATGTATCTGATTGAATCATAAGAAAAATACCCAGAAATTAATGAACAAAGGTTAGGTAAATTCTTAGGAGTTTCAAACTTGAAATTTTCAATGATTTTTTCAATTAATTTATCTGGTTTATCATTTAATTTTCTCTTTTTATTTTTTTGAATTAAATACGAATTATTATTATTAAATTCCCAAATTTTATCAGGATTTTTACCGAATATTGTATATCTACCTTTAATTTTTCCTTTTTCTACAGATTCAAAAATAAAACTATTTTTTTCATCTAGAAAATTATCTATTAAGTTTAATACTTCCTCATCATTTTTTACTTTCTTTTTAGTAAAGATGATTTGATTTTTTTTGCTTCTGTGTCGAAACTTAAAATCTTTGAAGTTTCGATTAATTATCATTTGAAATAATTTTTAAGTCGATCAATAGTTTTTTGATTTAATTGAACTTGATATTTAGTATTTAGCAATTGATCATACGATTGTAGGATACTTTTTCTGTTATTTGTATTTTGTGCATTTGCAAATTTGATATATTTTTCATCAGTTTCATTAAATGAATTTTTATTTGTTCCAGTAATTTTTACTAAATAAATTTTATCTTGTTTATTTACTAGAGCAAAAGAGTTTACAGGTAGTGCATAAAGCATTTTTACTGAATTAATATTAAATAGCTTATCATCTTCTATAGAATTAATAGAAGAATATTCCTTATTTGATCTTGCTAATTCTTCAAATTTTAAATTATCTAATTTCTTATTTTGAATTTCTTCTATTATTTCTCTATTATAATCAAATTTGCCTTTTTGATATATTAACTCAATTATTTCTCCTTTGATGATTTCGTCATTTAAATCTGGAGCTCGATCATATAAATTATCAATATTATAAAGTAAAAAGTTATCACTACTCTCTATTAAGTCTATTTTAGATGCTTTCTTAGAATAAATTAGATCTTCATTAATCTGTTTATTAGAGTTAGGTGCAAACTCGTTTACTTCAATGATATCAACATTTATATCTTCTAATATAGTTTCAAATGTAAGTTCTTGAGAAATTTTGTCTTCAATAGAATCAATTTTGTCAAAAAATTCTTGATTAAACTCTTCAATTCCAATTAGATTTTTTGGATTTAAAATTGCATATCTAAAATCAATATATTCTCTTTTTAATTGATCTTTATTTTCATCAATAAATGCTTCAATTTCATTTTCTGTATAATCATCTTTTGTTTTATACAGATTTTCCATATCAAAGTACTCGATATCCAAAGATTTAATATTTTCTTCAAACTTTTTTTCTATCAAAAAATTTGGTGTTATTGTTCCAGCACCAATCAAATCAAATAAGTGTTTCTGTAATTCTCTATTTTTTAACTGCAATTCAAATATTGGAGCAGACAGGTTGTTGGAGAGTAAAAATTTTTCATATTTAATTCTTTGAAAAATACCATTTTCATCATGGAAATTTTTATTTTCTTTAATGTTTTTAAGTATAGTTTTTTCGTTAATTGAAAGATCAAAGTCTTTTATTTCTAAATCAATCAATGTAGTTGAAATTAGCCCTGACAATAATTCTTCAATTATATTGTTATCTAAATTATCTCGAATAGCTTCTTGAGAAATTCCACTTTGATTAATATAGTCAATAAAATCCTGAGTTGTTACATTTGTTTTATTTATTTTAGCAATATTGTTTTGATTATTTGTACTAAATCCACCACCAAAACCACCAAAGATGAAAGCGAAAGCAACAAAAGCCATCACTAAAAATCCTCCAGTTTTTTTCCATCCTAATTCTTTTAGTTTTTCAATCATTGCCTTATAAATTTATTGATCTGTAAAAAACAAATCTATAGATTAAAAAGTCAATTATGACAAACAAATATATGTATTTTGTAGCTAATTGGAAAATGTTTGGTGATTTAAGAACTCTAAATTCACTTGATAAAGTAATAAAGTTTTCGAGAAATAATAAAAAAAATAAATTTAAAATAATTTATTGCCCACCAAATACATTAATTCGTCCATTATCGAGAAGACTCAAACAAACAAAAATAGAGGTTGGTGCTCAAAACTGTCATCACAGCTATGTCTACGGTGCGTATACTGGTCAAGTAAATTCTACCATGCTTAAAAATGTTGGAGCAAAGTATGTTATTTTAGGACACTCAGAAAATAGACAACTAGGTGAGACAGATGATTTAATTAATTTAAAAATAAAAAGTGCAATTAAATCAGGTCTCAAAATTATATTTTGTATTGGTGAAACCTTGAAAGAAAGAAGACAAAAAAAAACTAATCAAATTTTAAAAAGACAAATTGAAAAAGGATTAAAATCGATAAAGAATAAATCCAAAATTATTATAGCCTATGAACCTGTATGGTCTATTGGCACAGGTGTAATTCTAAAAGAAGCTGATTTAAACAAAACTATTTCATTTATTAAAAGTAGATTTGTAAAAGAATATACAAAAATTTTATACGGTGGATCTGTAAACACTAATAACGCAAGTATATTAAAAAAAATTCCCAACATTGATGGTTTTTTGATAGGAGGCGCATCACAAATTCCAAAAAAATTTATTGATATAATTCAAAAAACCATTAATTAGACCCACATGGAAACTTTATTATTAGTAATCAACATCATACTTGCAGTTATTTTAGTTCTTTTGGTTTTATTGCAAAAATCAGAAGGAGGTGCTCTTGGTATTGGAGTTTCCCAAGAAAATTTTATGTTATCTAGATCAGCGGGTAGTTTCATGACAAAAGCCACTGCAATAGTAGCAACACTTTTTATTATTTGTAGTCTGGCTCTAACCATAATTTCTAGAGCAGAACTTACTCCTACGGGGTCGGTATTGGATACAGTTGAGGAAAAAACTGAAGACACGCCTTCAATTCCAGAAAATAATTAATTAATCCTTTTCAATTCATTTTTTATTCGCTATAAGATACTTCCATGGCGCGATATATATTTGTCACTGGCGGCGTGGTTTCCTCCCTTGGTAAAGGTCTCTCTTCTGCATCACTTGCTTATTTATTACAATCAAGAGGTTACAAAGTTCGTTTAAGAAAATTAGACCCATATCTAAATGTCGATCCAGGAACAATGAGTCCGTTTCAACATGGCGAAGTTTTTGTAACAGACGATGGTGCTGAAACAGATTTAGATTTAGGTCACTACGAAAGATTTTCTGGTGTTACAGCAAAGAAAACCGATAACATCACAACTGGAAAAATTTATAGCGATGTTCTTAGAAAAGAAAGAAAAGGTCAGTATTTAGGTAAGACAGTTCAAGTTATTCCTCATATCACAGATAGAATTAAAGAATTTATAAAACACGATACACATAAAGAAGATTTTGTCATTTGTGAAATAGGAGGAATAGTAGGTGATATAGAAAGTTTACCATTTGTAGAAGCGATAAGACAATTTTCCAATGATATTGGAAAAAAAAATGCATTATTTATTCATTTAACTTTAGTTCCTTATTTAAAAGCATCGGATGAAATAAAAACAAAACCAACCCAACACTCAGTTAAAGAATTAAGAAGCATTGGTATTCAACCTGATATTATTATTTGTAGATCAGAAAGACCAATTCCTTTAGACCATAGAAAAAAAATATCTTTGTTTTGTAATGTTGATATTAAAAATGTAATTGAAACTGTTGATGTTAAAACTATTTATGAGGCACCGATTAGTTTTTTTAATCAAAAATTAGATATTCAAGTTTTAAATTATTTTAAATTAAAATCAAAAAAACCTGCAAATTTGAGTCCTTGGAAAAAAATAACTAAAATTACTCTTAATACTAAAAGACATGTTAACATCGCAATTATTGGTAAATATGTTGAATTAAAAGATGCTTATAAATCTTTAGATGAAGCACTTACTCATGGAGGAATATCTAATAATCTTAAAGTTAATTTGGTTAGAATAGATTCTGAAAAATTAAAAGTTTCAGAAATAAAAAATAAACTTAAAAATGTTTCAGGAATTCTAATTCCAGGGGGTTTTGGTAAAAGAGGAACTGAGGGTAAAATTGAAGCGATAAGGTATGCAAGAATAAATAAAATTCCATTCCTTGGAATTTGTTATGGAATGCAAATGGCAATAATTGAATTTGCTAGAAATCAATTAAAGATTAAAAAATCAACTTCTTCTGAGTTTGATAAAGGCGGTGTTCATATTATTGGTTTGATGCATGAATGGGAAAAAAATGGAAGAAAAGTTAAAGGAACAGATAAAGACTTAGGAGGCACCATGAGACTTGGTTCTTATGATGCAATTTTAAGAGATAAATCTAAAATTAGAAATATTTATAAATCTAGATTAATCAAAGAGAGACATAGGCACAGATATGAAGTGGATATTTCATATAAAGAAAAATTTGAGAAGAAAGGATTAATATTTTCAGGTTTATCTCCAGATCATAAGCTTCCAGAGATAGTAGAACTTAAAAATCATCCTTGGTTTATAGGAGTTCAGTTCCATCCTGAATTTAAATCTAGACCTTTGAACCCACATCCTTTATTCTCTTCTTTTATCAAAGCAGCAAAAAATCATAGATGAGTGCGATTAAAGTAAATTGTGAAAATATAGAAATTTCAAACAACAATAAGATTTGCATTATTGCAGGTCCATGTCAGCTGGAGACAGAACAACATGCACTCGATATGGCTGGAAAAATTAAGGAGATTACTTCGAAATTTGGCTTTGGATTTATTTATAAAACGTCATTTGATAAAGCGAACAGAACAAGTTTAAAAGGTAAAAGGGGAGCAGGATTAGATGCATCACTTCCCGTATTTGATAAAATTAAAAAGGAATTGCATGTCCCTATTTTAACAGACATTCATAATGCTGAACAATGTGAAATTGTTTCAAAACATGTTGATGTTTTACAAATCCCAGCTTTTTTATGTCGACAAACAGACTTATTAATTGCTGCAGCTAAAACAAATAAAATTATTAATGTAAAAAAAGGTCAGTTTTTAGCACCGTGGGATATGGTTAATGTAACTAAAAAAATTTCAGACTCAGGAAATAAAAATATCCTAGTCACAGAAAGAGGTGCAAGCTTTGGTTATAACACTTTAGTTTCTGACATGAGATCATTACCTATAATGGCAAAGAATGGTTATCCAGTAATTTTTGATGCAACTCACTCTGTTCAACAACCAGGTGGCCAGGGAGAATCCTCTGGTGGTCAAAGAGAATTTGTTGAATATTTAGCAAGAGCTGCAGTTGCGGTTGGAGTTGCTGGTGTATTTATTGAAACGCATCAAGATCCTGACAATGCTCCGTCTGATGGACCAAACATGGTACCATTGAATAAATTAGAGAATCTATTAAAACAATTAAACGATATAGATAATCTAATTAAAAAATAGTGAGCAAAATTTTAAAAGTAAAAGCACGTCAAGTTTTTGACAGTAGAGGAAATCCAACAGTAGAGGCTGAGGTTTATATAAAAAATAATAGTGCAATCGCTATTTGTCCTTCAGGTGCTTCTACTGGAACTTTTGAAGCTTTTGAAAAAAGAGATAAAAATAATAAACGGTATTTAGGAAAAAGTGTTTTAAGTGCAGTTAACTTAGTTAACACAAAGATTTCAAAAAAATTAAAAGGACAAAGTATTCACAACCAAGAAAGAATTGATGCTTTGTTAATTAACCTAGATGGTACAAGACAAAAAACTAACTTAGGAGCTAATGCGATGTTAGCTGTTTCAATGGCTGTTAAAAAACTGTCTGCAAAAGCAAAAAAAATGCCTTTGTATAAAACTTTTTCTCAAAAAAACAACTTTCAATTACCTTATCCATTAATGAACATCATTAATGGTGGAGCGCATGCAAATAATGGTCTTAGAATTCAAGAGTTTATGATCAGACCTGATCGAGCAAAAAGTTTTTCTGAGGCGATGCGGATTTGTTTTGTTGTCATTAAAAACTTAAGTAAATTAATTAAAGATAAAGGTTTATCAACTTCAGTAGGTGATGAAGGTGGTTTTGCACCCATGATCAGTAGTAATAATCAAGCTTTAGATTTAATTGTGAGCGCAATTAAAAAATCAGGATTTATTAATGGTAAAGATGTTTCTATTTGCCTAGATGTGGCTGCTAATGAATTATATAAAAAAAACAAATACTCTATTCATTCAAAAAGTTATATTTCAGTTGATAAATCCATTAAAGAATATCAAAAAATTATTAAAAAATATAAAATCAAGTCTATTGAGGATCCATTTGCTGAAAATGATTGGTTGTCATGGAATAAATTAATGAAATCAATAAAAAAAGTTCAGATCGTTGGTGATGATTTGTATGTAACAAATCTTGAAAGATTAAAGAAAGGTTTCTTGAATATTTCCTCTAATTCTATCTTAATTAAGCTCAATCAAATTGGTACTGTTTCAGAAACGTTAGATGTAATTAAGTTTGCTCAAACCATTGGATATAAAACAATTATATCACACCGATCAGGTGATAGCGAGGATACTTTTATTGCTGATTTAGCGGTGGGCACTAATTCAAATCAAATTAAAACTGGATCTTTAGCTAGATCTGAAAGGGTTGCAAAATATAATCAATTAATCCGTATCGAAGAAGAACTTGGAAAAAAAGCGAGGATGAATAAGATCAATTAATGCTTCGATTAATAAAAAGAAATTATTTTTTATTAATATCTGTTTTTCTTATTTTCTATTTTGGATTTAACTTATTATCTGGAGAAAGAGGTCTTTTTTCGTACATAGAAAAAAAGGAACTTTTGTCTAACTTGAAAAAAGAAGAATTAACCCTAACTAGTAAAATAGAAGATATGGATCATAAAAATTCACTTCTAAGCACTAATTTAGATCTTGATTATATTGAGACTTTAATTAGAGAAAGATTTTTGTTTGGTAAAAAAAATGAGACTATTTATATAATTAAAAAAGATGAAAAGTAGACATCCAGAAAAAGAAAACAAACCGGTTAATCCAATTAAAAAAAAACCTGAATGGATTAGATCTAAACTTACAAATAGTAAGGAATTCTTTTTAACGAAAACAATAGTAAACAATAATAATCTTGTAACCGTTTGTCAGGAAGCAAACTGCCCAAATATAACTGAATGTTGGAGTAAGCGACATGCAACTTTTATGATTATGGGAGACACCTGTACAAGAGCTTGTGCTTTTTGTGATGTTAAAACTGGTGTGCCAGGAAAATTGGATCAACTTGAACCTGTTAAGATTGCAGAAGCAGTAAAAAAATTAAATTTAAAGCATGTTGTGATTACTTCAGTGGATAGAGATGATTTAGATGATGGTGGATCAGAACATTTTTTTAAAGTGATTAATCAAACTAGAAAATCAAACCCAAGTACAACTATTGAAGTTCTTACACCTGATTTTTTAAGAAAAGGAGATGCATATAAAAAAGTTTTAGCTGCTAAACCTGATGTTTTTAATCATAATATTGAAACTGTCCCTAGTCTTTATTTAAAAGTTCGACCAGGATCTAGATACTTTGCATCTTTAGAACTTTTGAAAAATACAAAGAAAGTTAATAAAAATATTTTTACTAAATCAGGAATAATGGTTGGCTTGGGAGAGACAAGAGACGAAATTTTACAAGTCATGGATGATTTAAGAGCTGCGGATGTTGATTTCATAACGATTGGTCAATATTTACAACCTTCAACTAAACATTATCCTTTAGATCGATATTACACGCCAAAAGAATTTGAAGATTTAGGAACAATAGCAAAAGCTAAAGGATTTTTGTTAGTGTCATCATC
Source organism: uncultured Pelagibacteraceae bacterium (assembly GCA_902619745.1). GTDB lineage: Bacteria > Pseudomonadota > Alphaproteobacteria > Pelagibacterales > Pelagibacteraceae > Pelagibacter. The sequence goes on from CACNFL010000016.1 coordinate 17,634, forward strand.
CCCTTTAACAAGATCCTCATATCATGCTGATGAAGATTTTGCGAAACTTCAACAAAATAGATTAAAAAATAATTAATGCCAAAAGCATCAGTTAAGCGATTAATTGATAACAGAAAAGATAAGCTTATTGAGTTTGTTTTAGATATTGAAAAATACCCAGAATTTATTCCTTTCTGCGATAATTCAAAAGTTTATGAGAGAAGTGATAATGGCGATACAATAAATATAATAGCAGATCTTACAATAGGTAAGGGACTGTTTAAGGATACATTTAAAAGTGACGTTAAATTAAATAAAAAAAAAGATCATATTCATGTTGTCAATTTAGGTGGACCATTAAATCATTTAGAGAATAATTGGAAATTTATTGAAGTAGGAAATGATACTGATGGTTATAAAACTGAGGTTATGTTTGATATTGATTTTGAAATTGAAAATAAGTTTTTAAATATTTTAATGACCAAATCTTTTCAATTTGGTTTAGAAAAGATAGCAGACGCGTTTCAAAAAAGAGCTGAAAGTATTAAATAATTTTACTAATTATCTTAATTACAGTACGAACCGTTGATTTTTGTATCGAATTACGGTTTGTTGATTTAAATTTATTTTCTTTAATAAGCAAAGTTTTATCTTTTTTGATGCCAATATAAACAAGGCCAACTGGTTTTTCTTTTGATCCACCTCCTGGTCCAGCAATCCCTGTTATCGATACATTGATTTTACTCTTTGAAATTTTAGATAAATTTTGAACCATTGCCTTACAACACTCATGACTTACTGATCCATATTTACTAATGATATTTTTATTAACTTTTAATATCTTTATTTTAGCTTGATTTGAGTAAGTAGTCAGACCCATTTGAAAATATTTTGATGAATTAGCATATTTAGTCAAATTATGAGCCAATAACCCACCTGTACAAGACTCAGCAACAGATATAGTTAATTTTTTTTTAATTAATTTTTTATGAACTAATTGAATAGTCATTAGAATTTTAAACTTATTAAATATATTAATATCATTGAATATAAACCTGCCATTATATCGTCCATAATTATCCCAAAATAGTTCTTATGATTTTTATCAAAATAACTTACTGGAAAAGGTTTTAGGATGTCAAAAAATCTAAAAAAAACAAAAGATAAAATATAATAAATTTCAATTGAAATACTTATTTGATTAGTTTGATTTAAATATAATAGTAAAATTAAAGGCATAGATTGCCCTAAAACTTCATCGATTACGATTTGTCTTGGATCTTTATTTTTAAATTCAGACTCAGAATCTTTTACTGCATAAAATGAGTAAAAGAATAAAAGTATAAAAAAAATAAGTGAAAACTTAAGATCTGTGTATCCTAGAATTTCATAAGCAATATAAATAAAAACAGCTGTTACAGCAGAGGTTACAGTTCCAGGAATTTTTGTTAAATATCCATAACCAAAGAAAGTGGACAACAAAACGTTTATTTTTTTCATTGTGTAATTGAGCAAATAACTTCACAAGCTATCGCTTTTTCCTTTCCAATTAATCCAAGTTTTTCTACTGTTTTACCTTTTAGATTAATTAATTCTTTATCAACATTTAACAAACTAGATAATGATTTTATTATTTTATCACGATACTTTGAAACTTTTGGTTTTTCGCAAATTAAGTTAATATCTAAATTATTTATATAAAAGTTATCATTATTTAATATTTCAACAATTGGTTTAAGTATTTTGGGTGATCTAATATTTTTATATTTTTTTTGATTATCTGGAAAAAAAGTACCAATATCTTTTTTTCTCATGGCTCCAAGGAGAGAGTCTATTATTGAATGAATAATCACATCTCCATCAGAATGCCCTTTAAGTCCTGAGTGATAAGGGATTTTTATTCCACCTAAAAAAAGTTTTTTGCCTTTTATTAATCTATGAATATCAAAACCAATACCAAAATAGGTTTTATTAGTTTCGATATCTTCTTTAAATGTAATTTTATTATTTAAATTTTCTCCTTTAATAAATTTGATTTTTAGATTGTTTTCAATAAATAATGTTGCTTCATCAGTAATTTTATTTTTTTGTTTTCTTGAAAGAATGTATAAATCTTTAAATTTAAATCCTTGAGGAGTTTGAGTTAGAATTGAATTATTCCGATTTAAGTTAAACAGTTGTTTTTTTACTTTGTATTTAATGGAGTCTTTTGAATTTATGGAAGGTATTACTGCTTTATTGTTTTTAAGTGATTTAAGCAGTGTTTTTAAAAGCTTGATTGTGAAATTTGGTCTAGCAGCATCGTGAATTAAAACATTATTAGGTTTAAATTTTTTTATATATTTTAAGGCTATTAAAGAAGAATCGGACCTTTCTTTTCCACCTTTTATAATTAATACATTTTTGGGAAATTTTTCTTTAATACTTTTTTTATTATTTACGACCAATATAATTTTTTTAAACAGCTTTGATTTCACTGCTTTTTCTAAAGAATGTTTAAAAAGAGCCTTGTTTTTATAAATATTAAATTGCTTTGGTTTTTTTGAATTAAATCTTTTGCTTTGTCCTGATGCTAGTATTATAAAATAATTATTCATTTATATGGTAGTTTTTATATTCAAATGTACGAATTTATTAAAAAAAATATATATCTAATAATATTATTTATTATCACATTATCGATAGGTTTTTTAACCTTTTTAACTTTTATTGATAAAGGATTTATTGAATTATCAGATCAAAATTTACAAATTTTATTAGTTCTAAACATTTTTCTATTAGGAGCACTTTTTGTTTTTATTTTTATTGAGATTAAGAGCGCAATTAAAAATGATATCGATAAAGATGGTTTAAAATCCAATAAAAAATATATTACATACTTTGGTTTATTCACTTTAATTCCATCAGTATTAATTTCAATTTTTTCACTCTTTTTGTTTTCTTTTGCTTTAGAGAAGTACTTTGACAAAAAAGTTACCACAGTTGTTAATAACTCTTATGAATTAGCAAGGAATTATGTTGAAGAAATTAGAAATAAAATTCAATCTGATATTGTTTTGATAGCTTTTGATACCAATAAAAGTAAAAAATTTTTAAATGATAATCAAAATGAATATAAAAGATTTTTAGATACACAAAAAATTATTAGAAATGTAGATGAGATTCACATTATAGATATTAATAAAAAAATCTTATATACAAGTTTAAATGACGATCAACCTTATGTTCCCCCCATTGATAGAGCTTTAAATTTAGTATTAGACGATGATAGACCTTTAAAAATAATTAATGCTCCAGAGAATATCTCTGCAGCTATTATGAGATTACAAAATTTTGAAGATAGATTTTTATATGTCGTAAAATATTTAGATAAAGATATTTCAAAGTATTTAACAGAGTCTGAGGAGGCAATTAATTTTTACTATACTGTAGAAGAAAAAAGCACAGGTATTAAAATCTCATTTGCTATTATTTATATTATAGTTGTTAGTGTTTTATTGTTTGTTTCCATATCTATCGCGATCAGATTTTCATCTAGGTTTTTTAGGTCTATTAATAACTTAATTCTTGCTTCATCATCCATAGGACAAGGAAACTTTAATGCAAAAGTTCCTGAAGTGAAGACAGATAAAGATTTAGAAACCTTAAATAAAAATTTCAATTTAATGATAGATAGGCTTAAAAGCCAGCAAGAAAAGCTAATTATAAATGAAAGACATGAGGCTTGGGGAAGTTTAGCCAGGAAACTTGCTCATGAAATTAAAAATCCACTTACACCAATTCAATTAACTATAGATAGATTAAAAAATAAATATTCTAAACAATTAAATGAAAATGAAACTGAAAATTTTAAAGATAATTTAAAAGTTATTAATAACCAAATAAAACAAATAGAAAAATTGGTTAATGAATTTTCTGACTTTGCAAGAATGCCTAAACCTATTTTTAGAGAGAATAATTTAGTAGATATAATTCATGAAAATATAAATTTACTTAAAGAATTAGATAATTCTATTGATATTATTTTTAA
>CACNFL010000017.1 GCA_902619745.1 uncultured Pelagibacteraceae bacterium
TTAATATCTCATCTTTATAGTCATTACTCCAGATTGTATCTGGATTAAAAATTATAAAATCCTTTTCATTAGAGTCTTTAATCATATTTTGAATACCTCCCCCTGTATCTAAAATGTGCTCACCATCCTCTATTATTTTGATATCAATATTGAAATTTTTACTGTTTAAAAAAACTGAAAATTGATCCTTTAAATAAAAAGTATTTATTAAGATTTTTTGAATACCTAGTTTTTCGATTAAATTAATACATCTCTCCAGCATACTCACATCTTTAATCTCTAATAAGGGCTTAGGAGTATTTAAAGTAATTGGGTTTAATCTTTTACCAAAACCTGCACATAAAATTAAGGCTGTATTTATTTTCACAACTTCACCTTATAAATTTTGGAAAATTATTTTTTAATAGCAACATCAAATTGTTAAATTGATTTTGCTCTTTAATTCTATGATTAATCAATTCCCAAGCGTAAGGAATTAATTTAAGATATTTTTTTTTATTATCTCTTTCAGCTAAACGCATAAATATACCGATTATTTTTAAATTCCTTAAAACAGATAATATTTCAAAATCTTTTTTAAATTTTTCCAAATCAATTTTTTTATTTGTTTTGATGTAAAATTTAAATACTTTCTCTTTCAGTTCATTAGATGTTTTTAATCTTACGTCGTCAATTAAAGATGCTAAATCGTAAGCTCTATTACCCATTAGTGCATCTTGACTATCTATTACTGCAATTTTTTTATTGTAATACATCAAATTTGAAACATGAAAATCTCTATGAACAAATGTAACATTTTTATAATTTAATTTTGATAATAATTTTTTTATCTCTAATCTAAATTTTTTTTTAAATTGAATACTTTTGGATTTAGACAATATCTTTGGTGCATACCAGTCACAAAAAAGTTTAGTTTCATCAAACAAAATTTTGTTTTTATATTCTTGAACTTTATATAATTTGTTTTTAAAATTTTTTACTTTTTTATCTTTTATTAATTGTATTTTATTTAAAATTTTTATTATCTTTTTAAAAATGACATATTTATTATTCTTTTTTTTTTTTAAAATTTGAAACAAAGTTTGATCTCCGAAGTCATTTATTTCTACATAATTATTAATGTAATTTTCACTTATTAGATTTGGTGCTAAAATTTTATTTTTAATTAAAATTTTATTTATCGCATCATAAATTAAAAGATTTTTTAACTTTTCTTTCTTAGATATTACAATAATAGATTTATTTTCTCTGTTTCTATAAAATTCTCTAAAAGACGCATCACCTTTTATTTTTTTTAATTTTGCTAAGCTTTTCATCAAAATAGGTTTTAATTTAAACTTTTATATCTACAGATCTATCATTTAATTGATTTAAATAGTTAAATGTTAAAGTTATAAATTTTATATCTTTATCATCAATCAATTGCGGCCATTCTATAAGTGTTATTAATTTATTATCTTTTTCAAAAATATCTAAATTATTGATATCTTCTTTCCTATTAATTCTAAATAAATCATAATGTTTTATTCTTATATCTTTCACCTGATACTCATTTAATAAACTAAAAGTAGGGCTTGTAATTTCTGTTTGTGTTAAATTATTTATTTTTTGACACTCATTTATAAAATATTTAACAAAGGTTGTTTTGCCAACACCCATCTCTCCATATAAAAAAACAAACTCGCCGCCTTTAAGATATTTTGTAAATTCTTTAGCTAATTCTTTAGTTAACTTCTCTGAAGTGATATCAATTGTGCTATCTTTAATAGCGATAGGCATCTGGTTTGAAAGGACCTTCTGTTCCAACGCTTATATAATCTGCTTGCTCTTTTGATAATTTTGTTAGTTTTGCCCCAACTTTTTTTAAATGCAAAGTTGCTACTTTTTCATCTAAATGTTTTGGAAGTACATAAACTTTATTTTCATAATTTTTATGATTGTGCCAAAGTTCTATTTGAGCAATAACTTGATTAGTAAATGATGCACTCATTACAAAACTTGGATGTCCAGTTGCACAACCAAGATTGACTAATCTTCCTTCAGCTAAAAGAATAATTCTTTTACCACTAGGCAACTCTATTTCATGCACTTGAGGTTTTACTTCAGTCCACTTATAATTCTTAAGAGCTTCAACTTGTATTTCATTATCAAAGTGACCAATATTACATAAGATGGCTCTATCCTTCATGTCTCTCATATGATCTGCAGTAACAATATCTTTGTTACCTGTTGCTGTTACAACGATATCCGCTCTACTTATAGCCTCCTCCATCAAAACCACTTCATAACCTTCCATTGCAGCTTGAAGAGCACAAATTGGATCTGCCTCTGTAACTAAAACTCTAGCCCCACTTTGTCTTAAAGATGCAGCACTTCCTTTTCCAACGTCCCCAAAACCAGCAACAATAGCAATTTTTCCAGACATCATTACATCAGTAGCTCTTCTTATCCCGTCTACTAAACTTTCTCTACATCCATATAAATTATCAAATTTTGATTTTGTGACAGAATCATTCACGTTTATTGCTGGAACCAAAAGGGATTTATCTTTTTCCATTTTATTTAATGCTTTAATTCCAGTGGTAGTCTCTTCTGAAACACCCTTAATATCTTTCATTAAATCCTGATACTCGCTATGCATGATAGCTGTTAAATCTCCACCGTCATCTAATAACATGTTAGGCTTCCAGTCAGGCTTTCCAACTATAGTTTGTTTAATGCACCATAAATATTCCTCTTCTGTTTCACCTTTCCAGGCATAAACAGGGATTCCAGCCTTTGCGATTGCAGCAGCTGCATGATCTTGAGTTGAAAAAATATTACAAGAAGACCATCTTACTTCAGCACCTAACGCAACTAAAGTTTCGATTAGTACAGCTGTTTGAATTGTCATATGAAGACATCCTATAATCCTTGCACCCTTTAATGGTTTATCTTTAGAATACTCTTCTCTTAAAGCCATTAAACCAGGCATTTCACTTTCAGCTATTGATATTTCTTTTCTACCAAATTCAGCTTGAGCAATGTCTTTTACTTTATAATCTTCCATGGCAAGCTTTATACAGCTAAGTATTTATTTATCAAGAAATGATTAAACATTGGGAAATCTTATTTCTATCATTGCTCCTTCTTTATCAATTCGATTAGATGCTACAATTTCACCATCGTGGAGTTCAACCAAGTTTTTTACTATATTTAAACCTAGGCCTGAGTGTTCTCCAAATTTTTCAGGTCTATTACTATAAAATCTTTTAAATATTCTTGATGTATCTTTTTCTTTAAATCCTTGTCCTTCATCAATAATTTTGATTGATATTTGATTTTTCCCATTAACAGAAACATCAACAAAAACATTAGTACCATCTTTACTAAATGATATTGAATTATCTAATAAATTTGCAATGATTTGTTCAATTCTATTTTCTATACCATTTATTAAATATTTATCTTTTCCGTCATTTTTATATTCAATTTTAATTCCTTTTTTCACTTGATGAATATTATTGTAATCATCAACAACAGATTGAATGATAGGTTCAATATTAATTTTTTTCATTTTTTCTTTACTTAAAGCAACTTCATCCTTTAACATTTGCGAATAATCAGTAATTAATCTTTCTATTCTTTGAACGTCATGACTAAGTATATTCAATAATCTATTTCTTTGTTCGCTATCATTTGTGTCTTGTAAAATTTCTGATGCACTTTTTAAAGATGCTAATGGATTTCTAATTTCATGAACTAAATCTGTCGAAAAATTTTCAGCATGTGCAACTCTATTTTGAAGCTCATTTGTCATATCCTCTAAAGAATTAGATAAAAGTCCTAATTCGTCATTTCTTTTTTTTAAATTTTCAATACCTGGTTTAACTTGACTTTTTTCTTTGACACGAATTGTATATCCAACGAGATTTTGTATTGGTTTAATAAAATATCTGCTTAAAACAAAAGAAAAAATTAATATTACAAATCCTACGGATATAGCTGTTCTTATTACAAATGCTTTTCTCTCATCTATCGCAGTCTTTATTTCATTAGCATTTTCTGTAATAGCTACATAACCAAGATTAATTTCATTCTTTGTAACATTCTTAATTGTTGTTACATTAAATTGATTAAAATCTTCTTGAGTAAATGTGTAAGGAGCTCCTAAATTTTCAGAACTAGAATAATTTTTTAATATATCTTTGAATGAAAGAGGTTTTTTTTCATAAATTTTTATATTTTTTTCCTCAATAGTTTTTTCTATTTCCTCATTATCTAAACTTTCAAATTCAATTTTATCAAGTCTTGTAGAGAATGACCTTGGATCAAGATCTAAAGTATCAGTGTCTCCAATAAGGTTGAGTTGATCATCAAAAAATATTACTCTATCTAAATTTTGAAAAATAAACCTCGTAGAAAATAAAAATCTTCTAATATCGTCAGATTGGAATTTTACATCTAGCCTTAAAATATTATCAATAGTGTTGTTAATAATGTTTGTGTGATTTTGAGATTTTTTTTTTATTAAACTTGGCTGAATATTATTTAGATATATGAATGTAAATAGTCCAATAATTGTAAAAATTACAAAATTTATAAATAAAAATTTTTTTAATATAGAGAGAGTTTTTAAGTATTTACTAAACATTAGCTAACATTCCATCTATATCCACTACCATACCTAGTTTCAATAGCTGAAAAATCAGGATCTACTTTTTTAAATTTTTTTCTAATTCGTTTTACGTGACTATCAATAGTTCTATCCTCAATATCTGTATCCTCTCTGTAAGCTATATCCATAAGCTGAGCTCTTTCTTTAATTATACCGGGCCTCTTTGCTAATTCTTTAACAATTAAAAACTCAGTTGTCGTCAATTTATCGGGCAACTGTTTTCCATTCCATTCACACTCGAGTTGTGATGGGTCTAATTTTAATCTTCCATGAGATATCAGGCTTTTATTTTCCTCCAGAATATTATTTGAATCTTTTTTTCTTAACTGCACTCTAATTCTTTCAATTAAGACTTTTATGGAAAAACCTCCTGATTTTTTTACAAAATCATCTGCGCCCAGCTTTAGACCTAACAACTCATCAATTTCATCATCTTTAGATGTTAAAAAAATTACTGGTAAGGAAGTTTTTTTTCGAAGTTTTTTTAGTAATTCTTCTCCATCCATCTTAGGCATCTTTATATCTATGACTGCTAAGTCAGGTGGCATTCTGGTTAAACCGATTAATGCACTTTCACCATCAATATATGTTTGAACTTTAAAACCCTCTTTTTCCAATGCGATACTCAAACTTGTTAAAATATTTCTATCATCATCAATTAGAGCTATTGTTTGTTTTTGCATAAAGTAGTTTAAAAATACTAAATTGTCCTAATTTGGGCAATGTTATAAATTTAATGTAACATACCCCAATTATCTCCAACATTAATATCAACTGTTAAAGGAGTTGAAAAAGAATGATAATCACTCTGAGATACACTGGTCATTTCTTTCTCAATTAATTTAATCATTACTTTTTCATCTTTTTTTGGAATTTCAAAAATTAATTCATCATGAATTTGCAAAAGCATTTTTGAATTAGAATTTTTTTCCTCTGATAATTTCTTATCTAATCTTATCATAGCTAATCTCATTACTTCAGAAGCAGAACCTTGAATGGGAGCATTAATTGCAGCGCGTTCTTGAAAATTTCTGACATTAAAGTTTTTGTCATTTATTCCATTAAAGTGAGATCTTCGTCCAAAAATATTGTTAACATATCCACTTTTCCTACAAAATTTAATTGTATTATCCATATAAACTTTAATTTCTGGAAACTTAGCAAAATATGAATTCAAAAATTCCTCTGCTTCATAGTTAGAAACGTTTATTTGCTTAGCTAATCCATATTGTGAAATTCCATAAATAATTCCAAAATTAATAGCCTTAGCCTTTCGTCTGTGATCTTGATTAACTTTTTTAATATCAATATTAAATATTTGGCTAGCTGTTAAAGAGTGAATATCTTCTTTATTTTTGAAAGCTTTTTTCAGTTCTTTTACATCTGCCAGGTCTGCTAAAATTCTCATCTCAATTTGATTGTAATCCGCAGAAATTAATAGGTGCCCTTTTTTTGCAGTGAAAGCTTTTCTTATATCTTTTCCATCTTCTGATTTAATTGGTATGTTTTGTAAGTTGGGATCACTAGATGCTAGTCTTCCAGTCGTTGTAGCAGCCAGCAAAAACGAAGTGTGAACTCTTTTTGTATTTGGGTTTAAATGTTCAGGTAAAGCATCTGAATAAGTATTTTTTAATTTTGAAACTTGTCTCCAGTTTAAAATTAATTTTGGAAACTCATGACCTTTAAAAGCTAAATCCTCTAAAACACTTGCACTTGTTGCAAAACTTCCTTTTTTAGTTTTCTTTAAACCTGCTATTTTCAAGTCATTATAAATTATTTCACCTAATTGCTTTGGAGATGCGATATTGAACTCTTTTTTAGAAATTTTAAATACTTCTTTTTCAAGTTTTTGGATTTTTTTTTCAAATTTAGATGAAAGAGATTTTAAAAACTTACTGTCAATTTCAACTCCTTCTATTTCCATAAATGCAAGAATTTTAATTAATGGCTTTTCAAAAATTTCATAAATATTTATCATTTTCTCTGATTTTAAATTTTTGACAAATTTCTTGTATAATCTAAAAGTAACATCAGCATCTTCAGCAGCGTAATCTTTTGCTTTATCTAATTCTACTTCACTAAAATTAATTTCTTTCTTACCTGTGCCTACCATCTCTTTAAAAGAAATAGTTTTATGTCCCAAATGAATTTCTGATAAAGTATCCATATTATGTCTATTATTTCCAGCATCTAAGACATAAGACATCAGCATTGTATCTTCCATTGATGAAAGTGTTATTCCACACTTATAAAATACGATAAAATCAAATTTTATATTTTGACCTATTTTTTTAATACTAGGATCTTCTAATATTTTTTTTAATTTTTTAATTACTGCTTCTTTTTTAAGACACTTGGGTGACTTATGACCAACTGGTATGTAACATGCTTTTCCAATTTTAGAGCAAAGAGAAATACCTACTAAATCTGCTTGGTGAGGATCTAATGAAGTGGTTTCAGTATCTACAGCGACTTCACCAACTTCTTCTGCCTCCTCTATCCATTTATCAATTTCATCTAAGCTATTAATTAAATAATAATTTTTGTTATTTACCGTTTGTTGTTTTTCTAGATTTTGAGTTTCAATCTTATTACTTTCTAGTTCAGGTTCTCCATAAGCAGAAATTGCAGAGCTTAACAACCTATTAAATTCCATTTCTCTTAAAAATTTATATAATTTATCTTTATCTATATTTTGCAATTTAAATTCACTTAACTCCCTATCAACAGGAGAGTTGTGATCTAGTGTTACAAGTTTTTTACTTATTAATGCTTTATCCTTGTTCTCAATTAATGTTTCTCTTCTTTTATTTTGCTTAATCTCATGAGCAGATTTTAGTAAGTTTTCTAAAGTGCCATATTTGTTAATTAGCTCTGCGGCTGTCTTAACACCTATCCCCGGAACACCAGGAACATTATCACTACTATCTCCTGCTAAAGATTGTACATCAATAACTTTTGAAGCATCTACTCCAAACTTTTTTACAACATCATCATCAGTTATAAATTTATTTTTCATAGGGTCAAAAATTCGAACCCCTTTTTTGTAAAGCTGCATTAAATCTTTATCTGATGAAACAATTGTAACCTTTGCACCCTTTTTAAGAATTTGATCAACATATGTAGCTATTAAATCATCTGCTTCGTAATTAGGAAGATCCACAGATGGCAAATTAAATGCCAGGACTGATTTTCTTATATATTCAAATTGCGGAGCTAAATCGTCAGGCGCCTCAGATCTATTAGCTTTATAATCACTATAAATTTCATTTCTGAAAGTTTTTCTTGCTGAGTCGAATATTACTGCAAAATGTGTTGGTTTTTGCAAGTTTTGATTGGATTTTGAATCTTCTAATAATTTAAATAACATACTACAAAAACCACTTACAGCACCTGTTGGAAGACCATCACTTTTTCTACTCAATGGAGGCAAAGCATAATAAGCTCTAAAAATATAACCAGAACCATCAATCAAATAAAAATGATCTGTTTTTTGAATTTTATTCATGAAGTATTATTAAATATTATAATGATAACATATTCTGTATATAAAAAAATTTACTTTCAATTATTATAACAATTATAAGTAGATTATTTTTTATATTTTGAGTATTATTTAACAATGGAATTAACAAAAAATCTCACGCAAACTAAACTATTTAAATCTCTGGTTGTTATTGTTCTTGGTTCAATAGCACTAACTATATCTGCAAAGATCAAAATTCCTTTCTATCCGGTTCCTATGACTATGCAAACATTTGTTGTATTATTTTTAGGAATAAGTTTAGGGCATAAAATTGCACTAGCTACAATTGGTCTATATCTAATTGAAGGTATTGCAGGACTTCCCGTATTTTCAAATTCTCCTGAAAAAGGTGTTGGATTAGTTTACTTTACAGGACCAACTATGGGTTACTTAATTGGTTTTTTAACAGCTTGTTACTTAGCTTCCAAAATTAAGATTGATGATAATTTTTTCGTTGTTTTATTTAAGTTAATCATCGCAACTTCAACTATCTATATTTTGGGTCTAATTTGGCTTGGAACATTGATTGGATGGGATAAACCAATTTTTGTTTTAGGTGCAAAACCGTTTCTATTAGCCGAGATTTTTAAAATTATACTTTTAGCTCTTTTGACTAAGCAAATAATTAAAATTAAAAAATTTATCTAGGTGATCTTTTAGAAAGAATTCTTTGAAGAGTTCTTCTGTGCATTTTAAGCCTTCTGGCTGTTTCTGAAACATTCCTATTACATAGCTCAAAAACTCTATGTATATGTTCCCACTTAACTCTATCAGCTGACATTGGGTTTTCTGGTGGGGCTGCTTTTTTTGAAGGATCCGCTAATAATGCTTTCTCCACATCTTCTGCATCAGCAGGTTTAGCTAAATAATCTATAGCACCTTCTTTAACCGCAGCTACTGCCGTTGGAATATTTCCATAACCAGTTAACATAATAATCCTACTTTCACTATTTGAAGACTGAATTTCTTTTACAACCTCAAGTCCATTACCATCTGCAAGCCTTAAGTCTACAACAGCAAAACCAGGTTTTTTATTTTTTACAGATTCAACTCCCTTTTGTACACTCTCAGCTTGAAAAACCTCAAATCCTTTTTTTTCCATCGCTCTTGCTAAACGCTCACGGAATGGATTATCGTCATCCACAATTAATAACGACTTATTCTCAAAATCACTAAGATTCTGTAGTATTGCTTCTTCTTTCATGTGCCTTATATGGGGTTTCTTTAAGATATTACAATATATGAATTTTACGCATTTCTGGCTTGAATTATTTGCTTTACTTTAGTGCTGTTTACTTTATATGCCAAAAAATATTAAAGTTTTTTTTAAAAAGACTTTTTTTTATTAAATTTTTTTTGGAGGCATTTAAAATGCAAAAATTTAAATCAGTTGAGGAATTAGTTAATCAGCTGAAACCTGAAAAACCTGTTTACTGTGTAAGAAAGAATTCCATTAAATCTGCTGTTAAATTTTTCCTAAATAAATTTCCAGGAAAAATTTTATATGCAGTTAAAACTAATCCGCACCCTGAGGTAATCAAAACAATCATAGAAAGTGGAGTTGAGCAATTTGATGTTGCGTCAATTGAGGAAATTAAAAATATTAGAACTTTTAGCAATACAGCAAAATGCTCTTATATGCATACTGTTAAAAGCAGGGAAAGTATAAAAGAAGCATATTTTAACTATGGTGTAAAAACTTTTTCATTAGATACTAAAGATGAACTAATTAAAATAATTGAAAGTACAAATAACGCTAAAGATTTAGAGTTATTTGTAAGAGTTGCTGTTTCAAATGAACATGCAGAAATTGATTTATCAAAAAAATTTGGCGCTTTAACATCTGAAGCAATAGGTTTGTTAAGACTTGTAAAACAACACGCTGAAAAAATTGGTTTGAGTTTTCACGTTGGTTCACAATGTATGCATCCAATTTCTTATGCGAAAGGAATTAGTGAAATTGGAAATATAATTAAAAAGACAAAAATTATTCCACATTACATTAATGTAGGTGGAGGTTTCCCCACGATCTATCCTGACTTAATTCCACAATCTTTAAATAGTTATTTTAATGAAATAAATAAGAGTTTAGAAAACTTAAAGCTTGAAAGACTTCCTGAAATTATTTGTGAACCTGGCAGAGCTATTGTTGCAGAAAGTGGCTCAACAATTGTAAGGGTTAATTTAAGAAAAAAACAAAAGCTTTATATTAATGATGGTACCTATGGTACTCTTTTTGATGCAGGTACACCAAACATTGTATTCCCATCTAGAATGATTAAAGAAAATTCTAATAAAATAATTTCAAAAAAATTAACTGCTTTTGATTTCTTTGGACCTACATGTGATAGCATGGATTATATGAAAGGTCCTTTTTTGCTTCCAAATAATATTAAAGAAAATGATTATATTGAGCTTGGTCAACTTGGAGCATACGGATTGACATTTAGAACTCAGTTTAATGGTTATTACTCAAATGAAATTTACGAAGTTGAGGATAATCCAATAATGACAATGTATGATAAAGACGTTAACAAAGCTAACATGGTAGCTTAATGTCTAGTCAAAAAAATCCAGGTCATAACAGTAAAAGAGATTTCTTAAACAATCCTGTTGAACACATCGATATAACTTCTTTTGATAGTAGAAAAATTATATCCTCAATGGAGAAAATGTCATTTGTTTCTAGAGAAACAGCAAATGCTGCTAATATTTATAACGAGATGCTTAAAGATAAAGATTGTACAATTTTTCTTACTTTAGCAGGCTCTACTTCGGCAGCTGGATGCATGAATATTTATAAAGATCTAGTTAAATTTAATATGGTAGATTCAATCGTTGCAACAGGTGCCTCGATAGTAGATATGGATTTTTTTGAAGCTCTTGGTTTTAAACATTATCAAGGCTCACAATTTCAAGATGATACTGAGCTGAGGAATAACTACATAGATAGAATTTACGATACCTATATAGATGAAGAAGAGCTTCAAATGTGTGATAAAATAATATGTGAAATTGCAAATAACCTGGAAGCCAGAAGCTATACCTCAAGAGAGTTTATTTATGAAATGGGAAAATATTTAAAAAATAACTCAAAGAAAAAAGACTCTTTAATTGAAACTGCTTTTGACAATAATGTTCCTATTTTCTGCCCTGCTTTTACTGACTCAAGCGCAGGATTCGGGTTAGTTATGCATCAAGAACAAAATCCAAAAAAACATATGACAATAGACTCAGTTAGAGAATTTAGAGAACTAACAGAAATTAAAATCAAATCTAAAGGTTCTGGATTATTTATGATTGGTGGTGGTGTGCCTAAAAATTTTATTCAAGATACTGTAATTTGTGCTGAACTATTAGGAAAGGATGTAGACATGCATAAATATGCTGTTCAAATTACTGTTGCTGATAGTAGAGACGGTGCTTGTAGTAGCTCAACATTAAAAGAAGCAAGTTCATGGGGGAAAGTAGATATTACAAAAGAACAGATGGTGTTTGCAGAAGCAACTAGTGTGTTACCATTGATAGCAAGTGATGCTTATCATAAGGGTGAGTGGAAAAATAGAAAAAGAAAAAACTTTACTAAAATTTTTGAATAAAATTGAAATATCTATCAAATAAAAATGGGTTTTTAGGAATTGATAATAAATTTAGCTTTAAAGAAAAAGCTGTAATAGTTCCATTTGGTTTAGAAAAAACTGTCAGTTATGGGCGAGGAACAAGAAATGGACCTAAAGAAATTATAAAAGCATCTCATCAAGTTGAGTTATATGACGAAGAGCTTAACTGCGAACCTTATAAGAAAATAGGTATTAAAACTTTAAAACCATTTAAAATTGATAAAAATATTAAAAAAGCACTTAATAAAATCTCAAAGATTAATAAAGATATTTTAGATAAAAGACTTTTTCCAATGACTTTGGGTGGAGAGCATTCAATAACCCCTGGATGTATTGTTCCTTTTACTAAAAAATATAAAAATATTTGCCTCTTGCATTTTGATGCTCATGCAGATTTACGTCAAAGTTATAATGGAGAAAAATTTTCACATGCCTCAGCAATTAGAAGGTGTTTGGATTATAAAAATGTTTCTTTAATTTCATTTGGGATAAGAAACATCTCGGAAAGTGAAATCCCATTTTTAAAAAAAAATTCTTCACGAATAAATATTTTTTGGGCAAAAGATAAAAAAAAATGGAATTTGTCTAAATTTAAAAAACTGATTAAAAACAAAACTGTTTACCTTACATTCGATGTAGATGGACTAGATTCAAGTATTATGCCTGCAACTGGTACACCTGAACCAGGAGGACTTTTGTGGGACGAAACATTAGATATAATAAGAATTGCAGCTAAAAACTCGAAAATTGTTGGTGCAGATATTAATGAACTATCTCCAATTAAAGGATTTAATTCTTATAATTTTCTTGTAGCAAAATTAGCTTATAAAATTTTGTCTTATAAATTTTTATATTAAACTTTAATTGGTTTAATAATTTTCAATAACATTCTGAATGGTATCAACATTATTACAGCAACTAAAATTTTAACCGCTAAATCTCCAAGAGATAAAGTAACCCAGGGCACTCCAGTTGCATAAAATGATATTGAGAAAAATAAAAATGTATCGACTGTTGATCCAATCAAAGATGAAGTAAGTGGAGCTACAAACCACTCTTTTTTTCTTAATCGATCAAAAATTTGAATGTCTAATAATTGAGCAGTAATAAAAGCTACTCCTGATCCTATTGCAATTCTAACAGAGATTAAATCTGCAAAATCAGTTGAAAATAACAATGTAAATATAATTCCTATTAAAAAGCCCAAATATACAATCTGTCTTGCTAATAATTTTCCATACGACCTATTTGCTAAATCTGTTATTAAAAAAGCAATTGGGTAACTAAAAGCTCCATAAGTTAAAATCTCATTTAATCCAAAATAATTAATTGGGAACTGAACTAAATAATTAGAAGATAGTACAACAACCCCCATCATTATTGATAGGGTGATAAATAATTTGTTCATCAAGCTGATTTAGCTACAGGTTTCTTTTTAAAAGGGGATTTAATTAAAACTACTTTTTTTAACTTTTTTAATCTAGGAGATAAATTTTTATTTTTTACAGTTTTTAAAAATTCATCAAAACTACCTTTTTTGTCAACTGACCTTACACCTGAATTGCTTACAGTAAGTTTTAAGCTTCTTCCAGTAAGCTCACTTGTAAATTTTACTTTTTTAAGATTAGGTAAAAATCTTCTTTTAGTCTTGTTGTTAGCATGACTAACGTTATGACCTTTCATAGGAATTTTACCGGTAAGTTCACATTTTTTTGACATAATAACAGTGCCTATATAAGGGGAGATATTGAAGGCGTCAAGTTTAATACATTTAAGAAACAGTTTTATTTCCAACAATTTCTGTAAAATTTTTGACACCATCTCTTATTAGTAATTCTTTTAGGTCTTTTTTAATCATGCCAGCAATATTGGGCCCTTTGAATACCATACCGGTGTACAACTGAACATAATCTGCTCCTAATAAAAACTTATCATAAGCTGCCTTACCAGAATCAACGCCGCCTACTCCAATTATTTTAATTTTACCTTTAATTAAATTGTAGAATTTACTAATTAAAAGATTTGATTTTTTTTCAATAGGTTTTCCAGATAAACCACCTTTTTGATGTCTCTGTATATTTTGAAGTGTTTCCCGAGAAGCCTCAGAAGTATTTGAAATTATTATTGCACTTATTTCACTTTCTAAAAGTATTTCTGAAATTAAGTCAATTTGATTTTCATTTATATCTGGTGAAATCTTTACAGCTAAAGGAATTTCAGTTTTTAATTGTTTTTTTTTCTCTGATAGAGAATTTAATAATTCTTTTAATTTATTTTCATCATGAAAGTTTCTAAGATTTTCAGTATTTGGTGAAGAAATATTAATTGTAATATAATCTGCAACTTCAGAAAATTTTTCTAATCCAATTAAATAATCATTCAATCTATCATTAGAATCTTTGTTTGGACCTACATTTACACCTAGTACACCAAGTTTTTTATTAGATTTTATTCTGTTTAATATAGTATCTGATCCATGGTTATTGAAACCTAACCTATTAATTAATGCTTGATCTTCTACCAATCTAAATACTCTTGGTTTTTCATTTCCATATTGTTTTAATGGTGTAACCGTACCTACTTCAACAAATCCAAAACCCAATTTAAATAAAGGGTTGTACACCTCCGCATTCTTATCAAAACCTGCCGCAATACCGATAGGATTATCAAGATCTTGATTAAATAATTTGGTTTTTAAAAGGGGATCATTTTTGTTTTCATCAAATATATTTGATACTAAATTGAGTTTAAGAGATTGAATTGCTAAAAAATGTGCTCTTTCAGGATCTATTTTAAATATTAAAG
Organism: uncultured Pelagibacteraceae bacterium; assembly: GCA_902619745.1. Classification (GTDB taxonomy): domain Bacteria; phylum Pseudomonadota; class Alphaproteobacteria; order Pelagibacterales; family Pelagibacteraceae; genus Pelagibacter. Next base: position 14,609 of record CACNFL010000017.1, read on the forward strand.
ATCTTAAATTTGAATACATTATTTTAATTTACTAGTTATCAACTCTTTTGTTTCGTTAACACCGAAAAAACTTATAAAAAAACCCATTCTAGGTCCATTTTCATCTCCAAACACCACTTCATAAATTAATTTAAACCAATCTCTTAAATTTTCTGCATACCCATTCTCTTTACCTGTTGAATAAATTAATGTTTGAATATCCTCTGGAGACATCTGATCATTACATCGTTCTAAAGTTTTAACTAAAGCTTGTAGCGCTAATTTTTCATTATCAGATGGATTTTTATATTTTTTTTGAGCTTTAATAACATCATTAAAATACTTGATTGCATAACCAACTAGTCCATCAAAAATTGGAAAGTTTTTTTCATGAATGTTAGATTTATATTTTTTAACAAACTTCCATAATAAATCTTTGTTATCAGCATTGCTTGTTTCAACTAAATTCAACAACATAGAAAAAGACATAATCATTTCTTCTTTTGGAATATTGCCATTATGAACATGCCAAACAGGATTCATTACTAATTGTTGTTCAGTTTGTTTTTTTGACTTTTCAATATTATCAAGGTACTCATCTACAGCTTTAGGTACTATTTCTTTATAAAGCTTTTTTGCTCTTTTTGGATTTTGATACATGTATAAAGATAAGCTTTCAGGTGAGGCATATTTTAACCACTGGTCGATAGTAATACCATTTCCTTTTGATTTTGAAATTTTTTCACCCTTTTCATCAAGAAATAATTCATAAGCAAATCCAGATGGATGTTTTTTACCAATTAAATTTATAATTTTAGTTGATAAAATTGCACTCTCAATAAGGTCTTTTCCATACATTTCAAAATCTATATCTAAAGCATACCATCTCATTGCCCAATCAACTTTCCATTGTAATTTGCAATTTCCATCCAAAATACTAGATTCTAGTTTTTTACCTTTGTTATCAAAAATTATTTTTGAATTTTTTTTATCAATTTCTATAACTGGAATTTCCAGAACATGACCTGTATCTGGACAAATAGGTAAAAAAGGACAGTAAGTTTGTTGACGTTCTTTGCCTAAAGTTGGAAGTATAATATTCATTATACCATCATAATTTTCTAAAATAATTTTTAAAGTTGGGTTGAAAAAACCACCTTTGTATAAAGAAGTCGAACTTTTAAAACTATATTTAAAATTAAAACTATTTAAAAAATCTTTTAACATTTCATTATTATGTTCTCCAAAACTTGCAAATTTTTCAAATGGATCTGGAACTTGTGTTAATGGTTTATGTAAGTTTTCGTTTAGTAATTCCTGATTAGGTACATTATCAGGAACTTTTCTTAAACCATCCATATCATCAGAAAAAGTAATTATCTCTGTTGGTAAATCTGTAAGTTGCTTTAATGCATTAACCATCATTGATGTCCGTGCAACTTCACCAAATGTTCCAATATGGGGAAGACCACTTGGGCCATATCCTGTTTGAAGGGTAATTTTCCCTTTTTTATCAATAAATGATTTTCTCTCACGAAGCATTTTTTTTGCTTCAACGAAAGGCCAAGCACTTGTTTTATTTAAAATTTCTTTTTTAATCACGAATATATCTTTTATAAAATCTTAAATTGGCGATTTTATTAATTCTTATAGAGTTGAAATTTATTTACCATAAAATAATGTTCTTTCAAAATGTCTAATTATAAAACTGTTTTTTTTACACTAGGAATTTTGCAAATAATTTTAGGGGTCTCAATGTTCATCCCTATAATTGCTCAATTTGTTTATTCCGAAATAGATTCATCATTTTTTGGTGCATCTATTGTAACTATAATTTTTGGTTCATTATTTTTTCTTTCAAATCTAGACCACGATAAGAAGTTAAATTTACAACAAGCATTTTTATTAACTGCTTTGTCTTGGTTAAGTATTGCTATTTTTGGATCTTTACCATTTATATTTTCGACTATGGAGCTTTCAATTACTAATGCTTTTTTTGAGAGTATGTCTGGTATTACAACAACTGGATCTACAATTATTTCTGACTTAGAGAATACACCAAAAGGTATTCTATTATGGAGAGCATTACTTCAATGGCTGGGTGGTATTGGTATAATTGTGATGGCAATTACCCTAATGCCTATAATGAATGTTGGTGGTATGCAATTATTTAAAATTTCTAGCAACGACTCATCTGAAAAAATTCTTCCTAAATCGAAAGAAATAGCTTTGAGACTTATTTATATTTATTCAGTTCTAACCGCTCTTTGTGCATTATCATATTGGATATTTGGAATGGGAAAATTTGATAGTTTAACTCATTCTATGACTACTATAGCTACAGGTGGATTTTCAAATTATAATCAATCTATCGGGTATTTTAACAGTGTTCCTATAGAAATATCATCGATGATCTTTATAATTTTAGGAAGTATTCCATTTATTACATACATTAAATTTATTAGTGGTAATAAAAGAATATTTTTAAACGATATTCAAATCAGAACATTTATTAAAATAATAATTATAAGCATTCTTATATTATCAATTTATTTATTATTTAATAACAACGGAAACTTTAGTTTAAGATCTATTTTTTTTAATACAATTTCAATATTAACTGGAACAGGTTATGTAAATGCTGAATTTGATGGTTGGGGAGGTTTTCCTATAACAATATTTCTTGCATTAATGTTTATTGGGGGCTGTGCTGGATCAACTACTTGTGGTGTTAAAATTTTTAGAATTCAAATTCTATATTTATTTATATTAAATCAATTAAAAAAAATTATATATCCCAAGGGAATATTTATAATTAAATACGATCAAGGATCTGTTGATGATAAATTTATTGCATCAATAATTTCATTTATTTATTTTTACTTTGTTATTTTTTTTATATTGGCTGCATTATTATCATTAACAGGTCTTGATTTTATAACTGCTATCTCTGGAGCAGCAACATCAATATCAAATGTTGGTCCAGGTTTGGGTCCTATTATCGGTCCTAATGGAGATTTTTCAGCTTTACCTGATATTTCTAAATGGATCTTAACTGTAGGTATGATTTTGGGTAGACTTGAGTTGTTTGCAATATTAGTATTGTTCTTACCATCTTTTTGGAGAAATTGATTATGTCTGAAACAAAGAAACAAACATGGCTTGAATCTCTCGCAGTTTATAGAGACATTCGAATGGTAAGAATTCTTTTATTAGGTGCAATAAGTGGTTTCCCATGGGTATTAATTGCAAGCAGTTTGAGTCTTTGGCTTAAAGAAGAAGGTCTTAGTAGATCAACAATTGGATGGGCAGGTTTAATTTTTGGAGTATACGCTTTCAATTATTTGTGGGCTCCCATTATAGATAGAATTCAAATTCCAATACTAACAAAAAAATTAGGCCATAGAAGAGGCTGGATAGTTTTGATGCAATTAATTATTTTGTTAAGTCTTGTTGTTTGGAGTGTGATTAATCCAACTCAAAATTTGGCTTTATTAATTACTGTAGGTTTAATTATTGCTATAGCATCAGCAACCCAAGATATAACTGTAGATGCATTAAGAATTGAACAGATAAATGAAAATGAAGGAAAATCAATGGCTGCTGGTGCAGCTATGGCTGTTGTTGGTTGGTGGACTGGGTATAAATTAGGTGGAGTTGTTGCTTTATTTACAGCAGAATATTTTGAAAACCTGGGTGTTGCCGACTATTGGCAAGCTACTTTTTTAATTTTAGGTGTTTTAATAATTTTAATGAATATAGGATTAATGTTTGTTCATGAACCTATAGAAACAAATAGACAAGCAAAGCAAAGAGAAACAGACAAATTGATCGAAGGAAAACTTGGATCTAGCAATATAATTACAAATTTTATCGCATATATTACAGGAACTATAGGCGGACCTATTATTAGTTTTTTTAGAAAAAATGGTTTTGCCATTGCAGCTGGAATTTTAGGATTTGTTTTCTTGTTTAAGATAGGTGAGGCATTTATGGGAAGAATGTCTATTGTTTTTTATAAAGAAATTGGTTTCTCCAAAGGTCAAATTGCAATTTATTCAAAAGGACTTGGTTGGATAACAACAGTAGTGTTTACTTTGTTGGGTGGAATAATGGCCATGAGAGCTGGAACAATTAAAACTATGTTCTTTGCTGGTGGGTTAATGGCTATAACAAATCTTTTATTTGCAGTTTTAGCATGGACTGGAAAATCAGAAATTTTATTTGCAATTGCGGTTATAGCTGATGATATCACAGCAGCTTTTGCAACTGTAGCATTTGTTGCATTTATATCATTACTAGTTGATAGAACTTATACAGCGACACAGTATGCATTACTTGCTTCAATTGGTACTGCTGGCCGTACTACTTTGGCTTCATCTTCAGGAGCTTTAGTTGACTGGTTAAACGGAGATTGGGGAACATTTTTTGTTTTAACGACTATTATGGTGATACCATCGTTAATTTGTTTGTGGTTAATTAAAAACAAAATTAAAATTGGTGCAAAATAATTTTTATTTCATTGGTAATTTTTCGAATATTTACAAAAATCCTTCGAGAAAATCTGAAGTAACTTCACAAATTGTGTATGGTGAAAAATTCAAAATTTTAGCAAAAAATAAAGGTTGGATAAAAATTAAAACTTTATTTGATAATTATAAGGGGTTTATAAAAAATTCAAAATATATAGAAAAATTTAGCCCCAATTATAAGGTCAGTTCACTAAAAGCAAAGATTTATAAAAAACCTGGAATTGGAACTAGCAGTTGGCTTCCACTTGCATCCAAATTATCTGTAATTGAGCAAAATAGGAATTACGTAAAAATTGAAAAAAATAAATGGATTAAAAAAGTAGATATAAAAAAATTAACTCATAAAGAAAATAATTTTACAAAAATATTTAAAAAATTTTTAAATGTAAAATATGTTTGGGGTGGAAAAACATTCCAGGGTATTGATTGCTCAGCCTTATTACAAATATTTTTTTGTTATAATAACTCGTTTTATCCAAGAGATACAAGAGATCAGATCAAATATACAAAAAAGAATTCAAAAAAAAGAAAATTTAAAAAAGGAGATATTATTTTTTGGAAAGGTCATGTTGCAATGTGTTTAAATTCCGAAAAACTAATTCATGCTTATGGTCCAGAAAGAAAAGTAATTATTATGCCAATTATAGAAACAATTAATAGAATTCAAAAGACTGCCAACCTAAATGTAAAAAAAGTATCTAGAATTAAATATTAATTTCTTCCAAAGTCAGGCTTATCAATATCTTGTTTCAATTTGATGATTTTTGACCTTACTTTTTTAGTCTGAATAAGTTTCTTTACGATAGACTTATTATTTTTTGAATTAATATCTTTTTTAAATTGATTTAAATTTTTAATAAATAAATCAATTGCTTTTGAAATATTATTTTTATTGTTAAAAAAAATATCTCTCCACATAATTTCATTTGATGCTGCAATCCTAGAAAAATCTCTTAATCCACCAGCACTGTATTTAATTAGCTCATAATTTTGTTTTTTCTCAAAGTCTTGAGCAGATTTAACCAGATTATATGCAATTAAGTGTGGTAAATGACTAGTAATAGAAAAAATTTTGTCATGTTTTTCAGCGCTCATAACAACTACTTTTGCTCCAATTTTTTTCCAAAACTTAGTTAGAATATTTATATTTTTTTTCTTAATATTTTTTTCTTTAATTATTATACACCATCTATCAGTAAACATATTTTCTTTACCATGCTCTGGTCCACTGACCTCTGATCCAGCTATTGGGTGACTTTGAATCCAATGAATACCTTTCTTCAAAAATTTATTTATAATTTTAGAAGTTTCTGTTTTTGAAGAACCAATATCTGTAATCAATGTTTTTGATGGTATAAATTTATTAATTTTTAAAATAATATTTTTGTATTCACTCATTGGTGTACAAAAGATGATTAAATCGGAATTACTTGCACCTTCTTTTAATGATTTAACAAT
>CACNFL010000018.1:2500-19730 GCA_902619745.1 uncultured Pelagibacteraceae bacterium
TTTCCCTCACGGTACTAGTTCACTATCGGTCACTGAAGAGTATTTAGGCTTAGAGGGTGGTCCCCCTATATTCGAGCAGGATTTCACGTGTCCCGCTTTACTCAAGAATTTTGTTAAACATTACTCATACGGGACTATCACCCTCTATGGTTAGCATTTCCAAACTATTCAAATTTTTCTAACAAAACTACTGGCCTAGTCCGCGTTCGCTCGCCACTACTAACGGAATCTCAATTGATTTCTTTTCCTCTGGTTACTTAGATGTTTCAGTTCTCCAGGTTGTCTCTTTAAACCTATGTATTCAGTTTAAAGTACCACATAAAGTGGTGGGTTTCCCCATTCGGAAATTTTCGGATCAAAACTTACATACAGCTCCCCGAAACTTATCGCAGTATATCACGTCCTTCATCGGCTTTCAGTGCCAAGGCATCCACTACACGCCCTTAAACGCTATATTTATGCACAGAAAAAAATTCTGTGTTGAATCAAATTTTTATTTTGAACATTAGCTAATAACATTTCTAATGTTCGGATATAGATATTGATATTAATTATTAATTTTTTTACGATTTTTTATAACTAAGTGTTTTGGTGGAGGATAGCGGGATCGAACCGCTGACCTCCTGAATGCAAATCAGGCGCTCTCCCAGCTGAGCTAATCCCCCATGATCTTAAATTGGTGGGCCGAGAAAGACTCGAACTTTCGACCCCACCCTTATCAAGGGTGTGCTCTAACCAACTGAGCTACCGGCCCCCATGCAAGAGAAACACTACTTTAAGAAGAGAAATGAGGACGGTCAACATTATCCTGTAAATTATTTAGAATGAAATTTTACTTTCATTCATCCTTAGAAAGGAGGTAATCCAGCCGCAGGTTCCCCTACGGCTACCTTGTTACGACTTCACCCCAGTCGCTGACTATACCGTGGTCAAGGGTTTAAAACCTTGCCTTAAGGTAGAACCAACTCCCATGGTGTGACGGGCGGTGTGTACAAGACCCGGGAACGCATTCACCGTGGCACGCTGATCCACGATTACTAGTAATTCCAGCTTCATGCACTCGAGTTGCAGAGTGCAATCCGAACTGAGGTATCTTTTAAGGATTTGCTTAACTTCGCAGTTTTGCTTCCTGTTGTAGATACCATTGTAGCACGTGTGTAGCCCAACACGTAAGGGCCATGAGGACTTGACGTCATCCCCACCTTCCTCCAGCTTATCACTGGCAGTTCTTTCAGAGTGCCCAACTAAATGATGGCAACTAAAAGTGAGGGTTGCGCTCGTTGCGGGACTTAACCCAACATCTCACGACACGAGCTGACGACAGCCATGCAGCACCTGTGTTTCGTCCGGCCGAACCGAAAACTTTAATCTCTTAAAGTCGCGACGAACATGTCAAGTGTTGGTAAGGTTCTGCGCGTATCTTCGAATTAAACCACATGCTCCACTACTTGTGCGGGTCCCCGTCAATTCATTTGAGTTTTAACCTTGCGGTCGTACTCCCCAGGCGGTGTGTTTATCGCTTTCGCTGCGACACTGAAAATAAATTTCCAACGTCTAACACACATCGTTTACGGCATGGACTACGAGGGTATCTAATCCTCTTCGCTACCCATGCTTTCGTTCCTCAGTGTCAGTAATGATCCAGAAAGCTGCCTTCGCAATTGGTATTCTTTCTAATATCTACGAATTTCACCTCTACACTAGAAATTCTGCTTCCCTCTATCATACTCTAGCTGAAAAGTTTTGATGGCAGTTCCAGAGTTAAGCTCTGGGATTTCACCACCAACTTTTTCAACCACCTACGAACTCTTTAAGCCCAGTAATTCCGAACTACGCTAGGTCCCTTCGTATTACCGCGGCTGCTGGCACGAAGTTAGCCGGACCTTCTTATTCGGGTACAGTCATTTTCTTCCCCGACGAAAGAGCTTTACAACCCAAAGGCCTTCTTCACTCACGCGGCATCGCTGCATCAGAGTTTCCTCCATTGTGCAAGATTCCCCACTGCTGCCTCCCGTAGGAGTTTGGGCCGTGTCTCAGTCCCAATGTGGCTGATCATCCTCTCAAATCAGCTATTGATCACAGTCTTGGTAGGCCATTACCCCACCAACAAACTAATCAAGTGCAGGCTCATCCAATGGTGCATAAAGCTTTCTCCGTAAAGACTTATCCAGTATTAGCACAAGTTTCCTCGTGTTATTCCAGGCCAAAGGGTAGATACCTACATGTTACTCACCCGTCTGCCACTAAGTATTGCTACTTCGTTCGACTTGCATGTGTTAGGCGTGCCGCCAGCGTACGTTCTGAGCCATGATCAAACTCTCAAGTTTAAAAACGGCGCACACTAGCTTCAATATAAATTCTAAGAATAAAATTTATATGATTTTGAAGTGTGTACGACAAATTTTGGTAACCTTAACCGTCCACACTTCTCTTCTTAAATTTTTACTTTTTAAATAGCTAATTGAGCAAAAAAGGCTCAATAATCCTCACTAATTTATTGTATTATCAATATTTTATTGAGAAAGTTACGTGCTTATAGGCTAAAATTAAAGGAAATCAAGCATTTAAGAATAAAAAAACAATGAAAAATCCCAGATTTTATAGGGTTTTTTTTGATTTTTACTTCTCTCTAAACTAATAATTGAAATTCATTTAATTTCTGATGATAAAATTTTTAAAAACAAAAATAAAAAAAAATTCTGAAATTTTTATATTAATTTCATTAATTATTTTAACAACATTTTCTATAAGTTATTTTAATTACACAAAGAACAAAAAAATTGAAACTTATAATAGTTTTATTGAAAATATTTATTTCAAGAAAACTTTAAATCATATTGTAAATAATCTTGAGCCAAAATATAAAAAAGTTAAGCACAAGATTAGTTCAGGTGAAACTTTTGATAAAATTTTAGAAAGTTATTCAATTGAAAAAAAAGAAATTCTTAAAATTAAGAACTCTCTTAAAAAAAAAGTAGATATTGATAAATTGATAACAAAGCAAATAATTCAATTTAGTATTAATAAAACAAACAATAAAATTGAAGAATTTACTTATCAAGTATCAAATACAGAAAAAATATATCTTAAAAGAAATATTACAGAGGATTTTTTTATTGAAGAAATGTTATCAATCAAATTAGATAAAAAAATAATTTATAAAGAAGATTTGATTATTCAAAGTTTGTATAAAACAGCTTTAGACCAAAAAATACCCGCAAATACAATTATTGAATTTGCAAGAATTTATGGATTTCAAGTTGATTTCCAAAGAGATATTAGAAAAAATGATAAATTTCAAATTATGTATGAAATATTTTTAGATGAAAAAAATGAAATTATAGAAACAGGAGAAATACTATTTGCTAATTTAAATCTAAGTGGTCAAGATAACAATTTATATTATTTTGATAATAAAGGAAGTGAAGGTCACTATGATAAAAATGGTAAAAGTGTAAAAAAAGCATTAATGAAAACACCAATTAATGGTGCAAGACTTTCTTCTTCATTTGGAATGAGAAAACATCCTATAGATGGTTATAATAAAATGCATAGAGGCACTGATTTTGCTGCACCAATGGGTACACCTATTATGGCTTCAGGTGATGGAGTTATTAAAAAAGCTGGGTGGTGTGGAGGTGGAGGAAACTGTGTAAAAATAAAACATAACTCAACATACCAAACAGTTTATGCGCATATGTCAAAATTTGCACGAGGTATTAAACCTGGTGTGAGAGTTAAACAAGGTCAAACTATAGGTTATGTTGGTTCTACAGGAAAATCTACTGGTCCACACTTGCACTATGAAGTTATTGTGAATGGAAAAAAAGTTAATTCGCAAAAATTAAAACTACCTTCAGGTAAAATATTAAAAGGTCAAGAAAGAAAACTCTTTGAAACCAAAAAGATTAAATTAGACATTCTTAAATCTGAAAAAATACTTGGGATAAATTAGTTTATTTCAACTTGAAATTTTAAACTTTTTTGATTTTTACTATCATCGCTAGACTTGTTTACCAAATCTTTATTGGAATTTTGATCAGAGATTTCTGAGTTTTCCTCACTAGAATCAGCATTATTTTCAGAATTATCGAAAGAAAATTTATCTCTTTTAAAACTTTCTTTTTCATTATGTATTCTTTGAAAATGGTCTGCATGTTGCAAATAGTTCTCTGATAAAATTTTATCACCATTTGAAAGTGCTTCTCTTGCCAAATCATTGTATTTTTCAATCAATTTTGGAGCATTATGATTATTTCTTCCAGGAGCTTTTCTTTTGAAGTTGTCATTATTTGAAAAATTAGAACCAAATTTTGAAGTATCGCCAGCAGATTTAAAATTTCTTGTATTTCTTCTAAAGCCACCTCTTCTGTTATTATTGTTGTTGTTATTTCTGAATGTAACCATGATTTTAATTAATTATATTTTTGTACTTACAATGCACCTATCATTATTTCCAAGATCTTTTTGAGTACTATTTATATAAAAACCTTCTCTTTTTAATAAATTAATAACTTTATTTTTTTGATCAAACCCGATCTCTAAAATAAATTTGCCGCTTTTTTTTATCAGTTCAGATGATTTTTTAATTACTTTTCTGATTTCTGATAAACCATCTAATCCACCATCCAATGCTATTCTTGGCTCGAAATTAGCAACATCTCTATCCAAATATTTAATATTTTTTGTTTTAATATAAGGAGGATTAGAAACAATTAAATCATATTTACCTAAATTGAATTTGTCAACATTTGATTTATATAATTTTAATCTTGAGCCTACATTAAGAGTAATTGCATTCATTTTACTTATATTTAGACATTTTTTACTTATGTCTATCCCTGTTCCATAAAAATTTTTTCTCTCTTTTAATATAGAAAGAAGAATACAACCTGAACCAATCCCTATATCCAAAATATTCAACTTATTTCTTTTTTTTGTAAACTGTAATGCATTTTCAACAACCAATTCTGTGTCTGGTCTTGGTATTAATGTATCACCTGTAATAAAAAACTCTGAATTCCAAAAATATTTCTTTTTAACTAAATGTGCAACTGGATTACCTAAAGATCTTTGCTCAATTAACTTATTAAAATATTTTAAATCATTTTTATTAATTGAACTATTACAATTCAACAAAATATAGTTCCTATCTTTATTTATTGTTTTCGCCATTAAAATTTCGGCATCCAATTGTGAATTAGATATAAATTTATTTCTTAAAATTTTTGAACCTTCTTTTATGGCTAGACCAATATTCATAAATTACTTTAAGTTACTAAGACTTTCTTCTTGAGCTTGTAAAGTTAAAGATTCGATCATTTCATCAAATGCTTCTCCTTCTAAAAATTCATCTAATTTGTGGAGTGTTAAGTTAATTCTATGATCCGTAACTCTGCCCTGAGGAAAATTATAAGTTCTGATTCTTTCTGATCTATCTCCAGTTCCAATCTTCGTTTTTCGATCTTGAGATCTTTCCTGGTCTATTCTAGATCTTTCAAGCTCATAAAGGCGCGCTCGTAAGATTTTCATTCCTTTAGCTTTATTTTTATGTTGTGACTTTTCATCTTGTTGAGACACTGACAGGCCTGTTGGTATATGAGTAATTCTAACTGCACTATCTGTCGTATTAACAGATTGTCCACCTGGTCCACCTGCTCTAAATACATCTATCCTTAAGTCAGAATCGTTTATTTTTAAATCTACCTCTTCTGCTTCAGGTAAAACAGCTACTGTTGCTGCTGATGTATGAACTCTTCCTTGAGTTTCGGTATCTGGAACTCTCTGTACTCTATGAACTCCACTCTCATACTTTAGTGTTGAATAAATATTAGTACCTTTAATTGAAGCTATAACTTCTTTTAAACCTCCTGCATCACTTCTAGATATTGAGATTAATTCTAAAGACCATTTTTTTTTGTGACTAACTTTTTCATACATTTTAAATAAATCTGATGCAAATAAACTTGCTTCTAATCCACCTGTCCCTGCTCTTATTTCAATAATAGCATTTTTTTTATCTGCTTCATCTTTTGGTAACAAAAATAATTTTAATTTTTTTTCATTAGCTTCATATCGATTTTGTAAATCAATCAATTCTATATCTGCCATTTTTTTTAACTCTCCATCAGCAGAGCTATCATTTAATATTTTCTCCAATTCTTCTTTTTCAGTTTGAAAAGAAATGTAATCCTTGGCACTTCCAACTATCTCATTTAAATCTGAGTATTCTTTTGATTTTTCGGCAAATAACTTGTTATCTAATCCACCAGTAGATAAATCTTTTTCTATGGATGAATGTCTTATTATTAATTCCTCAACTGTTTTTAAGGGTATCATAATTAGTTCTCTAGTTCAGATGCTTTTTTCTCAACTTCGCTTACAACCTTATTAATTATGTCATCAGTTAAAACTTTTTCATTCTGAATACCGGATATATAAAGCATATTATTTCCTTTTCCCCCTCCAGTAATTCCTATATCTGTCATTGCAGCTTCTCCTGGTCCATTAACAACACAACCAATAATTGACAGTGTTATTGGTGTTTTTATATGGGCTAGTTTCTCTTCCAATATTTTGACAGTATCAATTACCTCAAATGCTTGTCTTGCACAAGAAGGACAAGAAATGATCTTTACTCCTCTATTTCTCAGATTTAGTGATTTTAATATCTCATTACCAATTTTCACCTCTTGAGTTGGATTGTCAGATAAAGAAATTCTAATAGTATCTCCAATTCCATCCATTAATAAACTACCAAGCCCTATGGATGATTTTATGCTCCCAGATACAAAACTTCCTGCTTCTGTAATTCCAAGGTGTAAAGGATAATCTATAACTTTAGATAGTTGTCTATATGCTGCTATCGAAAGGAATACATCTGATGATTTGACACTTATCTTAAAATTTAAAAAATCTTTATCTTCTAAAATTTTTATATTTCTTAAAGCACTTTTAACTAATGCCTCTGGACAAGGCTCTTTAAATTCCTCTAAAATATCTTTTTCCAGAGAACCTGCGTTTACTCCAATTCTTATTGAACAATTATTATTCTTTGCTGCTTTCAATACCTCGTGTATCTTTGTTTCATCTCCAATATTTCCTGGATTAATTCTTAAACAGCTAGCTCCATTTTCTGCTGCCTCAATAGCCCTTTTATAATGAAAATGTATATCTGCAACTACTGGTATTGATACATGTTTTATTATTTCTTTTAATGCTTTTGAAGAGTCCTCATCTGGACAAGACACTCTTACAATATCAGCACCTTCCTCAGCTATATCATTAATTTGTTTTATGGTTGCTTTAACATCCGTAGTTAAAGTATTCGTCATTGATTGAACAGAGATTGGATTGTCGCCCCCAATCTTTACATTTCCAACATTTATTACTTTTGTTTTTCTTCTTTTAATATCTCTAAATGGTCTTAAACTCATTATAATTAATCTAATTTAAATTCTTTATGTAAAGCAGCTATTGCTCTTTTAACATGCTTAACAGAAACTAGAACTGAAATTTTTATCTCCGAGGTAGAAATAACTAAAATATTAATTTTTTTTGAGGCTAGTGCCTGGAACATTCTATATGTTATACCCGGAGTCGTTATCATGCCAACACCGATGATTGAAACTTTAGAAACACCTTTATCAAAAGATAATTTTTTAAAAGATATTTTTTTATTTTGTTTAATTAATTTTTCTGTTTTTTTTAAATCATCAGCTTTTATAGTAAATGTAAGATCTGTCTCTTTTCCATCTGAAGATATATTTTGAACCACCATATCTACATTGATAAGATTTTTCGATAGTGGTTTAAAAATAGAAGCAGCAACACCAGGTCTATCTTTTACTCCTACAATTGTAATTTTAGCATCATTTTTTGTTGATGAAATTCCAGTAATAATTTGATCACTGAATGCTTTTTTAGAATTTGTTATTAAGGTACCAGATTTTGATACAAATGAAGATTTTACTTTAACATCAATCTTATTGAGCTTTGCATCCTGAACCGATGTAGGCTGCATTACTTTTGAACCAAGAGATGCCATTTCTAACATTTCGTCATAAAAAATTTTGTTAATTTTTTTTGCTTTTTTATACTGCCTTGGATCAGTAGTATAAACTCCATCTACGTCAGTATATATTATACACTCATCAGCTTTAATAAATTTTGCGAGGATAATTGCAGTTGCATCAGATCCGCTTCTTCCGATTGTTGTTATTCTTAAATCTTTACTTACACCCTGAAATCCTGTGATTATAGGTATTCCGCCTGAATTTATATATGTATTTAGTTCTTTTATACCTACTGAACTAATCCTTGCACTTGAATGAGGACCATCTGTTAAAATAGGTAATTGCCATGATGTCCAAGATCTCGATTTAAACCCATTATTTTTTAGTCTACCAGCAATAAGTGCACATGATGCTTGCTCTCCAGTCGAAACTAATGCATCATATTCTGCTCTATCAAAATTGCTACTTATCAGTTTAGATTTATTAACTAACTCATTTGTCACACCACTCATTGCAGATGAAACAACTACTACCTTATTTTTTTTCTTTTTGTAAAAAGCAATAATTTTGCATACCTTTTTAATTCTATCTATTGTTCCTACAGATGTTCCGCCAAATTTTAATACGATAGTTTTCATGCTAGCTTTAATTATTAATATTTAATAAATAATGGATAAAATACATCTAAATTATTATGTCAACTATTTAACACAATGACTAGTATAAATAAAAAAGAAATAGATAAATTTTCTAAAATGGCCAATGAATGGTGGGATCCAGAGGGTAAATTCAAACCACTTCATAAATTTAATCCAACAAGAATTAAATATATAAAAGAAAATATTATTAATAATTTCAAATTAAAAAATAAATTAAGACCTTTATCGGGAATAAATATTTTAGATATTGGATGTGGCGGAGGGTTACTATCCGAACCAATGTCTAGAATGGGAGCAAATGTTACAGGTATCGATGCATCTGATAAAAATATAAAAATTGCAAAACTCCATTCAAAAAAAAATAAACTAAAAATTAATTATTTGTGTTCATCGCCTGAAAAGCTTAAAATTATAAAAAAATTTGATGTAATTTTGAATATGGAAATTGTTGAACATGTAGAGGATATAGATTTTTTTTTAAAGTCTTGCTCAAAACTTTTAAAAAAAAATGGACTAATGTTTGTTGCAACAATAAATAAAACTTTAAAATCTTATATTTTTGCAATTGTTGGAGCAGAGTATGTTTTGAGATGGCTTCCAATTGGAACTCACGAATGGGAAAAATTTGTTAAACCTGAAGATCTTAAAAAAATTTTAATGAAATATGATCTATCTCTAAACAAATTAGAGGGTATGAATTTTAACATTATTAAGGATGAATGGAGTATTTCTGAAGATTTATCTGTAAACTATATAGCAAAGTTTATTAAAAACTAATTTTCTTTTTCGTCTATCCAAGGGATCATTTGAGCATCTATACCTTCTTCTTTTAATTCTTTCAAATCTTCCTTTGATGCACTACCGTAAATACCCTTTGATTTTTTTTTACCATTATAATGAATTGATCTCGCTTCATAAGCAAAATTATCACCAACATAATTAAAATTATCTTTAATAAATTTTTGATAATCTTTTATAGTTTTTTTTACTTTATTATATTTTTCTAAGTTTAATTTTTCATCAATTTTTGATTTATGACTTATAAGCCGAGGTGCCATAATTGTTTTTTCAACTTTTTCTGAATTGCAATTATGGCAATTCAAAAGTTTTTTCTTTTTTAATCTTTCATACTCGTTTGAAGATGCAAACCAACTATCAAATTTTAAATTACATTCTTTACAAAAAAGTTTATATTTAATCATGATTATTAGTTAATTATAAAATTTGGGTTTTCAATAAGTTAACTTCTATAGTCTGCATTAATTTCAATATATTTTTTTGTTAAATCCATAGTATAAGCTGTGAAATTTTTATTTCCTGTAAAAGTTTCAATGTTTATTTCTATATTTTCAGATTTCATATAATTTGCTGTTTGTTTTTCATCATAACTTTGATTTAATTTTCCACCTTCAACAATTGTTATATTTCCAAACTTAACAGATAATTTTTTTAAATTAATTTTAGGCCCAGCTTTACCGATTGCCATTATAACTCGGCCCCAATTTGGATCTTCTCCAGAAATTGCAGTTTTCACTAGTGGAGAATTTGCGACAGACAAAGCAATTTTTTTTGCATCTATCTCATTTTTACATTTGCTAACATTTATTGTTATGAATTTTGATGCTCCCTCACCATCTGAAACAATTCTTTTGGCCAAATTCAAAAGAACATTATTTAATGCTTTATCAAAATTTTTAATTTTATTTTCATTCAAACTTTTTACTTGAGAATTTTTAACTTCATTAGTTGCAAAGATAGTTGCCATATCATTGGTGCTGGTATCTCCATCACAAGAAATAGCATTAAACGTATTGGTTATATTTTTTTTTAATAGCTTTCCTAAAACGTCATTAGATAAAGTTGCATCAGTAAATATATATGCAAGTGTAGTAGCCATATTCGGATGTATCATTCCTGAACCTTTAGCAATTCCATATATTTTTACTTTTTCACTTCCAATATAACATTCCTCCATAGCTAATTTTGGCTTTGTATCCGTAGTCATGATTGCAAGTGCCGCTTTCATCCAAATAAATTTATTTTGAGTATAAGTAATTTTTTTTACTAAATTTGGAATATTGTTAGAAATTTTTTCATATGGAAAAATTTCTCCAATAGTACCTGTACAACCAAATATTATATTCTTTGAAGAAATTTTCTTTGGATTCTCTTCGTCTTCTTCTTGTTTTTTATTTAATTGTTTCGCAGTTAAATCTGCTATTTTTTTTAAACTTTCATACCCTTGCTTTCCAGTAAATGCGTTGGCATTCCTTGTGTTTATAATTATAGAAAATATTTTTTTTGGTCTTTGATTGATATTCCATTTTATATTTTCAGATACTATTTTTGACTGTGTATAAACAGAAGCATAATTTGCACCTTCTCTAAAATAGAACATTGTTAAATCGTCTCTTATATCTTTATACAAATTTGCTGAAACAACTGAAATTGAAAGACCATCTAGATGATCAAGGTCTTGAAAATCAATCATTTTTGTATTTTTTGATTGAGATGATAAAAAATTTGATAAATTAATTCCCATATTGTTTAAATTATTTATTTAATACATATATTAAACAATATAAGTAAAGAATAAATCAAATAGTCATGTTTAACCCATTAAATTTAATAACAAAATTTATTAAATCTAGTAATCAAAAAGAGCTAGATAGAATTGGTAAAATTGTTGAAAAAATAAACTCACTTGAGAAAGAATTCAAAAACCTGAGTGCTGCTGACTTTCCTAAAAAAACCGACGAATTTAAAAATCAAATAAGAAATGGAAAATCCCTAGACTTGTTGCTGCCAGAGGCTTTTGCTTTGGTAAGAGAAGCTGCAAAAAGAACGAGAAATGAAAGACACTTTGACGTTCAGTTAATAGGTGGTGTTGTATTGCACGAAGGTAAAATAGCTGAGATGAGAACAGGAGAAGGAAAAACTTTAACAATTACATTGGCAGCTTATTTAAATGCATTAAATGAGAAAGGTGTCCATATAGTGACCGTAAACGATTATCTTGCAAAAAGGGATTCCATGGAAATGGGGGAAATTTACAATTTCCTTGGTCTCACATCAGGATACATTAATAATAATCAAGATGATGAAGAACGTAATAAAAACTACAAGT
Organism: uncultured Pelagibacteraceae bacterium; assembly: GCA_902619745.1. Taxonomy (GTDB): domain Bacteria; phylum Pseudomonadota; class Alphaproteobacteria; order Pelagibacterales; family Pelagibacteraceae; genus Pelagibacter. The sequence continues at coordinate 14,302 of CACNFL010000018.1, forward strand.
GTGATATAACTTATGCAACAAATAGCGAGCTGGGTTTTGATTACTTAAGAGATAACATGAAATTTTCTGAAGAGGAAATGGTCCAGAGGGATCATAATTTTTCTATAGTAGATGAAATTGACTCATGTTTGATTGACGAAGCTAGAACGCCTTTAGTTATTTCTGGTGCTGCAGAAGATAAAACTGCTCAATATCTTGCAATTGATAAAAGAGTTAAAATTTTAAACAATAAAGATTTCGAAATAGACGAAAAAGAAAAAAGTGTATTATTAACTAATGAGGGTATCAATAATGTTGAAAAACTTTTTTCAGATGCTGGTATTTTAAAAAATAATAACTTTTATGATCCAGAAAATTTACATCTTGTACATCATGTTAATCAGGCTTTACGTGCAAATCATTTATTTGAAAAGGGCAGAGATTACATAGTAAAAGATGAAAGTATTAAAATTATTGACGAACTTACTGGAAGAATTTTAGAGGGTAGACGTTTTGGAGATGGACTCCATCAAGCACTAGAGGCTAAAGAAAAAATTCAAATACAAGCTGAAAACCATACATTAGCTTCTATCACTTATCAAAATTATTTTAAACTTTATAAAAAAATTTCTGGTTGCACTGGTACAGCTGCTACAGAGTCTGAAGAATTTTATGAAATATATAATTTGCCAGTTGTTAGTATTCCCACAAATAAAGAAATGATCAGGAAAGATCTTAATGATCTAATTTTTAGAACAGAAATAGAAAAAAATGATGCAATAATAAAAAAAATAGTTGAACGTCATGAATTAGGACAACCTATATTGGTATTCACATCAAGTGTTAATAAATCAGAAATTTATTCTGACTTACTGAGAAAAAAAAATATCAAACATGTTGTTTTAAATGCAAAAAATCATGAAAATGAAGCTGAGATAATTGCAAATGCTGGAAAAGAATATTCATTAATTATTACAACAAGTATTTCAGGAAGAGGTGTCGATATCCAGCTTGGTGGAAAAAAAGGTTCAATTGAAGATGATCAATTAAAAACACATAAAGATAAAGTTAAATCTTTAGGTGGATTATTTGTAATTGGGACAGAAAGAATGGAGTCTAGGAGAGTAGACAATCAGGCACGAGGTAGATCTGGAAGACAAGGAGATGAAGGTAGTTCAGTATTTTATGTTAGCCTAGAAGACGATTTGATGAGAATATTTGGATCAGAGTCTATGAATAGTATGCTAGAAAAGCTAGGCCTAAAAGATGGCGAAAGTATTGATCATCCTTGGATAAATAAAGCTTTAGAAAGAGCTCAACAGAAAGTAGAAGCAAGAAATTTTGATATTAGAAAAACACTTATAAAATTTGACAATGTCCTAAATGATCAAAGGCATGTTGTATTCTCTCAAAGAAAGCAAGCAATGAAGAGTAAAAATATCTTTGATTATTCAAGTGAGTTTTTAAATGAAATTTCTGATGATTTAATAAAGTTTAAAATTTCAAATTTATCAAACCCAAAAAGTAATGAATTTCATAATAGAACTAAACAAATAATTGGAAAAAGTTTTGAAGAAGATGAATTTAAAGACTTAATTAATTCTAAAGACACTGATTTTAAAGAAAAAATCTCAAATAAATTCCAAGAAACTAGAAACCGACGAATTAAACTTCTTGGTGAAAATTACGCAAAGGAATTAGAAAAAAGAATTTTTCTTCAAACTATTGATTTAAATTGGAAATCACATATACAATATTTAGAGCAATTAAGACAAGTTATTGGTCTTAGATCTTATGGCCAAAGAGATCCGTTGGTTGAGTACAAAAAAGAAGCATTTCAACTATTCTCCAATCTTTTGGAAAAATTAAAATTAGATTATGTGACAATCTTAATGAACCTAAGTGTAGTTGTTAAATCTAATGAAGAAAAAGAAAATAAGAAACAAGATATTTCAAACCAAATTTCAAAAAATAAAAAAATAGGAAGAAATGAACCATGTTTTTGTGGGTCTGGTAAAAAATTTAAACACTGTCACGGTGTTGTGTAAACTTAAATAAATAAAAAAATTAAAGAAAGCAAAATTAATCCACCAACAATTTTAGATAATATTTTTTTTGATTTTAAAATTTTATCAAAAGTATTTTTCTTAATAGCTAATGTGCTTATATCTTCGGCGCTGGTCATAAAACCATCGTTTCTTCCAATTTTAAGAAATTTATTTTTTCTCTCATTCATTATTTCTTCAGATGAAAACTCTTCAAAATAATGAAGATTATTTTTTAAGGTTTCTCTCACATTATTTAATATTATGTCTCTGTCTCTATGCGCACCACCTAAAGGTTCTTCAATTATTTCATCGATAACTTTTAATTTTAATAAATCTTTAGCTGATAACTTCATAGCTTTTGCGGCATCAAGCATTTTTTTTGGATCTCTCCAAAGAATAGTTGCACATCCCTCTGGAGAAATTACTGAATAAATTGCATTTTCAAACATAAGGACTTTGTTTGATGATGCTAATGCTATTGCTCCTCCAGAACCGCCCTCTCCTATAATTATTGCAATTGTTGGAACTTTAAGCTCCATGCAGCACTCAATTGATTTTGCAATAGCCTCGGCTTGTCCTCGTTCTTCAGCTCCCACACCTGGATATGCTCCTGGAGTATCAATAAAAGAAATTATAGGAATATTAAATTTATTTGCTAAGTTCATTAATCTTATTGTTTTTCTATAACCTTCAGGCCTCATCATTCCAAAATTTCTCTCAATTCTGCTATCTAAATCTTCTCCTTTTTCTTGACCAATCACTAATACAGACTTTCCATTAAATTTTGCAAATCCAGTTAAAACTGATTTATCCTCTCCATAATATCGATCTCCCGATAGTGAGATAAAATCATCAAATAAGTTATCAATAAAAAATTTTGCTTTTGGTCTATCTTCGTGACGAGCAACCATAGTAGTTTGCCAAGGATCTAGATTAGAGTAAATATTTTTTAATTTTTCATCTATTTCATTTTGAGTACTTGAAATTTTTTGAGTATCAACTTCTGATAATCCCTCTTGGTTGTAAGGATCTTTCAATTTTTCTAGTTCGTTTTCTAGATCTTTAATTTCTGTTTCAAAATTTAGATAATTTTTCATGTTTTATTTATAGCGGATGGTTAAAATACAAAAAAGGCAATAAAATGATATTAAATAAGGTGTAATTCTTATTAATTGACTTAAATCATTTAACAGTTACAAATTCATTATCGGGAGAGACTATTTATAGCGCCGAAGGAGCAACCACCCCGGAAACTCTCAGGCAAAAGGACCGATTAAAGCATAACACTCTGGAAAGAGATTGATTTCCGCCGAAGGAGTAAAGCTCTCAGGCAAAAATACAGATGGGGTACGAAATTAAGTGCTATGCAAGAAAAATACATTAAAATTAATAATCTACAAGTATCTGAAAAGCTATCAAACTTTGTAAATGATGAATTATTAAAAAATACAAATGTATCTTCTGAAAATTTTTGGTTAGGTTTAGAAAAAACACTGGATGAGCTTGCACCAAAAAATAAAGAATTAATTAAATTAAGAGAAGATTTACAGAAAAAAATTGATGAATGGCATATAGAAAATAAAGGTAAAGAAATTAGGCCAGATGTGTATAAAAAATTTTTATTAGAAATTGGTTATTTAAAAAATGAAGGACCTGATTTTAAAATTGAAACTAAAAATGTTGATGAAGAAATTTCAAATATAGCTGGACCTCAATTGGTTGTACCTGTCATGAATGCAAGATATGCACTAAATGCTGCCAATGCAAGGTGGATGAGTTTATATGATAGTCTTTATGGTACAGATGTAATTGAACAGTCTGAAGATAGTGTATCTGAAAGATATGACCCTTTAAGAGGTGAAATGGTTATAAAATATGGAAGAGATTTTTTAGATAAGTACTTTCCATTAGCGGGATTGAGTTGGAATAAAATTACAAGTTTTGCTGTAAAATATGGAAAATTAAAAGTTTTAAAAGGTGCTGATATTTTCGATTTGGAAGACGAAAATAAATTTGTTGGGCACAGAGGTGAAAGCGATAATCCGTCTGCAATTATTCTAAAGAATAATAATTTACATGTTGAGATTCTAAAAGATTCAAGAGCTTTTGCTGCCCAACAAGATCATGCTGGTATTAGTGACATAATACTAGAATCTGCTGTTTCAACAATTTGTGATAATGAGGATAGTGTAGCAGCAGTAGACTCTGAAGATAAAATTATTTGTTATCGAAATTGGCTAGGTCTAATGAAAGGAGATCTTAAATCAAAATTTGAAAAAGAAGGTAAATTATTCGAGAGAAAATTAAATCCTCACAGAAGTTACATCTCAAAGGATGGTAAAGGTTTAAAGTTACATGGAAGAAGCCTTTTACTTGTAAGAAACGTTGGTCATCTCATGACTAACCCCTCAATTTTATTAAGTGATGGAAGTGAAATACCAGAAGGTATTATGGATGCATTTATAACTACAGCAGCTGCGCTACATGACATTAAAAACAAAAATAATTCAAGAACTGGATCTGTTTATATTGTAAAGCCCAAAATGCATGGTCCAGACGAGACGGCATTTACAGATTTAATTTTTTCTAAAGTTGAGGAGATTCTAAATTTACCCAAGTACACATGTAAGATTGGTATTATGGATGAAGAGAGAAGAACATCTGCAAATTTAAAAGAATGTATTAGAAGTCTTAAAAATAGAGTTTTTTTTATTAATACTGGGTTCTTAGATAGAACTGGTGATGAAATGCATACATCAATGGAAGCTGGCCCTATGATTAAAAAAGGAGATATGAAATCATCTAAATGGATTACTGCATACGAAAACAATAATGTTGATATTGGTTTAAGTTGTGGGTTTTCTGGTAAAGCTCAAATTGGAAAAGGAATGTGGGCAATGCCAGACAAAATGAAAGATATGATGGAGCAAAAAACAGGACACTTAAAAGCAGGAGCAAACTGCGCATGGGTCCCTTCGCCCACAGCAGCTGCTTTACATGCTTTACATTATCATGAAATAAATATTTTTAATGAACAAAAAAAATTAAAAGATAGAGAACCAGCTAAGCTTGATGATCTCTTAACAATCCCAATAGCAAATAGACCTAATTGGTCTGTAGAAGATATAAATAAAGAAATTTCTAATTCTGCACAAACTTTATTGGGATATGTAGTAAGATGGGTCGACCAAGGCGTAGGTTGTTCAAAAGTTCCTGATATTAACAATATTGGCTTAATGGAAGATAGAGCAACACTAAGAATTTCCTCACAACATATAGCCAACTGGATTCATCATGGAATTACAACAAAAATACAAGTAACTGAAATAATGAAAGAGATGGCCAAAATAGTAGATGATCAGAACAAAGATGATCCACTATATATTAAAATGAGTAACGATT
>CACNFL010000019.1 GCA_902619745.1 uncultured Pelagibacteraceae bacterium
ATAAATCATCAGAAATTAAAAAAAATTTAGCTGAAAATAAAATAAGTCAGATGAAAGAAGCGGCTTTAAAAGAAATTAAGGACGCATCAATAAAGATTGCCGTGGACTCAGTTAAAAAAATAATAACTACATCTGTAGACAAGTCAAAATTAGATGCTGTGTTTCAAAAAAATTTAGATGAAACTAAAGCAGAGTTAAAAAAAATTAACTCATAATACACTTACAATTTTTCAAAAAAGCTATAAATTATTAGAATGAACTCTATAGTTATTGGATCGGGATTTGGTGGGATCGCAGCAGCGCTAAGACTTAAGGCGAAAGGACATAACGTAAAATTAATAGAAAAACATCCAGATCTAGGTGGAAGAGCAAGAGTTTTTAAGAAAAACGGATTTATATATGATGCTGGACCAACAGTAATTACTGCACCCTACTTAATTAATGAATTGTTTGAGTTATTCAATAAAGATCCAAAAAATTATATAGAACTAACTCCACTTAAAATTTGGTACCAGTTTATTTTTGAGGACAAAACTAAATTTAACTATTCTGGCAACGACATAGAGATGAAAGACCAAATTGAGAAACTTAGCAAAGAAGATGTAAATGGATATGAAAGATTAGTTAGTTTTACAAAAAAAATATTTGATAAAGGTTTTTTAGAACTTGCAGATGTACCATTTGATAAACCTTTTGTAATGATGCAACAATTGCCTGCTCTATTAAAACTTAAAAGTTATAAATCAGTTTACTCACTTGTTTCATCTTATATCAAAAATGAAAAATTAAGAAGAATGCTTAGCATGCATCCTTTACTAGTTGGGGGAAATCCTTTTACCACCACTTCTATTTATGGATTAATTCTTTATTTAGAAAAAAAATGGGGAATACACTATTCAGTAGGAGGAACAGGAAATATAATTAGAGGTTTTGAAAAGTTAATGAATGAGGTTGGTATTGAAATAATAAAAAACAGTGAAGTAACTGAAATTATAACAAAAAAAAATAAAATAAGTGGTGTAAAATTAAATAATGAAAATGAAATTGGTGCAGATAATGTTGTTTGTAATGCAGATCCGCCTGCATTTTATGAAAAAATGTTAAGCAAAAGCAACGAGAGTTCCATTTTGTTTAATTGGAAAAAAAATCGAATGGAATATTCTATGGGTTTATTTGTTTACTATTTTGGAACAAAAAAAATTTATGAGAATGTTGAACATCATACAATAAAGTTTGGAAACAAGTATAAAGAACATCTTGATGACATATTTGATAAGAAAAAATTAAATAATGATATTAGCTATTATCTTCACAGACCTACAGCGACTGATAAGACTATGGCCCCAGATGGGAATGATTGTTTTTATGTATTAGTACCTGTTCCTAACAATCAGTCTAAAATAAATTGGGAAACTGAAGGTGAAAAAATGAAAAATCTTGTAATTGAAAAAATGGAAAAAAGACTTAATGCCAGATCTTAAGAACAATATAGTTGAAGATTTTTATCTAACGCCTGATTACTTTGAAAAAGAGTTAAATACAAAATTTGGATCAGGGTTTTCAATTCAACCTAAATTTACACAATCCGCATACTTTAGATTTCATAATAAATCAGAAATATATGATGGTTTGTACTTTGTTGGTGCAGGCACACATCCTGGAGCTGGTGTTCCAGGTGTTCTCTCTTCAGCAAAGGTTTTAGATAAATTATTTTAATGTTAACAAAGAATTATTTAGCTATTTACGCAAAATCTTTTAATTGGGCAGGTTTTTTTTTACCAAAAAAAACTTATGATAAATGCTCCGCGCTTTATGATTTTTGTAGAGAAGCAGATAATATTGCCGATGATGAAAATAAGATTGAGGTAAAAAAAGATAATTTTGTTAAATTTAGAAATAATTTTGTAAATAAAAATTATGATGATCCAGTTATAAAAAACATGTGGGATCTTATTAATGAATTTAACATTTCAACTAAAATTACAGACGATTTATTTGAGGGTATTAATTCTGATATAAAAGAAAATGTTAAACTTAAATCAAAAAAAGAATTATTAATATATTCCTATAGGGTGGCTGGAACAGTTGGATTGATGATGGCTAAAATATTGAACGTTCACAAAGAACAATCTTTAAAATCAGCTATTGATCTTGGGATTGCTATGCAATTAACAAATATTTCTAGAGATGTTATGGAGGATAAAAAAAATAATAGATTTTATATCAATGAAAGTTTTGAAGACATAAAGAATACAATTAAGCTTTCAGAAAAGTTTTATGAAAACTCATTTTACTCAATAAAAGAAATACCATTTAATTTCAGATTTTCCATTTTAGTTGCAAGAAGGGTTTATAGAAAAATAGGATATAAAATTTTAAATAAACAAAACATAGAAAATTATAAAAAGTCAGGAAAAATTTATGTTTCAAATATTGAAAAAATTATTGAAACTTTTTTATCTATTTTTGACTTAATTAAGTTATCACTTATAAGTAAAAACGATGATAATATTAATCATGATCATAATTTAATTAATGAAGAAATAAATTTAAATGAAAGAATTTGATTACATAATTATAGGCGGAGGTTGCGCAGGACTTTCATTAGCATATGAGCTGGAAGTTTATGAAAAATTAAAAGATAAAACCTTAGCAATAATTGAACCAAGAGAAGATTATAAAAGAGATAAAACCTGGTCATTTTGGAAGGTTTTTTCCCATAATTTTGAAGAATGTGTCAAAAAAAGTTGGAATAATTTTACAATAAATACACCTAATAATACTAAATATGTAAATTGCGAACATACGCCATATCAAACAATAGATAGCGGTATGTTCTACGAAAAAATAATTTCAAAACTTAAATTAAATAAAAATATTCAGTTTTTTAAAAGTATTGATGAAATAGATAAATCAAATTCAATTGTATTTAATAGTGTACCTAATTTTGAGAATAAACAGAGTGAGTTGTGGCAACACTTTTGTGGAGTTGAAATAGAAACAGAAAAAGACTTTTTTGATGACGAAATATTCAATTTGATGGACTTTGCTTGTGATCAAAGAAACAAAGTTCATTTTTTTTATACGCTACCATTTACAAAAAGGAATGCATTAGTTGAAACTACTTGGATATCTGAGCTAAATGACGAAAAACTTAAAGATTATGATGAACAAATTGATAATTATTTAAGTAAACATCTAAATATAAGAAACTGTAAAATCAATTTCAAAGAAACTGGTGCAATCCCACTTTTTAGACAAAAAAATGTAAGTAAATTAAATGAAATTTACATAGGCTCAGCAGGAGGTATGACTAGATTAAGTACGGGTTATACGTTCCTAAATATTCAAGAACAGAGCAGATATTTAAGAGAAAACATAGAAAATATTAAAAATGTAAATTTATTTAAAATTAATTCAAAATATGATTTTTTAGATAAAATCTTATTAAGAGTTCTAAAAAATAATTCCAATGAAATGGGAAATATATTTTTCAAAGTTTTTAATTCAAAACCTAAAACAGCTATCAATTTTTTATCAAATAAAAGCAGTTTTTTTGAGGATTTAGAGGTAATTCTAAAAATGCCAAAGTGGAAATTTTTAAAAGAATTAATTTAAAATGAACAATAAAATAAAAAAAATAAATCTAAATCATTCATTTATTTTTTTCTTTGTTGTAAACATTTTTTGTATTTTACTGTTCAAGTTTAATAATTTTAATATTTCATCAATTTTGTGTTTACTTTTAATTTTAATTATAGGGGTTTCCCATGGTTCATTAGATCATATTAAGGGAAAAAAACTGCTTAAATTATTCAATATAAAATCAAATTATATTTTCTATATTACATATATTTTAATTTCGGCATTAGTTATCGTAACTTGGATATTGTTTCCATCAATAACTTTAATTGTTTTTTTAATAATCGCTTCCTACCACTTTGGAAAAGAGGATACACAATTTTTGATCAATGAAAAATCTTATTTCACTCAAATACTATATTTTTTTAAAGGATTTCTAATTATACTTGCTCCTTTGTATTTTCATTTTCAGGAAACAATAGCAATTTTCAAATTATTATTAATCGATAGTGAGGCATTTTATTTAAGTTTAAATTTTATTGAGACAAATAATGTAATTCAAATAGGAATATTCTGTAGCACCCTGTCTAGTATTTTTCTTTTCTTAAAGAATTTTGAAATAAAAAAATTTGTAGTTTTTTTAGATTATTTTTCAATTTTAATATTAAATTACTACTTATCTCCACTAATTGCTTTTACCGCTTATTTCTGTTTTTTACACTCGATTAGGCACTCAATTTCCCTCGCTATTGAACTTGATCCAAATAGTATAGTTAATGGATTTAGATTGTTTGTTAAAAAAGCTTTACCTTTAACAATTTTAACTGCTATTTTTTCTTTTATAGCACTTTATCTACTGAATAATTCATTTAATTTAGATAGTGCAATTTTAAAAATAATATTTATAGGTTTGGCGTCTTTAACCTTTCCACATATATTGCTGGAATATTTTTTAGAAAAAAATGAAAAATAAAGAATTAAAAATATTATTATCTGCGCCCCGTGGATTTTGTGCTGGGGTAGAAAGAGCAATTGAAATAGTTGAAAAATCTATACAAAAATTTGGAGCTCCAGTTTATGTGCGTCATGAAATAGTGCATAATAAATTTGTTGTAGATGATTTAAAAAATAAAGGTGCAATATTTGTTGAAGAGCTGGAGGAGATAAAGGATAAATCAAGACCGGTAATTTTTTCAGCGCATGGTGTTCCGAAAAAAATACCTGAAGATGCAAAAAGTTATAAAATGACTTATGTGGATGCTACATGTCCACTTGTTTCTAAAGTTCATAGAGAAGCAGAAAATCTTAGTAAAGCTGGTTACCATATAATTTTAATTGGTCATAAAAATCACCCTGAGGTAATTGGGACTATGGGTCAATTAAAAGAAGGTTCTATAGATCTAATACAAAATGAGGAAGAGGCTACAAACTATAAAAATAAACTAGACAGAAAATTAGCATATATTACTCAGACTACTTTGTCAGTTGATGACACAAAAGAAATAATCAAAATTTTGAAAAATAATTTTCCTTATATAAAAGAGCCAATGAAAGAAGATATTTGTTATGCGACAACCAACCGTCAAATGGCAGTAAAAAATATTGCGAAAAATTGCGATATGTTTTTTGTTATTGGAAGTAGAAACTCCTCAAATTCTGTTAGGCTTGTTGAGGTGGCAAAGAAATCTGGCTGTGAAAATTCGCATCTTATTCACTCAGAAAGCTCAATACCGTATGGTCAAATAGAAAATTGCAATACTATAGGTATATCTTCAGGAGCATCTGCACCAGAAATATTGGTTAAAAATTTTATTAATGATTTAAAAAATAAATTTTCTATAAGTATCGATGAAGTTGAAATAATTAAAGAAGATGTAGTATTTAAAGTTCCCAAAAAATTAAATTAAAAATGGCTGTCTATACAAAAATAAATCAAAAAGAAATTAATATTATTAATAAAAATTTTAATATTGATAAAATAATTAGTTTTAAAGGTATCAAGCAAGGAATAGAAAACACAAACTATCTTCTTAAATCAAAAAAGAAAAAATATATTTTAACTATTTTTGAAAAAAGAGTTTTACAAAAAGAAATACCTTTTTTTATGAAATTAATGGACAATTTGAATAATTCAAAAATAAACTGTCCTAAACCACTGAAAACCAAAGAAAATAAATATCTTATTAAATTAAAAAATAAAACTGCATGTATTGTATCATTCTTGGAGGGTAAAGATAAAAAAATATTAAATATAAATGATTGTTATGCAATTGGTAAAACAATTGCTCGAATGCATGTGGTCACAAATAAAATGAAGCTTAATAGAAAAAATTCGATGGGTATTAAGAATTTAAAACCTTTGTTGGAAAGTATTAAATTTAAGTCAAAAAAGTTTTCAAATTTAAAAATATTCTTAAATAATAACCTAAAAGATATCAATAAAAATTGGCCTAAACAATTGCCCAAAGGTATTATCCATGGTGACTTATTTATAGATAATATCTTCTTCAAAAAAAATAAACTTTCTGGAATTATTGATTTCTACTTTGCTGCTAATGATTATTTTATGTATGAAATTGCAATATGTATAAATGCTCTTTGTTTTGACCAGAAAAAGAGAAAATTCAAAATCAATAACAATAAAATTAAAAATTTAATTAAAGGATATGAAAGTATTAAAAAAATTTCATTGAAAGAAAAAAAATCTATAAATACTTTATGTAGAGGAGCTGCCTTAAGATATTTATTAACTAGACTATATGATTACTCTAATACACCAAAAACAGCATTGATTAAAATTAAAGATCCTAATGAATATTATCAAAAACTATTATCCCACAATAACTTAAATTCATTTAGAGACTATTTAAAATAATGATAAAAATTTATACAGATGGTTCATGTATTGGAAATCCAGGAAAAGGTGGATGGGCAGCGATAATTTTGGAAAATAAAAAACAAAAGATTATTTCTGGATCTGAGCCCTACACTACAAACAACAGAATGGAATTAATTGCTGTAATAAAAGCCTTAAAAGAAGTTAAAAAAAAGGAAATTTCTATTGTTACTGACTCTCAATATGTAAAAAATGGTATAGAGGTTTGGATTTTTAAATGGAAAAAAAATGGCTGGATGACTGCAGAAAAAAAACCAGTTAAAAATAAAGACCTTTGGTTAATGCTTGAAAAACTATCTAAAAATAAAAAAATAAAATGGGAGTGGGTCAAAGGACATTCATCAGATAAATTAAACAACAAAGTTGATGAAATTGCGAGGAACGAAGCAAACAATATTTCTTATAACGAAGAAATTTAAATTAATTTTAAAAAATTTTGAGCTGCTGAGATTTCGCAAGAAGCAGTATCTTCTTCTGCTTGTATTTTTTGTACTACATTATTATCAATTAACATTGTATATCTTGCCGATCTCATTCCTTGACCTCTGTCGTGTCTGTCTATTTCTGCCCCTATAGATTTAGTAAATTCACAATATGGATCTGCAGCCATAAATATTTTATCTTCAACTTTTTGACTATCACCCCATGCTTTCATCACATTTGGATCATTAACTGAAACACAAATAATTTTTGTAACCCCTTTATTCTTTGCTTCTTCATAATTATTAACATACCCTGGAAGATGTTTTGCGGAACAAACTTTTGTAAATGCTCCAGGAACACCAATCACAATTGTTTTATGATTTTTAAATACTTCTGCTGTAGTTATTTTTTTTGCTGCTCCACTTGAGTCTAAGTAATAAAATTCTGAATTTGGAAGTTGTTCCCCTTCTTTAATCTTCATTTTGTTTTACCTATAATATAGTTTTTAATTTTTTCTAAATTATTTTCTAATATATCATAATCTTCTTTTTCATTCAAAATAAACTCGAGTTCTTTTGGTAAATCAGATTTTAAATTAATAGCTTTGGAAACAGCATCAGGAAATTTACATGGATGTGCAGTTGCTAGTACAATATTATTTCCTTTTAAGTTATGTTTGTCGAAAGCACCATATCCAATAGCTGTGTGTGGGTCTAAAACTACAGAAAATTTTTCATACACCTTTTTAATAACCTCCAAAGTCTCATTCTCACTCAGACTAGCTGATAAAAAATTTTCTTTAATTTTATTTAATTTATCATCACCAATTAAATATTTTCCATTCTCTTTAATATTTTTCATATCTAATGAAGTCTGTTTATCATCCTCATTATTAAGATCGAATATAAGTCTCTCGAAATTACTAGCTATTTGAATATCCATACTAGGAGAAATAGTTTCTGAAACCTTTTCTGCTTCATAACTACCTTTTGATATTGCTCTATGTAAAATGTCGTTTTGATTAGTTGCAACAATTAGTTTATTAATTGGCAAGCCCATTTTTTTAGCTAAATATCCGGCATAAACATCTCCAAAATTTCCTGTTGGTACTGAAAAATTTGTTGGTTCACCTGTATGTTCAACTAATAAATAACTATAAAAATAATAAACACTTTGAGCAATAATCCTTGCCCAATTAATAGAATTTACACCTGACATTTTGATATCATTTGAAAACTGCTTATCTGCAAACATAGATTTAACTAGGTTTTGGCAATCATCGAAATTTCCTTTTATAGCTATATTAAATACATTTTCATGTTTACCTGTTGTCATTAATTTTCTCTGCACTGGTGAAACACGATTATCTGGATGAAGCACAAAGATATTAACATTTTTTTTACCTTTAATTGCATCAATTGCTGCAGCACCAGTGTCTCCAGATGTGGCAACAACAATATTAATTTTTTGATTTTCATTGTTTAGATAATATTCGTAAAAGTTACCTAAAAGTTGCATTGCAACATCTTTAAAAGCTAAAGTAGGACCATGAAATAGCTCTAATACCGTTTTGTCTCCTAGGCTCATTAAATGCACAACGTTATCTTTTCTAAACGTAGAGTAAGATTTATCAATAGTGTTACTTAATTCAGCCTCAGACATAAAATTACCAATAAATGGATAAACAATTTTTTTAGCTAATTCTGAATAACTAAGTTTTTTTAAATCTCTAATTTCATTTTCCCTATATTTCACTATTGCTTCTGGAATAAATAAACCTCCATCATCAGCAAGACCTTTAATGAAAACATCCTTAAATTCAAAGGTTTTTGATGTGTCTCTTGTACTTACGTATATCATCTAATAATTTTTTTTCCTAAAATATAAATATATTAAAAGAATTGAAATCGCCATAGAAAACCAAGTAATTGCATACTTCTTATGATTATTTGAAATTTTGGCAGTAATCAATCTTGGTTTTGGAATTTTATATTCACCATTTAAATAAATTACATACTCTGAAAAATTTTTTCCAGTAAATTTTAAAATATCTTCTCTATTCAAAGTAAACCAATAATTTTTTTCAATATCATTTTCTGGCTTGAATGAACTTGCTTTTGTTTGCAGCATAAGGGTGCCAACTATTTGATTTTGATCAACTAAATTTATTTCAGGTAGATCTTTTTTTTCAAAAGGTATCCATCCTCTATTCATTAAGTAATTTTCGTCATCAATTTTTATTGGATTAATTACTTCAAATCCAGGTTTCCCTTCGTCATTTAAATTATATAAGTAAATTTGTTTGTCAAAATCAATTTCTCCACTTGTCTTTATTCTAAGATAATTTTTTTTTTCAATACTATTCAATTCTACAGGATCATTTTTTAAGGAATTTTTTATCTGCTCAATTAACTCTAATTTCCAATTTAATCTATAAATTTGCCAAAACCCAAGAGAGAGTAGAGTTAAAATAATAAAATAAACAAAAACTGAAAATAGTAATTTATTCTTCAAGGATAAAAATTAACTTCCCCAAATATAAATTGCAGCAAATAAGAATAGCCACACTACGTCAACGAAATGCCAATACCAAGCAGCTGCTTCAAATCCAAAATGATGATCTTTAGTAAAATGCCCAAGTCTTCCTCTCCATAAACATACTGCTAAAAATATCGTTCCAATTATGACGTGAAAACCATGAAAACCTGTTGCCATATAAAATACAGCTCCATAAATATGGCCCGAGTAAGTAAAAGTAGCGTGATGATATTCGTATGCTTGCAATAATGTAAAAAAGAAACCAAGAATAACAGTTAGTGTTAAACCTTGTATAAATCCTTTTCTATCATCTTCTAATAAAGCGTGATGAGCCCACGTAACAGTTGTTCCTGATAATAATAAAACTAAAGTATTTATTAAAGGAATGTCCCAAGGATCAAATGTTTCAATATCTTTTGGTGGCCATACATTCCCAACGAATTCATTTGGAAATAAACTTATATCAAAGTAAGCCCAGAACCATGCAACAAAGAACATGACCTCTGAAGCAATAAATAGAGTCATTCCATATCTATGATGAATTTGGACAACTGGAGTATGATGACCTTGATGCTCAGCTTCAATGACTACATCTCTAAACCACATATACGCACCATAAATTAATAGCGCTAAACCAAGATACATTCCCCAGGAAATACCGTTATGCATATAAAAAATTGCACCTATTGCTAATACTAAGCATGCAAAAGATGTATAAATTGGCCAAGGACTTGGATCAACTAAGTGGTAATCGTGTTTTTTTTCTGCTGACATTTTTCGTGATTATGATTGTTTATAGTAATCTGTCGAGAAAAAAGTGTACGACATGGTTACATCTTGTAGATTTTTTGTTGTTGGATCGTTTACAAGTTCAGGGTCTAAATAAAAAGTCATTACATAAGTAGCCTTCTCACCAGCCCTCAACTCTTGTTTTTCGAAGCAAAAACATCCTAATTTACTATAATATTTACCAAAACTCGCTGGTGACACGTTAAAACTAGCAACACCATAAGTAGTTTCGTCTCCAACATTCTCAACTTCAAATTCTATTCTGTTGACCTCGCCAACCTTTACATCAATCACGTTCGATTTTGCTTTGAAATTCCAATCAAGATTGTTCACATTTGTATCAAACCTCACACTTACAACCTTGTCTAACACTATTTTTGGAGCTTCTTTTGAAACTTGGGTTGTTCCCCCAAATCCAGTTACCCTACAGAACAAATCATACAAAGGTACTGCTGCAAAAGACAATCCTAACATAAGGATAAAAATCCCAGCTAAAAGTAAAGGAGTTAATGTTTTGCCTTTAATCATATCTGTCTATCAAATACTCCAACGTTGTATAAAGTAAAAATAAATAAAAATACCATAAATGCTAAAATTGCTATAGCAGTTATAATATTTTTTTTCTTTGTTTTCTTATCAGGCGTTATCATAAAATATTATCAATTAAAAAAAGAACAAAAATTAAAAATAAATACAAAATTGAATATCCAAAAATAGATTTTGCTTTTTTTGCATCAAATTTGTTTTTTTTAAATTTATAAAGTTCGAAACATAAATAATTATAATAAATTGTCAAAATTAATGATGGGATTAAAAAAGTTATACCCACAAAGCCAATAGCATAAGGCAAAACAATTACTGGTAACATTGTTAAAGAATAGATAAATATATTTAATTTTGTACTCTCAACACCATTTGTTAGTGGAAGCATTGGAATTTTCGCTTTTTTGTAATCATCTGATTTATACAAACTTAAAGCCCAAAAATGTGAAGGCGTCCAAAAGAATATAATCAAAAAAAATGTAATCGGCTCAAAAGTTAAAGAATTTGTAGCTATAGTCCAACCAATCACTGGGGGTAATGCTCCTGCAGCTCCCCCTATCACTATATTTTGTGGAGTTTTTCTTTTTAACCAAATTGTATAAACAAACACATAAAACAAAATAGTAAAAAGTAATAAACTAGCTGATATTCTGTTTGAATAATAATCAAGCGCAATTACAGAAAAAATCGAAAGAAAAATTCCAAATACTAATGCTTGATTTCTATTTACCTTGCCTGTCGGAATTGGTCTCAAACAAGTTCTTGTCATAAGAGCGTCTAAATCAGACTCGTACCACATATTTAAAGCCCCAGCAGCTCCTGCTCCAATTGAAACTAAAATTATTCCAATGATTGCGTCTTTTGTTGGAATTATATTTGGAGCCATTAACAAACCGACTGCACATGTAAAGATAACCAAAGACATTACTCTTGGTTTCATTAATTTAAATAATTCAGATAAATTAAAGGCGTCTTCTTTAGATAAGTTTCTATTTTTTAATTTAGACTTAATCATTAATTTAAAGTTAAAAAATCTTATTTGCTAAATTTAGCTTGTAGATTTTTCAACACCCTCATCATCTTCAAACTTTGGTAATTCTTCAAAAGTATGAAAATTAGGTGGAGATGGTACAGTCCATTCTAAAGTTGTAGCGCCTTCTCCCCATGGGTTTTGTGCTGCAGCTTTTTTCTTATAAAACGCATAAGCAAGGTTTATAAAAAATACCACCAATCCAATTACTGAAATATAAGAACCTATTGAAGAAATGTAATTCCATCCAGCAAAAGCATCTGGATAATCAGCATATCTTCTTGGCATTCCTGCAAGGCCTAAAAAGTGTTGTGGGAAGAAAACCAAGTTTACTCCAATAAACGTTAGCCAAAAGTGTAATTGACCCATCCACTCTGAGTACTCGTAACCAGTCATTTTTCCAAACCAGTAATAAAAACCAGCGAAGATGGCAAATACAGCTCCTAAAGATAACACATAATGAAAGTGCGCAACGACATAGTAAGTGTCATGCATTGCAGTATCAACTCCAGCATTCGCAAGCACTACACCAGTTACTCCACCTACAGTAAATAAAAATATAAATCCTAAAGCCCAAACCATTGGAGTTTTAAATGAAATCGAACCACCCCACATAGTTGCTATCCATGAAAATATTTTTATACCGGTTGGAACTGCAATAATCATCGTTGCAGCTAAAAAGTATGCTTTAGTATCTGTGCTTAAACCAACTGTATACATGTGGTGAGCCCAAACAACGAAACCAACTATTCCAATTGCAACCATTGCATAAGCCATTCCTAAGTATCCAAAAACTGGTTTTCTAGAAAATGTTGAAACAATATGGCTGATCATTCCAAAACCTGGTAAAATTAAAATATAAACTTCCGGATGACCAAAGAACCAAAATAAATGTTGGAATAAAACTGGGTCCCCACCAGTTTGTGCATCAAAGAAAGCTGTTCCAAAGTTTCTATCTGTAAGAAGCATCGTAATTGCTCCTGCTAAAACTGGTAATGATAATAATAATAAGAAAGCTGTCACTAATATTGACCATGCAAATAATGGCATTTTATGAAGTGTCATGCCAGGTGTTCTCATATTTAAAATTGTAGTAATAAAGTTTACTGCACCTAAAATTGAAGAAGCTCCGGCTAAGTGTAAACTTAATATTGCAAAATCCATTGCAGGACCTGGTTGTCCAGCTGTAGATGACAATGGAGGGTATATTGTCCATCCACCTCCTACTCCTGTTTGACCTGGAGGGCCATCCATGAAAATCGACATTATTAATAAGATAAAAGATGTAGGTAGTAACCAGAATGAAATATTGTTCATTCTTGGAAATGCCATGTCTGGAGCACCAATCATTATTGGAACAAACCAATTACCAAAACCACCTATCATTGCTGGCATAACCATAAAGAAAATCATTATTAAACCATGACCAGTAACTAAGACATTATATAAATGATAATTTCCACCTAAAATTCCATCACCTGGATGCATCAATTCCATTCTCATTAAAACTGAGAATGCAGTACCAATCACACCTGCAATAATTGCAAATATTAGATACATAGTTCCAATATCTTTGTGGTTGGTTGAATAAGCCCAACGTTTCCAACCAGTTGGTGTATGATGATCGTCGTGTGATGCTGTTTGTGTATACATATTATTTACTCGCTAGTTTTTTAAATTGATCTTCTTCATTAATTTCTTTTGCAAATTTGACTTTAGCGTCTAACAACCAGTCTTGATATTCTTCTTCAGTAACAACTCTAACTTCAATTGGCATAAACGCGTGTTTAATTCCACACAGTTCAGAACATTGACCATAATAAGTTCCAACTTTTTCTGCTTTAAACCAAGTTTCATTTATTCTTCCAGGTACAGCGTCTCGTTTTACCCCAAATGAAGGGAGTGCCCATGCATGTAGAACATCATTGGCTGTGATCATTACCTTAACAACTTTATTTACTGGAACAACCAGTTCATTATCTACAGCTAACAGTCTTGGCTCGTTTTCTTTTAAGTCCTTAGTTTCGATCATGTAAGAGTCGAAGAAAATATTTTCATCTGGATACTCATATCCCCAGTACCATTGATATCCAATAGCTTTAACAGTTATGTCTGCTTTTGGAATCGCATCTTGTTTGTATAAAATTTTAAATGATGGAACTGCCATCACGATTAGAATTAAACATGGAATTAAAGTCCATAAAACTTCAACAGCAACATTATGAGTTCTTTTTGATGGAACTGGATTTGCTGAAGCTCTAAATCTAATACAAGCATAAACCATCAAAAATAGAACAAAAACACTGATTGCTATTATAATTGGTAACAACAATTTATCATGAAAATTAACGATATCTCTCATAGTCTCGGAAGCAGCCTTTTGAAATCCTAGTTGCCAATCGACAGGTTGATTAGCGAACGCGCTTGAAGTTATAAAGAATGTTAGAAATATATATAAAATTTTTTTCATTTTTTTACCCTATATAGAGTGTCTTTTAAAAAAATACACTTTTACTTTTAGCGACAAAATATCAATTAATGGCGTAATTTATGATCGATAGAGCAGAAATTACAGCCGTTTCAGATCTCAATATGTTTTCATTGATTTTAATAGGCTGAACACCACTAAATTTAAGAATCTCTTCCCTCTCCTCCTCAGAAAAATCTCCCTCTGGCCCTATGATTACGCAAGTAGGCTTGGTGGTTAACTTTTTAATGTCAATTTTTGTATTAGTAGTGTTGAGATCAGTAAAAATTAAATCCATATCATTATTTAGAAAGCTTTTTAATTTTTGAGGCTCTTCAATTGATGGAACAGTTATTCTGTTTGATTGTTCGGCAGCTTCTATGATTACTTTTTCCAATCTCTCTTTATTAATCTTCCTAACAATCGTTCTTTCAAAGATAATTGGTAAAAACTTAGTTACACCAAGCTCTGTAGCTTTTTGGATCATGAAATTAAAGTAATTTGATTTGATAGGAGAGAAAGCCAGCCAGAGATCTATGGTATTTTCTTTCTGTCTTAATTGTTTCGTAACATTAAATTCAACTATGCTTTTATTGATATTTGCGATTTTCGCTTCCCATTCGCCACTACTATTAAAAAGAGAAAAAACTTCTTTCTCTTTAAGTCTCATAACTTTTGAAACATAGTGTGATTGAGATTTATCAAGTTTGTCAGTCAAATTAAGAGATAAACTTTTTGAATAAAATAATCTAATGTTACTCATATTGATAAGTTAGTTTATGAAAAATATTAAAGCAATAATTTTTGATGCTTACGGCACCTTATTTGATGTCAATTCAGCTGCTGAAAAATGTAAAGATAAAATAGGTGATAAGTGGGAAGGTTTCGCCAATTATTGGAGAACAACACAATTAGAATATACTTGGCTTAGAAGTTTAATGAAACGTCACAAGGATTTTTGGCAGGTAACAGAGGATAGTTTGGATAAATCAATGAAAACTTATGAGATAGACTCTTCAATGAGAAATGAGTTATTAGATCTTTATAAAATTCTTTCACCATTTAAAGAAGTTCCGGAAGTTTTAAAATCATTAAAAGAAAAAGATTTTAAACTTGCTATTCTTTCAAATGGTACTCCTTCCCTGCTCGATGAATTGGTTAAGAGTAATAATTTAGAAAATATATTTAATGATATTTTTTCAATTGAAGAGGTTGGAGTTTATAAACCAGAATCTAAAGTTTACGATCTTCCAATAAAGAAATATCAAATTCAAACAAATGAAGTTGCTTTTTTAAGTGCAAATACTTGGGATGTTTCAGGTGGTGGAAACTATGGTTATAATTCTATTTGGGTTAATAGAAACAATAATATTTTTGATAATCTAGATTATGTCCCAAAACATCAAATCAAAGATCTTAGTAAGTTACTTGATATATTATAAAAAATTCTTATTTACGAAATATGAAAAATATTGAAGTTAGTAAAATTATCGACCCTATTCCTGCTTCAGATGGTGCTGGAGTTAAATTAAAGAGAAGTATTGGTGTTGAGCCAAACTACTTTGATCCATTTTTAATGTTAGATGAGTTTGGATCTGAAAATAGTGAGGATTATATTGCGGGTTTTCCACCCCACCCTCATAGAGGAATTGAGACAGTAACTTATATGTTAGCTGGAGATTTTGAGCATAAAGATAGTACCGGTGGTGAAGGAAGAATGACTGCAGGAGACGTTCAATGGATGAAAACAGGAAGTGGAATTATTCATTCTGAAATGCCTGCAATGAAAGAAGGTAAACTTCATGGATTTCAATTGTGGATTAATATGCCTGCTAAATTAAAAATGAGTAAGCCTGAATATATTTATATTGATTCAGATAAAATGAGTATTCATTTAGATGATGATAAACAAGTAAAAGTTATTGCCGGTAAATTTGAAAAAGCTGAAGGACCAGTAAAAGGTCATAACGTTGAACCAGTTTATTTTGATGTAGAATTAAATAAAGATAAAAAGTTCAATTTTAAATTACCATCAACTCACAATACTTTTGTTTATTTAATTAGTGGTGAAATTGAAATAGGCAAAAACAAACATGAAAATGTGAAAGATAGTACTTTAATACTTTTAACAAGCGGTGAAGATTTAACAGTTAAAGCTAAGTCAAATGCAAAATTCTTAGTTATTTCAGGTAAACCAATTAATGAGGAAATAGCTAGAGGTGGACCGTTTGTGATGAATACTAAAGCAGAAATCTTGCAAGCAGTTCAAGATTATCATAATGGTACATTTGTGAAATAAATTATGAAAGCTGTAGAAATTAATAAAACTGGTGGACCTGATGTTTTAGAAGTTAAAGATATATCTTTAGAAAAGCCTGGTCCAGACCAAGTAACAATTGAACAAAAAGCAATTGGACTTAACTACATTGATACTTACCATCGATCAGGTCTATACCCATTAAAACTACCGATTGGTTTAGGTTTAGAAGGTGCTGGAGTTATTACTGATGTTGGGGA
>CACNFL010000020.1 GCA_902619745.1 uncultured Pelagibacteraceae bacterium
TTCAAAATACCCACAATATTGGCTCTTGCTTCATCTAGTGTAGGTAAACTAGCTACATTTTGGACACCGGCCTGATCTAAGACCTCATTATCCATGATTCCACCAATTAATTTTAAGTTTTCGTTATCTTTTGCAAATTTTGAGAGAATCCTTGCAGACATTATAGCATCCTCTCCAAATGCTACTGCAGTAGGACCAGTAAATAAATTTGATAAATCTTTACACTTAGTTTTTTCTAAAGCTAATTTTGTAATTCTGTTTTTTGTTATTTTGAAAATTATTCCATGTTCTCTCATTTTCGCTCTCAATTCATCTAACTGAGTCATAGTTAAACCTTGGTAATGAGTAACCATAACAGCTTTACTGTTTTCAAATTTACTAGTCATTTCTTCAATATAATTTTTCTTTTGTTCTTTGTTCATCATAACTATATCGATTTACCTAATTTAACTTTATATGAAACACCCATTGTTGATGTAGCAAATACACTTCGAATTAAATCACCTTTTAGAGTGTTGTTTGATTTTTCTTTTTCTAAAGCGTCTAAAATTGCATTGCAGTTTTTTAATAATTGATCATCACTAAAAGATTTTTTACCAATACTTACTCCGATGTTTCCATCTTTATCATTTCTAATTTCTACTTGACCAGATTTAGCATTTGTTACAGCTTCTTTAATATTTTCAGAAACTGAACCAAGTTTAGGGTTAGGCATTAAACCTTTTGGTCCTAAAACTTTTCCTAATTTAGAAAGTTTAATCATCATTCCAGGTGTACAAATCAATTTTTCAAAATTTAATTCTCCACCTTTAATTTTTTCAACAAACTCGTCGCCTCCAACAATGTCTGCACCAGCATCTTTTGCATCTTTAGCTTTATTATCTTCACAAACTACAGCAACCTTAACTTTCTTACCTGTACCACCGGGTAAATTAACTACTGTTCTAATATTAACTTCGCTTTTCTTTTGCTTGTGATTTATTTGAAAACTTAAATCTAAAGACTCATCAAATTTAGTTGTGCAGTTTTTTTTAAGTTCTGGTAATAACTTTTCTATAGACTCAGCTATCAAGTCTTTTGTCTTTTCAGGTAATTTTTTATATCTTTTTGATGCCATTATTCTTTTACCTCAATACCCATTGATCTAGCTGATCCCGCAATAATTTTTATAGCTTCCTCAATATCGTGAGCATTTAAATCATTCATTTTTTCTTTTGCTATACTCTCTAATTGTTTTTTAGAAATTGAAGCAACAATATTTCGTCCAGGTTCTTTTGATCCACCTTTAAGCTTTACTGCTTCTTTAATATAAAAAGATGCTGGGGGTGATTTAATTTTAAAATCAAATTTTTTGTCTTTATAAACAGTAATTTCTACTGGTACAGGTTTACCTGCCATTGATTTAGTTTTATCATTAAACGCTTTACAAAATTCCATAATATTTACACCTCGTTGACCTAATGCAGGACCAACAGGTGGGGCTGGATTAGCTTGGCCGCCTTTAATTTGTAATTTTATAAATCCACTAATTTCTTTTGCCATTAACTTACTTTCTCAACCTGATTATATTCTAAATCTACTGGTGTAGGACGACCAAATATAGAAACTGACACCTTAAGTCTAGCTTTTTCTTCATCAATTTCCTCAATCATTCCTGTAAATGACGCAAATGGACCATCTACAACCTGAACTTTTTCACCAACACTGTAATCTACCCCAGATTTTGGCTGTGCAACACCATCTTTGATCTGACCTAAAATTTTCTCAACTTCTTTATCTGAAACAGGAACAGGAATCCCTTTAGTACCCAAGAAACCACTAACTCTCTTTATATTTTTAATCATGTGATAAATATTATTATCCATCTCACTCTTTATTAGTACATATCCAGGAAAGTATTTCTTTTTTCTTTGAATTCTTTTACCTCTCTTAACCTCTGTAACATCGTGTGTAGGTACAATAATCTCTTCAAACTTATCAGCAATTTTAGCTTTATCTGCTTCCTCTTTGATTAAAGCTGCAACTTTATTTTCAAAGCTAGAATGAGATTGAACTATGTACCAATTTTTCATTAGATACTCACTTTAAGTAAAAGTTCTAAGAAAAACTTCAAAACCTGATCTAAAAGAAGGAAAAATAAAGACATAACAACTGCCATTACAAATACCATTAATGCACCTTGTAATGTCTCTTTCCAAGTAGGCCATGTAACTTTAAAAGCCTCTTGTTTTACCTCTTGTATAAATTTAATTGGGTTTCTCATAATTTCTTAGCTCAAGTTGGCAGGAGCGGAGGGACTCGAACCCTCAGCCTCCGGTTTTGGAGACCGGCGCTCTACCAATTGAGCTACACTCCTATTTATAGAGTTACTCTATAATTTTAGTTACTACTCCTGCTCCAACAGTTCTTCCACCTTCTCTTATTGCAAAGTTTAATTTCTCTGCCATAGCAATTGGTGTAATAAGTTTAACAGTAAATTTAGCATCATCACCTGGCATAACCATTTCAGTACCAGCTGGTAATTCTACTTCACCTGTAACGTCTGTTGTTCTAAAATAAAACTGTGGTCTGTACTTAGTAAAGAATGGAGTATGTCTTCCACCCTCGTCTTTTTTAAGTACATAAGCCTGAGCTTCAAATTTAGTGTGAGGAGTAATTGAACCAGGCTTACAAAGAACTTGACCTCTTTCGATATCAGTTCTTTCAATACCTCTCAATAAAATTCCAACGTTATCACCAGCTTCACCAGAATCTAAAAGCTTTCTAAACATTTCAACTCCAGTACAAACTGATTTTTTGGTTTCTCTAATTCCAACTATTTCAACTTCCTCACCAGTTTTAATTACACCAGACTCAACTCTTCCAGTTGCAACTGTTCCTCTTCCAGAAATTGAGAATACGTCCTCAACTGGCATCAAAAATGGTTTATCAACTTCTCTAGCTGGCTGTGGAATGTGTTCATCAACAGCTTTCATTAATTCTAAAATTGAATTTTTTCCAATTTCATCATCTCTACCTTCAACTGCTGCTAAAGCTGAACCTTTAACGATTGGTGTTTTATCACCTGGGTATTTGTATGAAGTTAAAAGCTCTCTAATTTCTTCTTCAACAAGCTCAATCATTTCTTTATCATCAACTTGGTCTACTTTGTTTAAGTAAACAACAATTGCGGGAATACCAACTTGTCTTCCTAAAAGAATGTGTTCTCTTGTTTGTGGCATTGGACCATCAGCTGCGTTAACAACTAATATTGCTCCATCCATTTGTGCGGCACCAGTGATCATGTTTTTAACATAGTCAGCGTGACCAGGACAGTCTACGTGAGCATAGTGTCTTTTTTCAGTTTCATACTCTACGTGTGCTGTTGAAATTGTTATACCTCTCTCTTTTTCTTCAGGTGCTTTATCGATTTGATCATAAGCAACTGCAGTTCCGCCGCCAGCCTGTGCTAATACATTTGTAATCGCGGCAGTAAGAGTAGTTTTACCATGGTCGACATGACCAATAGTCCCAATGTTACAGTGGGGTTTATTTCTTACAAATTTTTCTTTTGACATTACGTTTTTACCTCAGTTTATTTGTTTTCGTTTTCAATTTTATTTTCTTGGAGCGGGTAAAGGGAATCGAACCCTTACATCCAGCTTGGAAGGCTAGCGTTCTACCATTGAACTACACCCGCACAACCCCAAGAGTAACACTCCATGTTATCCAAAATTTTATTAAATGGTGGAGGGGGAAAGATTCGAACTTT
Organism: uncultured Pelagibacteraceae bacterium; assembly: GCA_902619745.1. Taxonomy (GTDB): domain Bacteria; phylum Pseudomonadota; class Alphaproteobacteria; order Pelagibacterales; family Pelagibacteraceae; genus Pelagibacter. The sequence continues at coordinate 3,752 of CACNFL010000020.1, forward strand.
CGAAGACCGAAGTCAACGGGTTTACAGCCCGCCCCATTTGACCGCTCTGGAACCCCTCCTTTGGGGAAGTGTCCCCTTGTTCAATAAAGCTTCAAATAACAAGCGTTTTATATATTTTATTTATGCAAATGCAACACGTGATTTAATAGGAAAATATTAAAAAAACCGTATAAAACAGATACTAATTTATGAATAAATCATCATTTTTCATTGTTGGTCAACACGCAGTTATTGAGGCTCTAAGAAACCCTAAAAGAAAAGTTTTAAGAGTCTTTTTAACAGAAGAATCTAAAAAAAATATTCATAGAAAAAACCCAAATAAAAACATTTTAGAGGATGTCAAAGTTTACTTTAAATCTAAAAAAGAATTAGACAAATATACTTCTAAAGAACAATTAATGCATAACGGTTATGTTGCAGAGATTGAACATTTGGATCAACCAGATCTAAAACAATTTATAAAAGATAGAAATAATTTAACATTTGTTTGTCTTGATGAGGTTACTGATCCAAGAAATATTGGTTCATTAATAAGAAGTGCCGCATCATTTGATATTGATGGATTGATAATTAAAGAAAGACATTTTCCACGTGATAGCAAGTTGATGTATAAATCAGCTAGTGGATGCATGGAACACTTAAACATATTCCAGGTATCTAACATTAATTCCACTTTAAAAAATTTAAGAGAAAAAAATTTCTGGGTTTATGGTTTTGATGCAAAAGGTCAAAAAGATTTTACAGACATTAAATGGGAAGGAAATAATATTCTTCTATTTGGATCTGAAGGGTTTGGAATGAGACAGCACACAGGCAAATATGCAGATTTTTTTGCTAAAATTAATATTAACGAAGACATTGAAAGTTTAAATATATCAAATAGTGCTGCAATTGTGTTTCATCACCTTAGTTATATAAAAAAAAAGAGTTGATTATTTAACAAATAATTAATAATTATTGCGCATGCCCTTGTAGCTCAGCTGGTAGAGCAATTGATTTGTAATCAATAGGTCCGCGGTTCGAATCCGTGCGGGGGCACCATCACTCAATAAAATCAACGTTAAATTTTTTCAAAAAGTTAAATTTCTATCCTGACTGTGCTAATAGTGTGCTTTGATTGTGTATGGAGTGTGTATGGATTGTGTATCAATCAATTAGTCGCTTAATTTTTTTTTATTATAAGGTCCTCGTTTAATACCCCTTTTTTTTAATGACATTTTTTTTCTAGTCTCATCTGAATGTCTTTTTCCATAAAAAGGATTATCCTTTCCTAAAAATACAGTTTTTCCTTTGTTCCAAACTTCTCTGCCTTTTAAAGACTTGGATAATTTTTTTTTGGATTCTGCTTTCATAGGTACACCTACATTCCAAGCTTCTCTTCCTTCAATAAATCCTTTCTTAATTATTTTAGACATTTCTTTTTTTTGTTTTTCTGATCTAGGTTTTTTCTTTAGTCCTGTTCCAGATCTTTTGATTTTGGCAATAGTTTTTTTTGAAAGTTTAGTCCCTAGTCTTGATTTTCTTATTCGTTCTTTTCCTTCATCTGACTGTATTAAATGTGGATATGCTGATTGATTTAACCAATTATTTTTGCCTAAAATTTTTTTATTGAATTCAACTTCATACTTCTGAGCTTCTTTTTTATTGCTAAAAGTATATGTTATCTCAAAGTCAAAATTATCTTTGTTATTTTTAAATTCTTTTTTTAAAGATGCTCTACTGGTAAAATAATATATTCCAAAATCTTCATTTGGTGTTCTATTAAATCTAACATTATCCCATCTTAATCCGTGATATTTCATACCATCAGATAATCTCGTTAAGATATAACAATAAGGTTTAACTTTATTAAACTCTTTGGTCCTCATTTTAATATTGATTAAAACATAACAAACCCAGAACCACGATCCCTAAAAGTTTTTTCATTATTCTACCAATTTAAACGATACTTCATATTTCATAAACTTTATATTTGGAGCAACAGATAAGGCATCTCTTAAGTTCTTATCATCCTCTAACGCAATAATAAGTCCCTTAACGTCTTTCTCTCCAGCTAGATTATTTTTAATATGACCCATATATCTTTGTATCTGACCCATAACTACATCGCTGGCTCTGCCCTTCTTCAACTCTATAACTAAAAATTCTTTTTTATCTTTGCTAATTGCTAAAATATCTAAAGGTCCAGATCCCGTTGAATATTGAGTGCAAAGTTTATTATTTTCTTTATGGATATCATAATCTTTATTCAGTTCGATATTAGACCAATTTCTAATAATATAATCCTCAAGATGCTTCTCTAATAAGAATGAAGATTTTGGAGCTAAATTATTTTCAATTAAAAGATCTTTTTCTTTGTCAACATTAGTTTGATTTTGAATGGGAATTATCTCTCCCGAGTCTTCTACAGTTAATTTTAATTCAATTGTCTCAACTTCTTTTTTATTTCCATCTAAACAAGGTACACCATCTTTAAAACTAACAACTTTTCCAATGCCTAGATAAGCGAATTGAGGATCTTTATTATCCCAACGTGCAAAAAAGTGTGGCGTCATTTCACCCGACAATAACTTTTGAAAAGTTGGCTGTTGAGAATGCGACTTTGGTTTTCCGTACCAAACAATAACACCCTTTGAATGATCATAATGATTATCAAAATCGTGCTCTGTTGTTCCTGGTACACCAATGTTCATAAAAATTATTAAATTGTCTTCAACACGCACATAACCTGTGTCCCAATCACCTCCCGCAGGTCTTCCTTTGTCTGGAAAGCAAACCCAACCAATATCTTTTCTTGAGTACTTTGATCCTTTTTTAAACTCTAATTTCACGATGAAAACTTTATCACTGTGTTCATAGTGTGTATAGATTTGAAATAACTTTCAATTAACGTTGATAGTATTTATCTTTTCGAATTTGGACTCTCGATTTGTAATCAATAGGTCCGCGGTTCGAATCCGTGCGGGGGCACCACTTCACTTACTTTTTAATCTAATTTATTTATACAAAAACTATTCTTACGACAATAAGTGTTGCAGGATTGTTGCAAGATTGTTGCCTAATCAAGTGGTCGTTAAAATTTTAATTTACTTTTGGAACAAAGATAATTTCTTTCACCTGCTTCTCTACTGTCATCTAATATATTATAAACTTCAATCAGTCTTCCATTTTGTCTGTTAAGGATTGCAACCTTTCTTATAGATTTATTTTCTCCAGTCCAACTAACTTCTGCACCATCAAATATAATTGTAGTTTTGGAACCTAATAATCCATAAACATTAAATGGAGAATCAATTACTTTTTCTCTATCAAAATCAATTTTTAGATATACGTCGGATAGGTCTCCTTCTTTATATATAATCTTTTGTTTTCCAGGAGCGACTTTATCACCACCAATAAACTTACAGTGTATTCTAGTTTCTTTTGCATAAGCATTCCCACTTAACAACAAACCTAGAACCACGATCCCTAAAAGTTTATTCATTTAAATTAATCTCACAAAACTATTTTTGATTTTAGATATATCATACATAAACCCTTGCCATCCAGCTCTTCTTGCAGATGTAGATAAAGGTTTTCTTGCAACAAATATTTCTTTGTTTTGCAAATCTGAGGCTAGGTAAAATACTGAGTATTCTTTTTTGCAAACTAAAACTAAATAAAGTGGAAAGTATATACCAGCATTCATTCTTTCCTCTTGTGGCTTCCAGGCCGCTCCTAAAACTGAACTTGGGAGTTTATTAATATTTTTTACATTCGAAGATTTAACTTGAGCTAAAAATCCACAGAAATCACAAATCAAGTCTGCACACTTAAAGTTTGTTGGAAGCTTCTTAAGTGTTCTTTTCTTTTTGCATTTTGGACAAATACAATTTTTAACAATTAACTCTTCTCCAAAAACTCCAAGCTTCTGTTTGTCTGTAGGCATTACAAAAGTTTAACATTGTTGCGAGATTGTTGCCAACTCAAAAGTATTTTAAGATTATTGTTGCCAACAAATGTTTATTTAAACTTTAGCAATTGATTTGTAATCAATAGGTCTGCGGATATAAATTTTACCAGGCTGTTAATTTCCAACACTCATTAGCGTCTTCAATACGAACATAACAACCAAGAAAAGACATCATTTTGAATGCACAAAAACCTCCAACTAAAATAATGACCATGAGCATTATTGGATTAATTTTTTTCATTCACTAACTAGTCTCTCTTCTTATTTGTTCTATTTTAATTTTTTTTTGAAGGCTTCTATTTTTATCATAAAGAAGATTAAACTTTATTTTATTATTAGTTTTCACTGTAATTGATTTAGCATTTCTTACTTCTAAATTATCTGCAACAGCACTGATAGGTCTCTTCGTTGGGTTTAAGTTAGTTATGACTATTTTAGTTTTATCATTAACTATTTTGCCCTTCCATCTTCTTGGTCTAAATGCACTTATTGGAGATATTGATAATTTTTTTGAATGAAGACTTAAAATAGGTCCATGCACAGAAAGATTGTAAGCCGTACTACCAGCTGGTGTTGACACTAATACCCCGTCAGAAACTAATTTTTTAATTATTTGTTTTGAACCTTGCTTAATTGATAATGAGGCGGCCTGCCTACTTTGCCTAAGCACAGATACTTCATTTATTGCTATAGATCTCTTAGTTTGATTATTTTTATTTTTAACAATCATTTCTAGTGGACAAATTGAAACTAAATTTGCTTTTGATAGATTTTTTATAATATCTTTTGAAGAAAATTTATTCATAAGAAAACCATAATTTCCAGAGTTAATCCCATAAAAATGTTTATTAGAGTTTTTATTTTTTTTTAATGTTTGAAGCATAAAACCATCACCACCAATAACTATAATGAGATTTTCTTTTTTAAACTGATTAGTATTTATTTTGTTTAATAATAGATTTTTAATGCTTAATGATTTCTTATTTTTATCTGAAATAATTTGAAGTTTACTCATTTAATGGTGCCCTCGGCCAGACTCGAACTGGCACTCCGCAAGCGGCAAGGATTTTAAGTCCTTTGTGTCTACCAATTTCACCACGAGGGCATTAATGAATTTCATGAGTATTTATGCTAATATTTATAATTGAACAAGGGTAATAAGTAAAATTTTTTTATTTTATCTCTCTGTGTGCAAGACTTGTGCAAGTTCTCCCACATTATCCTATAACAATATTCAATTAGCTTGAGGCGTAGCACCTTGCAACAGAAAGCCCTTAGCACTTGAAATTTACTAACAATTATTTAAATAAATTTATTTCTGATCGATATCTGATTGAACTATTTTTTTTGAATATTTAAAAGTTGATAAATTCTTTAATTTTCTCTTTTGATGCATTATAAATTAAATTTGCACCATTTTCGTTGGGGTGTAGATCTTCTTTGAATATAAATTTATTTGGATTTTGATACAATTCAGACATCAGAACAGATTTGGATAAATTAAAAAAATTTATATTATTTTCACCGAAAAAAGCTTCGGCCTCCATTAAAAATTTCTTGTTTGGATTTGTTTCTGGTAAGTTGTTACTTTTAACCCATCCATTATAAATTACTAATAAATCTGCACCACATTTATTAGATATTTTTTTTAGTCTTAGAAATATTTCTCTGTTAAGATTTGTAATTTTATTAATTTCATCAGCACCTTTTTTCACAGCATAATTTGTATAATAATATTTCCTTCTTTTCTCAAATTTTGGTGGAGGATTTATAATATTGTAAATCGTGTTTCGAATTAAAATAAAAGATTGGCTGTTTTTTTTCAAAAATCTATATAATGGAATTTTTTTATCATAGTATGTAAATTCTTTCTTTTTCTGAAAATGTATTTTATTTTTTCTCAATACACCATTTTCAAAAATATAATAATTTTGATTGTAAGATCTATAAATGTCAGCAGTATTCATGAAAATAATAATTTTTTTTGGTTCAATACTCTCACAAAATAATTCTGCAAACAAAGTGTAAGAAGAACTTCCCCACCCTGCTACAGATGAGTTAATAATTTGAAAATTTAAATTATCAAGTTGAAGCTTATGAATAAATGTAAATTCATCTTTAAGCAACCAACCAAAAGTGTATGAGTCGCCCAAAACTAATATTTTAGCATGGTTTTCAAAGTTTTTTTTACTAATCGTTATTCTATTTCTAAATTCACCAAAATTATAAGATGCAACAAGATTTTTAATCCTGTGATTTTTATACGAATAGTTTTTTTTATTTACCATAAGACCATATTGAGCTTCATTTTCTGTCCAATAATCTTTTAAACCTTGCGGATAAAATAACCTGACTAGGGTTTCTAATAATAAAAAAGATGAAAAAGTAATAATTAAAAATAAAATTAAATTTTTTTTCATAAAAATTATCACCTTAATTTAATTTATTTCTTTTAGATACATTCATAATCTAAAACTAACAAATCCTGAACCTTGAGTCTAACTGCTAAAATCTATCTCTCTGTGTGCAAGTCAGGCGCAAGTCTGTACAAATTAATTAAGCCTTATTATCTAATTTTTATTAAAAGCTTAATTAAAGTTATGTGATTTTATAGGTTGTTTAGACTACCACAGACTGACTCGTCTGTGAGTCCCTCGGCTTTTAAGTCCTTTGTGTCTAACAATTTCACCACTAGGGCATAAATGAATTGCATGAGTGTTTATGCTAATGTTTATAATTGAACAAGGGTAATAGGTAAAATTTTTAAGATACTTTTTTGTTTTTATAAAATTGTTCAATAAATATATAACATGAGAAAAAAATAATACTATCAATGCCAAAAACTGCAAATGAAGATTCAACAAGAGATCTAACGATTAAAAATAAAACTATAAAACTTGAACTTAAAGCTAAATAGTTATCTTTGTCAGGCTTCTTATATAATTTAAAAATTAACATGAAGCATAAAAAAATTGACCTAAATATTAATATTAAAAAAATAAGTACTGAAAATAGTCCACCGCTAGCATAGTTATAAAAATGTAAGTTAGATGCTGTTTGATTTATTAAATATCTATCACCAAGAGTACCATTGCCTAGAATATAATTTTGGTTATTCTCAATAATATTTTTCCAGTCGTCAATTCTATTTGATGTAAAAGATTTTTTATCTGATTTTCTGATTAAACGTTTGTATTTCTGTTCAACATCAACATCTATATTGTTATTTTCATTATTAAATTGTAAATCCAACTTATCTGAAAAATATTCTATATAAGCTGGGGTGTTCCTATTTAAGCTTAAAAATTCCAGACTAATAAACCAAACAATTATTGGAAAAATTAAAACTATAAATAATTTTTTAAATTTTTTAGTCTCAGGTGTAAAAAAAATATAATAAATAAAAGTAACAACTCCAAAAAAATATCCTAAAAAAGTAATTCTTGATTGTGTAGTCAACATTAAGAAACAAAAAAAGAGATAAATAAAGTAAATTTTATAATTTAATTCTTTGCTTATTAAAAAATAAAAACCTAAAGGTATCATTAAAATAAAAGAAGAACGACTTATACCAGATGATCTTGGAACTTCATT
>CACNFL010000021.1 GCA_902619745.1 uncultured Pelagibacteraceae bacterium
ATAAGTTATTAAAAATTTCAAATAAATTAAAAGAATTAAAAAATGGCAAAAAAAACACATGTTAAAGTAAGAATGGTTCCAGAAGCTAAACCTGATAGCCCTTACTTCTATTATGTAAAAAAACCTGCCGGAGGTGAGAAGGCCAAAGTTAAACTTTCAGCAAAGAAATACAATCCAGATACTAGAAAACACGAAATGTTTGTGGAAAAAAAGCTTCCACCACACAGTAAGTAATCATTTTTTTTTAAAGTTTCTCTTTTCGTAATCGATATAAGACAAAATCATATTTTTCCATATACGATTAGTAATTTTAGGATCAATCTTTAGTTTTTTAGATTTTAAGTGAATTTTTTTAAGTATAAAATTGATACGTTTTTTATCTACTATTTCTTTTTTAAATTCTTTAAGCTTTAAAACTTCTTTTACAAGATTTGTTCTATATTTAATTAAAGATAATAACTTATTATCTAACTTGTCCAGTTTAGATCTTATTATTTCCAATTTTTTTTTGTTTTTAGGCGACATTTAATTTATTGGTTTAATTAATAATTATTATATTTATTTAATCATGTACAGTCAGAATTATTCTTTAAATTCTCAATTAAAAATATGGATGATCACTTTATTAGTGATGATCGTGCTTATTATTTTAGTAGGAGGTCTAACTAGATTAACAGACTCTGGACTATCTATTACTAGTTGGGAACTTTTTATTGGCTCATTACCTCCTTTAACAAATGATAAATGGATAGAATATTTTGATCTCTATAAAACAATACCTGAATTTAAAGAGCAAAATTTTAATATGACATTAAATGAATTTAAAATTATTTTTTGGTGGGAATGGGCGCATCGTCAATTGGGGAGATTAATTGGTCTAACTGTTCTTTTTCCAATGATCTATTTAACAATTAAAAATGGTTTTTGGATTTTAAAAGAATATTCAATTATTTTTTTCTTAGTGTGTTTCCAAGGATTTATTGGATGGTACATGGTATCAAGTGGATTAATTGATAGAATTGATGTTAGTCATTATAGATTGTCACTACACTTAGTTACAGCTTTTATAATTTTGTCTATAGTTTTTTGGAAATATTTAAATCTAACTGATATAAAAATTAATCATATTAATATTCAATTAAACCCAATTAAATTTTTTCTTTTATTATTATTTTTACAATTAATAATTGGAGCATTTGTGTCTGGGATGGATGCAGGAAAAATTTATAATACTTGGCCTTTAATGGGCTCATCATATTTCCCCGATGACAGTGTAATCAATGATTTGTTTAATCACACAGTATTTGATGATCAATCACTTGTTCAATTTATTCATAGAAATCTGGCATATTTAATTGTCATAATATATTTTTACATGCTTTATTTTGTTTTAAAAAATGGAAATATAAATTTAAGAATTCCAATCTTCATTATTGGAATTTCTTTATTGTTTCAAATTGTTTTGGGAGTTCTTACAATTTTATCTGGAGTAAAAATGATTTATGCATCTCTACACCAGATAAATTCTATTTTAATAATACTTTCAACATTGTATTTTCTTTATATTGTAAAATATAAAAAGCCTAATTATTAGTTTCTATTTGTAGACATTAAAATTCAAATTAGCTTACAGCTTTTAAATTACCTTTTGAAGATTTATTCAATGCTTGATCAAGATCCTCAATAATATCATCTATGTGTTCAATACCAATACAAAGTCTTACATAACTTTGTGTAACACCTGATGCAGCTAGTTCTTTCTCATTTAATTGACTATGAGTTGTACTTGCTGGATGAATTGCTAAACTTCTAGCATCACCAATATTAGCTACGTGATAGAACATTTTTAAAGACTCGATAAATTTTTTACCAGCTTCAATTCCACCTTTAAGCTCGATACCAATCATTGGCCCATTTCCACCTTTAAGATATTTTTTTGCTCTATCGGCAATGGGTTTATCGTGTTCTGTAGAATAAATAACTTTTGTAACTTCTTTATGTTTTTTAAGAAAATCAACTACATACTCGGCGTTAGCGCAATGTTGTCTCATTCTTAAAGCAACAGTTTCAAGTCCTTGAATTATTGCAAAAGCATTATCTGGAGCCAGAGCTGATCCTAAGTCTCTCAATAAACAAACTCTTGCTCTAACAGCAAAGGGAACATTAGCCCCAGTTAATTCTGGTACAGCTTTTCCCCAAACAACACCACCATAACTTGCATCTGGTTCGTTAAATAATGGTTGTCTCTTAGGATCTGCAGTCCAATCAAAGTTACCACTATCAACTATACTACCTGCAACTGCTGTACCATGCCCACCTATATATTTAGTAAGTGAGTGAATTACTACTGCAGCTCCGTGTTCAATCGGTTTGCATATTACTGGTGCAGCTGTGTTATCCATGATTAATGGTATATTATATTTTCTTCCAATGTCCGAAACTTCCTTTATTGGAAAGACTCTTAAATATGGATTGGGTAGAGTTTCACCATAAAAAGCTCTAGTTTTATCATCTATTAACTTTTCAAAATTTTCAGGATTACTTGGATCTGCATATCTTATCTCTATACCAAGTTTACTAAGCGTATGTGTGAATAAAGATACTGTTCCACCATAAAGATCGGTTGAGCTCACTATATTATCACCGGCTTGGGCTACGTTTAATACAGCAAACGTTGAAGCGGTTTGGCCTGAAGATACAGTTACACATGACAGACCTCCTTCAAGAGCGGCAACTCTTTTTTCCAGGACATCATTTGTAGGGTTCATTATACGAGTGTATATGTTACCAAATTCTTTAAGAGCGAAAAGGTTAGCAGCGTGCTCTGTGTTGTTAAATTGGTACGATGTTGTTCTATAAATTGGAACAGCTACTGCGTTTGTCGATGGATCACTCCTATAGTCACCACCATGTATGGCAATAGTTTCAGGGTTATTTCTTTTTTTAGTCATTTTACTCCTTTTTTAGTGCTTCAACATTATGTTAGGCGCACAATACAGTTCAAATGCCTACCGATTTAATTTATTTTTTGAAATTTCCATTTTAGCAGTTATAAGCCCGCAATAGGATCAAATCGGCAAGTAATTTCTAGCATATAAGCTACATAATTCAAGCTAAATATAAAATTGACTTTGTAATTATTAATAGTATTAATCCTCGCACAATGACAAAATTCACTAAAAAAGACCAATTATCTTCATCTTGGTATGAGATAGATGCAAAGAATGCAGTAGTTGGAAGATTAGCAACTGTAGTTTCAAATATTATAAGAGGTAAGAATAAAACTACATACACTCCTCATATGGATGATGGAGATTTTGTTGTTGTTAAAAATATTGAACAAGCCAAATTTACTGGAAAAAAATTTCAAGATAAAAAATATTACAGACACACTGGTCATCCAGGTGGAATTAAAGTTACAACACCTGAGATACTTCACGAAAAAAAACCTGGAGAAACTTTAAAGATGGCAGTTAAAAGAATGTTACCTGGTGGAGTGTTGGGTAGAAAACAATTAACAAAATTAAAAATCTATGCAGGAAATGAACATCCGCATTCAGCACAAAACCCTACAGTTATTGAGTTAGATAAATTAAATAGTAAAAATATAGCAAGAAACTAAAATGGAAAATACTCAATCAGCTTCAAAATCACCTAAATTAAAATTAGATTTTAAAGATAGCAAATATGCTACAGGAAGAAGAAAAACATCAATAGCTAAAGTTTGGTTAAAAAAAGGTTCTGGTAAAATTTATGTTAATGGGAAATTATTTAGTGATTATTTTGCTGATGAAACTCATAAAATGCAAATTACGAGACCTTTTGAAATTATAAATCAAGCTACAGACTATGATGTAAGATGTAGTGTAAAGGGCGGAGGTCCAACAGGCCAAGCAGGAGCTATGGTTCACGGTATTTCAAAAGCTTTAGTATTATTTGATGAAAATCTAAAAGCCACCTTAAAAACAGAGAAACTTACTACCAGAGACTCAAGAGCAGTTGAAAGAAAAAAACCTGGTAGAAGAAAAGCTAGAAGAAGCTTCCAATTCTCTAAAAGATAATTTTTTTTTAAATTTTAACTGTTATAATAAAAAATGCCTAAGCTTAACGCATTAGTTGCTGGATCAACTGGATATATTGGTGTTCAATTAATTAAATTATTAGTTAAACACAGATATATCAATATTAGATACCTTTGCGGAAATTCCTCTGTAGGTAAAAACATTAAATTTTATGATAAATCTTTATCTAAATATAAATTACCAAAAATTTTAAAATTTAATAAAAAATTATTAAAAGACATAAATATTATTTTTACAGCACTTCCAAATGGGGAAGCACAAGATATATCTAAACATTTAAGCAAAAATCATACTCTAATCGATCTTTCTGCAGATTTTAGATTAGAAAAAGCTTCTGATTATTTAAAGTGGTATAAACAAAAACATCGAGCAACCAATTTAATAAAAAAAAGTATTTATTTACTTCCTGAAATTAATAGAAAGGAGATTAACAAATATAATATTATTTCATGTCCAGGATGTTATCCAACATCAATATTGCTTCCTCTATTTCCTTTATTTAAGAAAAATTTAATTAAATTTAATAATATTATAATTGATTCAAAATCTGGATATTCAGGTGCTGGTAGAGGTGTTCATAAAAAATATAAATATAAAAATCTATATCATTCTTTAAGTGCTTACGGAGTCGGTTTTCATCGTCACAATTCCGAAATAGATCAAATGTTAAGAAAATTTACTAAGAAAAAATTTCAATTTAGTTTTACTCCTCACTTATCACCAATGTTTAGAGGCATTCTGAGTACTATATATGTTGATTTAGAAAATAATATTTCACAAACAAAAGTATTAAAAACATTAATTAGTTTTTATAAAAATGAAAGTTTTGTGAAAATATTAAAGTCTGACACATTGTTAAGCACCAATGACGTAATAAATACTAACAATTGTTATATTTCAGTGTGCAAATCTAAATATAGTAACAAATTAATCATTCTATCTGCTATTGATAATTTGATTAAGGGTGGGGCAGGTCAAGCTATACAAAATTTAAATAATAAATTTAATTTTCCTGAAAAGACTGGATTAAAATGAGAATATTTATAATAATTTTTTTTTCATTAATATTATCCAATTGTTCTTTAAACAAAGATTCTCAATATTGGACAGAAAATTCTATTGAAAATAAAAATAATCAAAAAAAATTAAATCAAATATTAAAAAAGGCAGACGATATAACGTCAATGACATTAGAGGAATATGAGATTTATATAGATGACTATACAAAAAAAAGTAAATATCCAGATATAAGTAAATGAGTAAATTAATGAATATTGCAGTAGTAGGACTTGGTCAGGTTGGCAATTATTTGCTAAACGAACTAAATACAAAAAAGAAAGATATTGAGCTTAAAACAGGTAAGAAAATAAATGTAGTGGCTGTATCCGCAAGAAGTATTAATAAAAAACGAAAATTTAAAGTTAATAAAAAAATATTTTACAAAAATCCTTTAGAAATTTTTAAAAAAAATAACATTGATATATTGTTTGAAGCTATAGGTTTATCAGATGGAATTTCAAAAAAAGTTGTAGAAACTGCTTTAAAAAGTAAAATTCATGTTATTACGCCTAATAAAGCTTTAATATCAAAACACGGTAATGAGCTAGCAAAACTTGCGGAAAAAAATAAGGTTAATTTGGAATTTGAAGCCTCAGTTGCTGGAGGTATACCGATATTAAGATCTATTAAAGAAGGATTAGCAACAAATAAAATTTCAAAGGTTTATGGAATTCTGAATGGTACCTCAAATTATATTTTATCTGAAATGGAAAATTCAAATGAAAATTTTGCTGACGTTTTAAAAAAAGCACAGATACTTGGTTATGCCGAACCTGGTAATCCTAAATTAGACTTAAATGGTTTTGACGCATTTGCAAAAGTTAGAATTTTGTCTGCTTTAGCCTTTAACAGTAAAATTTCAAAACATAAATGTTTAATGGAAGGAATAGAAAAAATTGAATTAAAAGATATTAAAATTGCAAATCAATTAGATTTAAGAATAAAGCTGTTGGGAATTTCTGAGTTAAAGAATAATCATCTTTTTGAAACCGTTCATCCATGTTTGGTTAGTAAAAAATCTTATATTGGTAATGTTAACGGTGTAATGAATGCAGTAATTCTGCAAGGTAAACCTGTTGGAGAAAGTGTATTACAAGGGGAGGGGGCTGGTCCAGGTCCTACTTCTTCATCATTACTTTCTGATTTATTATCAATTTTGCGTGGAAATATAAAAAAACCTTTCGGTGTTAGTGTTTCTAAGCTTAAATCTTTAAAACCATATAATGTAAATAATTATATAAATTCGTTATATTTAAGATTTGAAGTAAAAGATAAGCCTGGTGTATTATCCGAAATAACTAATCGTTTAGCTAAATACAAAATTTCAGTTAAAAGGTTAATCCAGACACCTGATAAGAAAAATAATAAGGCAACAATAGTTATTATAACTCATAAAACAACTGAAACTAATATTCATAATTGCCTGTCTATTTTCAAAAAAAATAAAAATATTTTAAAAACACCAACATTAATTAGATTGCTTGGTTAATGGAAATTTATTTAAAACTTTTTGAAGTTTTATTTCCTGTATTCCTAATAGTAGGTCTTGGATATCATTTGGGTAAAAAAAATCCCAATTTTGATACATCATTTATAACTACATACGCTGGTAATTTTGGAACTCCAGCTCTCGTTATTTTTGCTATTACTGCAGGTGGTGTAACTTTTGAGTTATTTGGTGAATATTTTGGTTATGCAATTATCTTATTAACATTATTTGGGATTGTTGGTTTAATTTTTCTTGTTCTTATGAAGAAAGATTACATTCGTGAATTACCAACATTTATCTTACCAAATACTGGAAATATGGGCATTCCGATTTGTTTATTTGCCTATGGTGAATTAGGAATGGGTATAGCAGCTGCAATTTCATCTCTTATTGTTTTACTTCACTTTACTTTAAATATTTTTTTAGCAAAAAGAGCCTTTGATTTTAAAACTATATTAAAAAGTCCATCATTTTACGCAATTTTAATAACAGTGCTCTTTTTGTATTTTGAAATTCCATTTCCTCAATTTGTATTAAATACTGTAATGCTTTTAGCTTATGGAATGATTGTAATGATCCTTATGTCGCTAGGTGTTGCTCTTACACAAATGAAAGTATTTTCTTTTAAAGATGCATTAATAACTTCTTTTGGAAGAGTAATATTAGGTCCTATTATAGGATTTGCTGTTATAAAATTTTTTAATTTATCTGGTATACCTGCTGGTGTTCTGTTAATTCAGTCTTGTATGCCTAGTGCAATTTTGTGTTATTTGATTGCGCACATGTATTCTCCTAAAGAAATTGTAGATAATATATCTAGCACAATTGTAGTATCTACAATCATGTCCTTATTCACTATTCCGATTACATTATTCTTTGCTTTAAAATACTTCTATTAAGAGATATCCTTCTTTTATGAAGGCTATAATTTTAAATGCATCTGCTTGGATGATTGTTCCTGTAATGGATGCTTTTGCTAAATATTTAAGCTCATCTATGGATGTTTTACAGATAACGTGGGCAAGATATTTTTTTACTGTCGTCTTTACATTATCCCTAATGCTTATCTTTTATAGGCATTCATTAGTTTGGACGAAAAAACCAGCCCTTCAATTAATTAGAGGATTAATTTTTGTTTTTTCTACTTATTTATTTTTTTATGCAATATCGGAAATTTCACTTCCTAAAGCCTTAACCTTAGCTTTTGTTGCTCCAATTTGTGTTACAGCCTTATCACCATTTTTTTTAAATGAGAAAGTAGGGGTGAAGAGGTGGACTGCTGTATCATTAGGATTTATTGGAACTTTAATTGTAATAAGACCTGGCTTTATAGAACTTAATTTAGCTACCATGGCTGCTTTAGGTAATGGAATTTGTTATGGGTTTTATCTTATTATCACTAGGAAGCTCAGTACCTCTGATAACCCTCTTTTAACACTTTTACTATCGGGCTTAATAGGAACCATAATAATTAGCCTATTTATGCCCTCAGTTTGGGTTAATCCAACGTCAAATCAGTGGATTTTAATGGCTTTAATCGGCCTTATAGCCTCTGTAGCGCATCTTTTCCTCATATTATCTCTCAAATATGCTGATGCCTCTAAATTAGCTCCTTTGGGCTATACAGAGATAATTACCAATATACTAATTAGTTACTATTTCTTTCATGAATTGCCTGATAACTGGACTTATTTGGGTTTATTTATCATTGTTCTCAGTGGTCTATACATTTCTAGAAGAGAATATTTGCTTACTCGTTCTAATTAATAGTAAATAAATAGTTACTAATATATAATTTAATACATTAATATACACATATAAATTATTGTAATTATTATATTTTTATTATTTTAAATAAATATAAATTAATTCAAATCATCCAATTAATAACTAGTATTTTAAATAGATAAAGGCAAAAATAGCATTCTTAATAAAGAAAATAAAACATAATACTTAAAAGTGTTTAATTCCAATAGTTTTATTAGTAAATTAAGCACAAAATTCAATATTCTTATTTTAATAAGTGGGTAGAGGAACAAAAATTTTTAAAAAATTCCATGAAATTTGAGACTAAATTTAGCCTTGGTATCATTAAAAAGTAGAGCAATGCAGTTATAGAATATATGTTTTAAACGGCCATAGAGGTGCTTTATTTTCCTATATCTCGATATATAGTGCAACTGAAGGGTGAATATTGCTATTCATGTTAAAATAAGCTTAAATATTGAAAAAACGTTGATTTTACTAATGTTTTTGACCATAAAATAGGGCGAAAAAGCCACTAAATATTAACTTTTTCAGATCTCAATAATCGCAGTTTTGACTTAATTCCACCCCTCCCTGAGTATCCACCAAGACCTCCATCAGACCGAATTACTCTATGACAGGGTATTTTGGGGGCATAAGGGTTTTTTCCACATGCATTAGCTACTGCACGCGCTGATTTAGGGCTTTTTATGGCTATTGCTACCTGTTTATAGGTTTTAACAGTGCCTTTTGGTATAGTTTTAAGGTAATTCCAGACTTTTAATTGAAATTTAGTACCTTTCATCAATAAAATTTTAAAATAATGAAACAGACTATAAAAAAAACAGTTAAAATTGAAAGATAAATAGTTTCCAGGGTTTTTCCAGATTTTCTATAATTAATAAAGCTTAATATTGCAAAACCAAAAGATGTTATTAAAAAATATATCGGTTCAATTACTCCGTCTATGCCCATATTTAGATAGTATTTCATACTTATTCTCCACACAATGTCATTAATTGTCCTTTAAAATTAATAAATTTTTTTTTATTTGACATTATAAAATACTTGATATATTACTAACGATAATTAATTGTTATCAATAGTAATTATATGACTGAATTAACTACAGACCTAAAATCACTTCATGAAGCGACTTTAAATAACCTCAAAAGTTCTAAAGCAAATAATACTTTAAGAGCTTACAAATCTGACTTTAAAGACTTTGGAGGATTTTGTTCAAAGCATGGGTTAAATTCATTGCCAACAGAACCAAAAATAGTTTCACTGTATTTAACCCATCTTTCTAAAAACTCAAAAATAAGTACTTTAAGACGAAGATTAGTATCAATAAGCATGGTTCATAAACTTAAAGGGTATTACCTGGATACTAAACATCCAATCATTGTTGAGAATTTAATGGGTATAAGAAGAGTTAAAGGAAGCATTCAAATAGGTAAAAAACCTATATTAATCAATCATTTAAAAGCTTTAATTAATGTAATTAATGATCATAAATTTAAGGAGATTAAAAAACTTAGAGATAAATCGATAATCTTAATTGGCTTTGGAGGTGGTTTTAGACGAACTGAGCTTATTTCAATTGATTATGAAGATTTAGAATTTGTGCCTGAAGGAGTGAAAATAACAATCAAAAGATCAAAAACTGATCAATTCGGAGAAGGAATGATAAAAGGTCTTCCCTACTTCGCTAATGAAACTTTTTGTCCAGTAACCAATCTTAAAAATTGGTTGGAAATTTCTAAAATTAAATCTGGACCAATTTTCAGAAGGTTTGCTAAAGGGCAAATTTTGACAGATAAACGATTAACTGACCAATCTGTAGTTTTGTTGATAAAAGAATATTTGAAATCAGCAGGTATAGAAAATGAAAATTTTGCAGGTCATAGTTTAAGATCAGGTTTTGCAACTGTAGCAGCTGACAATGGTGCAGACGAAAAAAGTATCATGGCTATGACAGGACATAAAACAACTCAAATGGTTAGAAGATATATAAAAGAAGCAAATATATTTAAGAATAATGCTCTAAATAAAATAAAATTATAAAAAAATTACTAGGAAATATTTTTAATCATAGAACCATTATCAATAATTTTAGAAAAATTTTTTGAAGAAATCTTAGCATTTTTAAGTATATTTATGTAGTCATCTTTAATAACATTTATATTGTATGCAAAACTCTCAACTGTGCTTGCTTCTTTAAATGAATTATCAGCCAAAATTTTTTTTAAATACTCACAATCTTTAGGTATGATTGGTA
Organism: uncultured Pelagibacteraceae bacterium; assembly: GCA_902619745.1. Taxonomy (GTDB): domain Bacteria; phylum Pseudomonadota; class Alphaproteobacteria; order Pelagibacterales; family Pelagibacteraceae; genus Pelagibacter. The sequence goes on from CACNFL010000021.1 coordinate 10,658, forward strand.
TGATTTCGTTTGATATACAAGAATATACGATACCAGAGTTAGTATTATTCATATGATCTTTGTCATACATTAGAGGCATAATTGTAATTTCTTTTAAGATTTTACGATACTCAAGATAATCACAATATTTTTTTATAATTTTAACATTTTTATATTTTTGTGATAATTCATAAAGCTGGACTTCTGCTTTTTCTGTTTCATTATTAGTACCAGAAAACTGAACTATGAATTCAAAAGAATTGTCGCTTTTGTTTAAAATATTTATGAGTTCTGGAATTTTATTAAAACCCTTATTAATTCTAGCCTCACCTATAAAACCAATTATGTGTTTATTTAGAGAAAATTTTCTTTCATAAAAATTAAAAATAGGAGTTGTAGTATTAACAAGATTTGCGTCGCCTACTTCTGTAGAAATTAGATTTTTTTTAAAACCATCTTCCGTGTATAAATAAATATTTTTTTGTAAATTATTTTTAATTTTATTTAAATAAAAATAAAAATCTTTAAATCGCTTATTAGGTGGTAAAAAAACTCGTAAATGTATTTTAGGTAGGTTGTTAAACTCAATAGATGATAGAAAATAAACTAAA
>CACNFL010000022.1 GCA_902619745.1 uncultured Pelagibacteraceae bacterium
TCCAAAAATAATTGAATGAACTGCACCAATTCTCACACAGGCCAGCATTAAAATTGCTAACTCTGGTATCATAGTTAAATAAATTGTTACACGGTCACCTTTTTTAATTCCTAATTTTTTTAAACCATTCGCTGCTTTAGAAACTTTTTGATGAAGTTGTTTATAAGAAATTTTTTGACTATCTTTTGGATCATCTCCAACCCAAATAATAGCAGTTTTATCTTTTTTATCCTTTAAATGTCTATCAATGCAATTTGCAGAAGCATTTAAAGTACCATCTTCAAACCATTTAATTTTTACTTCTTTTGTACTGTATTTTACGTCTTTAATTTTTTTATATGGTTTTATCCAAGTAATTCTTTTTCCCTCTTTTCTCCAAAATTCGTCATTGCTTTTTATAGATTGAGAATATTTTTGTTGGTATTTACTTTTGTTTGCTAAGCTACTTTTAACCCATTCTGGTTTTGTTTTAATAACAACTTCAGGAGGTGTATTTCCGTTTTCTTTTTTTGCTTTAATTCTTTTTTTTGCTTTTTTAGAAGATCTTTTTCTAACTTTAGATCTTCTCTTCACCTTTTTTGAGGTTTTTTTTCTAACTTTAGACTTTTTTTTTCTTACCTTGCTTTTCTTCTTCTTTTTTTTTGGCATAGGACAATTTTTTTTTTAAATTTTACTCATGTTATTTATAATTTTCCAGCTTTTATAATCAACAGGCATTACAGAAAGCCTACTTTGCTTTATCAGAGCTAAATGGCTTAAATCCTTATTTTTTTTAATACTTTCGAGCGTTATAGGCTTTGAAAATTTAGACTTAAATTGAACAGTAACGGCAACAAATCTCCCTGTTTTGTCTGTTTTATCTATATACGATTCTTTAATAACTTTTACTATTCCAACTATCTCTTTTCCTATGTTTGAATGATAAAAAAAACAAAGATCTCCTTTACTCATACTTTTTAAATTTTTTGCAGCTTGATAATTTCTGACACCATCCCAAGGTGCACCTTTAATTCCAGCTTTTTTTTGTTGGTCAATTGACCAAACATCTGGTTCAGATTTAAGTAACCAATATTTCATTACAATTGAACTCCAGCACCTTTGAGAAAAGCTGCATCCTCATCTAAAGGCCATCTAGGTTTTGCTGGATAATCTAAGTCATCAAATTGATTTATTTTAAATTTTTCCAAACCTACCATTGCAATCATTGCTGCATTATCTCCACAAAACTCTATCGGTGGAAAAATACTTTTATAATTATTTTCTTCACATAGATTAGTTAACATAGACCTAATTTTTTTATTTGCCGCAACCCCTCCAGCAACAACAAAAATTTTTTCATTTAATTCATTTATTTTTTCAAATTCAGTAAAGGCAATCTTTGTTTTTTTATATAAAATTTCCTCAATTGTTTTTTGAAAAGATGCTGCAAGGTCATATTTATCTTGTTCTGATTTAAATGTTTTGCTTATCTTCAATACGGCGGTTTTTAGACCTGCGAAAGAAAGATTGCATCCTCCTTTGTTGAAAATTGGTTTTGGTAAATCATACTTTTCTGGATCACCTTTTTTAGCTAAAATTTCTATTTGAGGTCCTCCTGGAAACTCTATACCTAAAAGTTTTGCTGTTTTGTCAAAGGCCTCACCTAATGCATCATCAATAGTTGTTCCTAATCTTTTATATTTACCAAGGTTCTGAACACTTAAATATTGTGAGTGCCCACCTGAAATTAAAAGAAGTAAATATGGATAATTTAAATTTATATTTAGTTTTGGACTTAAAGCATGTCCCTCTAAATGATTAACAGCAATAAAAGGTTTATTCATTGCTGTTGCGAAAGCTTTACCAAAACTTAATCCAACTGATAAACAAACAATTAATCCAGGACCAGCGGTAGAAGCAACTGCATCTATTTCTTCAATTTTTCTTCCACTTTCATCAATAGCTTTTTTGACAATCCAATCAATTTTTTCAATGTGTGAACGTGCTGCTAGTTCAGGAACTACACCACCAAACTCCTTATGAACGTCCACTTGGCTAGAAACAATGTTGGATAAAACTACAGGGAATCCTTCTTCATTTTCAGTTATTAAAGAAGCTGCTGTTTCATCACAACTAGACTCTATTCCAAGAATTAAGGGTTTTTTGCTCATTCAAATAGTTTTTAATAATTGTACAATCTTTATACAAGTAAGAAATAATTTTTTATGAGAAAAAAAATAATAATTGGATCTAGGGGTAGCAAGCTTGCCTTACTTTATGCTCAACAAGCCAAAGATAAGATTATTGAAAATACCGACCTTGGTAATGAAGATATTTTAATTAAATCAATTACAACTAAAGGTGACGAAGTACAGGATATAAGATTATCTGAGCTTGGTGGCAAAGGTTTGTTTTCTAGTAATATTGAAAAAGAACTTCAGTTAAAAAATATTGATATTGCAGTTCATGCACTGAAAGATATGCCTGCTAATGAAACAAAAGGATTAATAACAGACTCTTTCCTTGAAAGAAATGACCCTAGAGAAATTTTAATTACAAAGAACAAAAAAAAACTTAAAGACTTAGATCAAAAGTCAATTGTTGGCACCTCATCATACAGAAGAGAATTTCAAATAAAAAAAATTAGACAAGATTTGAACTGTAAACTAATTAGAGGAAATGTAGATACTAGAATTAGAAAATTGAATGAAGGAATGTATGATGCAATTATTTTGTCTTATGCTGGTATCAAATTTTTAAAATTTGAAAATGAAATCTCAGAAATTTTTTCAGCTGAAGAAATAATTCCTAGTGCAGGACAGGGCGTAATTGCTCTTCAGTGCAGGGAGAATGATGATGAGACAATTTCTATTTTAAACAAAATTAATCATGAGGAAACACATAAAAGAGCTCACCTTGAGAGAAATATTTTAAAAGTTTTAGATGGAGATTGTGAAACAGCAATTGGTGCTCATTCAGTGGTTGATGGAGACAAGATTATAGTGGAGGCTGAACTTTTTTCTTTAGATGGTAAACAAAGGTTTTATGAAAAAAAAGTTGGTAATTTGAATGAGTTTAAAGAAATTGGTAAAGAGGTTGGAATACTTTTAAAAACAAAATCAAATAATTTATATAAAAGATAATATGCATATTTTGTTAACTAGACCACTGGAGGATTGTTCTGAAATGATATTAAAATTTCAATCATTAGGACATCAAGTTTCTCATCTTCCATTAATAAGAATTGAAAAGGTTCATTATGAAGAAATTAACTTTTCTGAATATGGTGGAATTGTTTTTACTAGTGCAAATGCAGTAAAATTTTTAAACACAGTAAAATTAGATAAAAATGTTAAATGCTTTTGTGTTGGAAATGCTACAGAAAACAAAGCAAGAAGTGTTGGTTTTCAAAATACAATTGCGGCTGAAGGAAATGTTACAAACTTAAAGGAATTAATTATACAAAGTTATGAGTCCAAAAATAAAGAATTACTTTACGTTAGTGGTGAAACAATATCGGTTGATTTAGATCAACAGTTATTAAGCGAAGGTTTTAAGGTAAAAAGAATTATTAATTACAGGGTAGATCATAATCAAAAATTTGATGAGAAATTTGTTAATGAATTAAAATTAAATATGCCTGATATGGTCTATGTTTACTCTCAAAATAGTGCGTCAAGTTTCTTAAATTTCATAAAGATTTACCAAACCGAGAATTTATGGATGAATACAAATTTGATGTGTATAGGCGAAAAAACCTCGTCAATACTGAATGAAATCAAATGGAAAAAGATTTTTCTTTTTAACCCTGGAGAAGAAGAGTTTTTGTTATATAAAATTTAGAAATGGAATTAATTAATAATTTTTCGGAAATATTTTTATCAGTATGGAATAAAGGAATTCTTGGTGTTGATATCTTTCAAATCTTAATTGGTATTGGAATATTTTTACTATTCTTAATTTTTAGAGGTCTAATAAGCAAATTAGTTATTAAAAAATTAGAAATTATCTCAAAAAGAACAACAAATAAATTAGATGATACTTTTGTTCAATCACTTGTAGGTCCAGCAAGATTTTTACCAATTGTATTAGGATTTTTTATTGCAAGCTACTACATGACTTTCTCACTAGAAGGAAGAGAAGTGGTAGATACAATTAATAGAACGTTGATCACTATTTTAATTTTTTGGGTAATTCACCAAATCATAGAACCAATCTCATACATACTTAGTGGTTTAGACAAATTGTTAACAAGAGAACTTATTGGCTGGATAATTAAATCGCTAAAAATTTTAATTTTTATTTTAGGTTTAGCAGCAGTTTTAGAATTGTGGGGAATTAAAATAGGTCCAATCATTGCAGGTCTTGGATTGTTTGGTGTTGCTGTAGCATTAGGAGCACAAGATTTATTTAAAAATTTAATATCAGGAATTTTAGTTTTAGTTGAAAAGAGATTTAAAATTGGAGACTGGATAGCTGTTGAGGGTATTATCGAAGGTGTAGTAGAAAAGATTGGATTTAGATCAACAACGATTAGAAAGTTTGACAAATCGCTTGCTATTATCCCAAATTTTCAATTTGCCGAAAACGCAGTTGTAAATGTAAGTGAAACTTCAAATTGGTTAATTAGTTGGATTATTACACTTCAATATGACACTACCGTAGATCAGTTAAAAAAAATTAGAGATGAAATCGAAAGTCATATTAATTCAAGCGAAGATTATAATACCTCAATTGGTGTTGCGGTAAGAGTTGATAAATTTTCTGATAGTTCAATAGATATGTATGTAAGATGCTTTACAAAAACAGGAAGTTGGAATAATTGGCTTGATGTAAAAGAAAGATTAGCAATTGCGATTAAGGAAATTGTAGAAAAAAATGGTGCTTCATTTGCTTTCCCAAGTCAGTCGATTTACGTTGAGAAAAAATGATAGCTATTTTTTATTTAGTTTTACAAATTTTAAAATTGTACTCTTATGTTGTAATCGCCAATGTTATTGTAAGTTGGTTAATAGCTTTTAACATTCTTAATACTCAAAATAGGTTTGTGTATGCAATTTTAGAGTTGAGTTACAAATTAACCGAGCCTTTCCTGAATAAAATTAGACGTTTTTTGCCAAATTTAGGTTCACTAGATATTTCTCCAATCATTCTTCTTTTATTGATTTGGTTTATCGAAATGTGTATGAAGCTGTACATCGCACCAATGATTTTTTAAGAGAGAAATATGATTTTAATTGATGGAAAAAAAGCAGCAGCAGAATTAAGAGCAGAGTTAAAGGAAGAAGTTGCAGAGTTAAAATCAAAACATAATAAAGTACCAGGTTTAACAGTAATACTAATTGGTGATTTAACACCTAGTCAGATTTATGTAAGAAATAAAGAGAAGTCAGCAAATGAGGTAGGATTAAAATCTGAAGTAATTAAATATCCAGACTCAGTTGAAGAAAAGACTGTTCTAGAAAAAATTCAAGAATTAAACAGTGATGAAACTGTTTCAGGAATTTTAGTTCAACTTCCTTTACCTAAGCATATTGATAAGCAGAAGGTTATAGAAGCAATTGATCCCTCAAAAGACGTAGATGGATTTCATCCAATGAATGTAGGCAATCTTTCATCTGGTTATGAAAGTTCGATACCTTGTACTCCGCTTGGATGTTATTTGTTGATAAAAAAAATTGAACCTAATTTAAGTGGTAAAAAAGCTGTGGTTGTGGGTAGATCAAATTTAAATGGTAAACCAATGACACAACTTCTTTTAAAAGAAAATTGCACCGTAACTATAACTCATTCAAAAACTAAAGATTTAAAAGCCGAATGTTTGGAGGCAGATATAATTATTGCAGCTGTAGGTATACCCGAACTTGTTAGAGGAGATTGGGTTAAAAAAGATGCTATTGTTATTGATGTTGGTATAAATAAAACTGACAACGGTATAGTTGGTGATGTTCATTTTGATGAAGTTTCAAAAAATGCAAAAGCACTTACTCCAGTTCCAGGCGGTGTAGGTCCAATGACCATTGCTTGTTTGCTTAAAAATACGATCGACTGTTTCAAAAGATCGCAAATTTAATAATTAAACCATAAGCTGTAATCTGTTAATTTATTAGGATGAAAAAACCTAAACGACCATACAGATTTGGTATAATTTTTTTGCTTCTTACAGTTCCACCTATTGGTGCAACTCAGCTAGGTTGGTATTTGCATGACAAGCAAACTGGTTTTGATTATGGTATGATTGTAGGTACTGTATCAGTAATATACGCTGCATATTTAATGTATGAAAAAAATTGGCGTGAAGAAGATGAAGATTAAATTATGGAAAAAATAATTTTTTTTGGATTGGTTATTCCTATTATGGCTTATGTTTTATACTTAGGTGGAATGGCAATTATGAATGGTTTTAAGTCTAAGGAAGCTAATAGAGCCGAGAAAGAGGAAGCTGAAAGTGAGGGTAGGGAGACAAGTGAGACTTCAGATGAACAAAGCAGCAATTTAAGTGATGAACTTACTAAATTGAATGATTTAAAAGAAAAAGGAATTATTTCTCAAGAAGAATTTGAAAAGGCGAAAAATAAACTATTAAATAATTAAATAGTTTAATCATGTTTAATGGTTTCAAAAAAAAATTTGTTAAGGTAAACAAGGGTAAAATATTTTGTAGATTTAAAGGTAATGGTCCTCCTTTATTACTACTTCACGGATATCCACAATCACATGTAATGTGGCACAAGACTGCCCCTGAACTTAGTAAATATTTCACAGTAATAGTTGCTGATCTTAGAGGATACGGGGACAGTTTGGTTTTGCCTGGTGGAATTAATCATAAAAATTATTCTAAAAGAGAAATGGCTAAAGATATGGTTCAATTGATGAGTAAATTAAATTTTAAAAAATTTTTTGTTGCAGGACATGATAGAGGTGGGAGAGTTGCACACAGAATGGCAAGAGATTATAGAAATAAAATTATGGCTTTAAGTGTATTAGATATTTGTCCAACTCTAGATATGTATGAGCATACAGATATGAAATTTGCAAAAGGATATTTTCATTGGTTTTATTTAATACAGCCCGCACCTTTACCAGAGAAAATGATAATGGCAGACCCTAAAAGATGGTTACATAGTCGGTTTAACAGGTCATCTAAACGTGCGATCGGAAGAGTTGAAGATGAATATTTTAGAGCCTTTAAACAAAGTAAAAGAATTCATGCAACATGTGAAGATTATAGAGCTGCAGCGACTATAGACTTAGAGCACGATAAAAAAGATAGAAATAAAAAATTAAATATTCCTATCCAAGTTTTGTGGGGAAAAAAAGGAGTAGTTGGAAAGCAATTTAATTCAATTAAAATTTGGCAAAAATATACAAATAAAAAAATTTATGGTGTAGAAATTAACTCAGATCATTTCATTCCAGAGGAAAGTCCTAAACAAACTATAAATCACCTAAAAAAATTTTTTCTCAAAAATGTTTAAAATAATTCCAAATAAAAAAAATATTGGAGCAGAAATAATTGTAAACTTAAAAGATATTTCAAATAAAGATATTTCAAAAATCAAAAAAGCACTGAATAAATATGGAATGTTATATTTTAAGGAACAAAAATTAACTTCTAAACTTTTCATTAAGTTTGCAAAAAATTTTGGAAATTTAGCCAACTATCCAAGACTAAAAGGTTTAAATAAAAAATTTCCTCAAATTACAGTAGTGCAAAGAAAATCAACAGATAAAGGCCCAAGTTTTGGTGAACAATTTCATACAGACTCCATTTATACAAAAAAGCCACCAAGATTTACAATGTTGCTTTCAAAACTTGTGCCAAAAAAAGGAAAGGCCAATACAGAATTTTGTTCTCAATACCTTGCTTATAAAGAATTACCAAATCCAATAAAAAAAAAATTTAAAAATATTAAAGGTAAATATTCCTCTGAGGGTCCGATTTCGGTTACAACAAAAGAAAGAGTAAAAGAAAAAGGAAAAAATATTAAAGAACTTAAATCTACACATAAAATAATTAGGAAAATCAGTACAAATTATTCGATTTATTGCAGTCCAGGACATTTTGTTGGTTTTAGTTCAAAGATAAAAAATCAAGAAAAGTTCAAAAAATTTTTATTTAATCATCAAATTAAGAAGAAGTTTCAATTTTCATTGCCTTGGAAAAAAAATCAATTGGCTTTATGGGATAACAGATCTATGCTCCATCAGGCAACACCCTTCAAAGGAAATAGAATAATGCATAGAATAACGATTAAATAATTTATGTTCACAATTTTTTTAGGACTAACTCCATTTATATTTATTACTTTTTTAGGTTTTATATTTGGTAAGTTAAAAGTCTTAGACCTTAGTCATGCAAAAATTTTAAATCTTTTTTTGTTCTATATTGCAGTTCCGGCATTGATAATTAAACTAATAGCACAAAATGAAATTGGACAAGTAGATTTCAAACAAATTTTCTCTTATTTAATTATGCAATCGATATGTGGAATTATCGCTTACTTAATTACTTCAAAATATTTTAAAAGATCAATCCCAGAGTCAATTATTTGGGCTTTAACAGTTGCATTATCAAACCATGTGACTTTGCTTTTGCCAATAACAGAAATTTATTTTCAACAAAATATAATCACACAAGTTGCAAGCATCATATTAATGGACGGGATAATTTTATTATCTATAATTGCTTTTTTTCTTGAATTATCTACAAAACAAAATGTAAATTTATTTAATTTTATTAAAAATTTATTTTTAAACCCATTTATTCTTTCAATAATTATAGGTCTATTATTTTTATTATTAAATTTTAATATTGATCAAACACCGATTGAATACACTTTGTCTAAACTTGCAGCATGTGTTTCACCAGTTGGATTGTTTGCAATTGGTATAATTCTTTCGTTTTATACCAAAAATGTAATTAATAAATTATCTATTTCTATTTCAGTTTTAAAATTAGTCATTTCCCCAATAATTTTATTGTTAATTGGATTAGCGATCTTTAATGCAGGATTGCCAGCTGAAATACCAGGTGCTTTCTTTGTGAGTGTCGCGCCTTGCGGAGTTACTTCTATAGTTTTATGTGCTGCCTATAATGTAAGTCCCGAAAATATAATTAAAGCAATTTTTGTTTCTACTATTGCTTCTATAGGGACTATATTTTTTGCAATTAAGTATTTAACTCTATAAAAATTTATCTAGAGGACTAACTTCTCCTATTTTAAAAATAATAGCATCTTCTTTACTAAAACCATATTTTTCAGCACTATCTTTAAATCTAATTGGGGGTTCCATAATTGGCTCTAATGACAAAACAAATGTTCCCCAATGCATACCTAATACTTTTTTACTTTTTAGGTCTTGTGCAACATTCAGGGCTTCCTCTGGCGTAGTATGATATATAGTTTTATCAAACATTGGTTTGAAATTATAAGCCCCAATATTAATCATTGTCAGATCTATAGGACCATATTTTTCACCCAGTTCTTTGTAGATTTCCCCATATCCAGTATCACATGCAAATAAAATTTTTTTATTTTTATGTTCTATTAAAAAATTACCCCACAAAGTTTTATTAGTGTCTGTTAAACTTCTTTTTGACCAATGAACTGCAGGAAGTAAAGAAATTTTCAAATCCTCATTTATAATTATTTGATCATACCAATCCATTTCATTTACATCTTTATATCCTTTAAAATATTTACCGAGGTTTAATGGCGTTAATACTTTTGCCCCCTTAAAAGGAAAATTTCTAATTGTTGACATATCCTGATGGTCATAATGATTATGAGTAAGTAAAAATATATCTGTTTTAGGTATCTCATTTAATTTTATTGCGGGATTAGTAAA
>CACNFL010000023.1 GCA_902619745.1 uncultured Pelagibacteraceae bacterium
AAGAGTAGAAACGTTTAATGAAGAGAGAAAAATTTACATGTCTCAAGAAGAAAATTTATCTAAACGTTTATATGATATTATTAATTCTATAGTACCAAAATTAAGAATAGAAGGTTCTTTTGACTTAGAAAGTACCAGTTTGCAAATTTTTAAAAGTATTAATTTTGTAATTTCTAATAACTGCTCAATTTGTGTTTTTGATAAATCTGATGAGGCACTTATAAACGATTTTGAAGATATTTTAGGCAAGCTCTTATCAGGAGAAAATAGCGAAATAGTAGAGATGTTTAAGAATATAATTAATGATTTCTTATTAAATGAGCCAGAAGTTATCACTGAAGAACTCGACGATACCTGGCATGAAATGGGACTTAATGATCGATTAAACTATAGAAGCCCAATACCTTTGAATGCAGAGCAATATAAAATACTTAAAGCTCTCAAAAAGGAAAACTGCAAATATGTGGTAGTTGAAGGACCTCCGGGAACAGGTAAATCTCACACTATTTCTGCAATTGCTTTTGATTATATTCTTGATGATAAGTCAATTCTAATCCTATCAGATACTAGAGAGGCTTTAGATGTAGTTGAAAACAAAATTAATGACACTTTAAATAAAGTAAGAGGAAAAAATATTCTTCAAAACCCAATATTAAGACTTGGGAAAATGGGAAATACTTATAATAAGATTTTAGCTAAAAGTTCAATTGATAACATTAGAGTATTTCACAGAGCTCAAAAAAATAACATAGGAGCGATTGATAAAGATATTAAAGACATTTCCGATGTAATTAATGACAGAATAAAAATTGAAACTGATCATTACAAATATATCGATAAAGATAAATTTGAAGATTTTTTTGAAGTTCAAAAAGAAGTAACTCAAGAAGATTTATTTATTAATATTCAATCACTAAAAGAAAATTTACAAAAACTTGATTTAACTCACGAAGATTTAAATTTAAATGGATTTATTGATCAAATCTCATCTATTGAAGAAGCAGAGGAGCTCACCGAATCTTTCAAAGACATATATAAAAAAGATAGAAAAAATTTAAATAATTTTGTCAATTTTACAAACCAGATTTCATTAATAGACCAATTTATAAAAAAATATCAATCGAGTAACGAAATAAAAAATATTTTTTTCTTTGAAAAAGTTGATCACTCAAAACTATTAAAGTTAGAGAAACTTATTGAAAAATTTACAGAGCTCAAGGCTGGTTTATTTGGCGGATTTTTTAAAGGTGGTGCATTTGTTGAGCTGTCAGATGATGTAAAAAAATTAATGGGTATTAAAAAAAATCTAAATTTAAAAAATGATATAGAGAAAGTTATAGACACAAATTACTTATATAAAGATTTAGAAAAACTTTGCAAAAAAGAAGGTTCTAAAATTAACTTTAATGAAATTTGTAAAATTATTGATGAAAGTAAAAGCTTAAGTAAATTAAATGATCTTTGTAAAATAAATGAGAAATATTTAAATTTATTTCAGTTATTTTTAAGTGATAATAAAAATTTAATAAATCTAGAAATAAATCCAGAGCAAATTGATTCTATTTATGAAAATAAGTTGTCAGAGTATCCAATGGAAAAAATTCAATATATTAAAAAATATTATGAAATGGAGGAATTTTTTTCTAATAGTTTCAATGTTAAGGATAGATTTGATTACACAACTCTCATGCAAAAACTACAATCATTATACACTAGTCATATGACTAATATTTTAGATGATAGAGTAATAAAATTTTATGATAAAAATAAAGCGACCGCAAAAACTTTAAGTACAATTATTCGTGGTAAACAAAAATTTCCAAAAAAAGACTTTGAAAAACTTAAAGTTGCTTTTCCTTGTATTATTTCAAGTGTAAGAGATTTTGCAGAGTATATTCAATTAGAAAAAGGACTATTTGATCTAATTATCATCGATGAAGCATCACAAGTTAGTATTGCTCAAGCTTTTCCTGCTTTAATAAGAGCAAAAAAAATACTTGTTTTAGGAGATAAAAAACAATTTAGTAACTTACAATCTTACCAGGCAACTTCTGAAGTAAACACATCATATGTAAATGAAATAAGAAAAGTATTTAAAAAGAATATATCAGCAGAATCTGACACATTAGTAAGACTAGAAGCATTTAATGTTAAAACATCAATTTTAGATTTTTTTCAGAATATTGCGAACTTAGATACTAGACTTAAAAAACACACAAGGGGATACCCTGAGCATATAGCATATTGTAGTAAGACATTTTATAATAATGATTTGCAAGCAATAAGACTTAGATCTAAACCAATTAATGAAGTAATAAAATTTGAACAATTAGATTATTCTGCTGATGATTTAGATAATAATGTTAATAAAAAAGAAGCAGAAGTTATAATTAAACATTTAGAAAAACTAAAAGAGAAAAATATCAATCAAACTGTTGGTATTATTACCCCGTTTACAGATCAACAAAAATACATAACAACACAAATAACCAAACATCCAGACAAAGATTATTTTTTTGACCCAAATAAATTAAAATTAAAAATTATGACCTTTGACACATGCCAAGGGGAAGAGAGGCAAATTATTTTCTATTCAATGGTCGCTTGTAAAAAAAGGAATAAACTTTGGTCAATTTTTCCAAAAGATCTTACCAATACAGATATTGAAGATTTAAAAGATAAAAAAGCTCAAAGATTAAACGTAGGATTTAGCAGGGTTCAAGAAACAATGCATATAATTCATTCAAGACCTTTGGATCAAATTGATGGTGAAATAGGAAATGCTTTAAGATTTATTAAAAACCTTTCATCAGAAGAAAAATTAGCAAGTGAGAAGGATGTTGATCCAAAATCACCTATGGAGAAAAAAGTTATTGGGTGGTTTAGAAAAACAAGTTTTTATTTAGAAAATAAAAAAAATATTGAATTAAAGGCGCAATTTCCAATCGGTGAATATTTAAGACAATTAGATCCAGATTATGGTCATCCTAAATTTGTAACAGATTTTTTAGTAAATTATTCAAACGATCAGGGGAGCAAACAGGTTATTATTGAGTACGATGGATTAAAGGATCACTTCGATAACCAAGAATTAATTACAGACGAAAATTTTGATGAGTTTTATACTAATGATCATTATGAAAGAGAAAAAGCTTTAGAAACTTATGGGTATAAATTTATAAGATTAAATAAATTTAATATTCAGCCGGACCCAGTTAAATTTTTAGACAAAAAACTCAGAGATACTTTTTCGAAAAAAGATAGATTAAATTTAAGTCAATATAAAATTCTTGAAACAGTACAAAAAACAAAAGAAGGTGAAAAAAAATATTGTGATAGGTGTAAAAAACTAAAAGATTTAGATGATTTTAAAGATAAAAGTCTAAGATCTGGAATAGGCCTTGTTTGTGGGTCATGTAAAGGAATTTCAGGTACTTCTAGAAGAAAAAGAAGATCATCAGGTGGGTCGGATTTTAAAAAGAGTAATGTTAAATTTAAATGGCAAGTGGGTAAAAAATATAAAATTTCATATGAGAACGCAACAGGATGGGCATCAGAGAGAGAAATTACAATAAAAGAAATTGAAACTAAATTGTTAAAAGCTTATGACAGTATAACACTTGAACAAAGAAGTTTTAGAAAAGATAGAATTAAAAAGTCAGTTCAAATTTAAATTTAAGTTTTTCTAATTTCATCTGGACCGAGGCACATACTTTGCGCCCTTTCTATGTTTTCTTCAAGACGATCTAATTTCCAATGATTACGTAAAATGTCGAAGTGATCCTCTGGGTCATAATGAGGTTGTTTAACCAATTGAATGCTAAACATTTTCTCAAATGTATACATTGCATTTAACGCACCAATAAATTCTTTTATTTCGTGATATCCTGGTGTTTGCATCATCACTATGTTCATAAATCCAAAAGGATGAACATAAACTACTCTAGCGCCTCTTACTGTATCCCAATCATTAATACGTATTGGTAATTTTTTATCTTGGAGTTCTTTAATTTCATCTTTTTTTAAACTAGTGGAGAATGAAAACATCATTGAAACTTTAGAGCAATCTTCTTTTTTTATAAAAAACCTAAGTTTATCGCCATGAACAACTTCACCTGATACTGCAGCAACAACAAAGGTACCAAAATCGTTTACATACCATTCGTTCTCCTCTTCTGCTTGAGCTTGATAAGCAAAAACAATTAAAAAAAGAAATAAATGAAGTGAAATAATAAGTAAAACTCTTTTCATGATTTGAGCTCCACTTTGTAACCATGTTTCCTAAATATCCTTATGATTTTGTCCCAGACTAAGCTGTTGTGTTCTCCTGGTTTTATTTCAAATTTAAATGATTGTTTGTATACGGGGCTACAATTATCGTATGCAATGTATGTATTTACGTGGCAATACTTACAGACACGGTTTATTTCCATGTATTAGAACTCCTAAGGTTGGTTGATTTTTTTAAGGTTAAAAGTTTATAGTTGGTAATAGACTCAATCCTTTTCTGTTTATTCGAATTACGCAACAAGGGAGATAATAAAAAAAGCGGAATACGATAGAAAAGGATTGAAATCCAATGCATCATTAAAGTAAATCATTGGCGTTTGTTCAAACTTTGCTTCAAAAATGTTTTATTTATGAATTGAAAAAAAAATTTATTGTGAAAAAGTCTAAGAATGATGAAAATTATTCGTGAAACATTCGTATTTCTTGGTACATTCTTGGTATGGAAAGAAGAAAAATAAATTGTCTCTAAAAGTATTTTGTATCAACGGTTTTGGCTCGATGAAAAAAAGTCAAATACACTCTTAATTTTTTTTCATATTATAAAAATATGAAATATCCGATTCTCGTACCAAATATTTTTAATCATCCATTTACTTATGAAAGTAATTTAACTCTTAAAGTTGGAGATTATGTAATGGTACCTTTTGGAAAATCAAAAATTACTGGTGTTGTTTGGGACGAATTTGAAAAAAATAATAATAAAAATTTTAAGACTAAAAAGGTAATCAAGAAATTAGACGTTACTCCATTAAAAAAAAATACAATTAATTTTTTAAATTGGTTTGCAGAATATAATCTTATTCCAAAAGGTATGGCATTAAAGTTAGTGCTCTTAAGTAGTGATGCGGTAGAGAACAAAGAAACTCAACTTTATCAAATATTTGATAGCAAAATTAAGCAAAACTTAATCAAGCTATCTAGTGATCAAAATAAATCTCTAAAAAAAATGAATGTTTCAAATAAAAAATTTAGAGTTCATGTTTTACAAGGCACAACTGGATCAGGAAAAACTTTAGTTTATTTTGAAGCATTAAAACCACTGATAGAGAAGGGTTTTCAAGGATTAATTTTATTACCAGAAATAGGTTTAACTAGTCAGTTTGAACAAAAATTTTTAGAATATTTTGGTTTTAAGCCCGCAGTTTGGCACTCAGGTATTTCAAAAAAAAAGAAAGAATTAATTTGGAGTGGCGTGTCTAATGGTAAAATAAAAATAATTATTGGTGCAAGGTCTTCATTATTTTTACCATTTAAAAAATTAGGAATGATAATTGTTGATGAGGAACATGATCAATCATTTAAACAAGATGAAGGCATAACCTACAATGCTCGTGATATGGCAATTTCTAGAGCATCTTTTGAAAACATTCCAATAAATCTGATTACTGCTGTTCCTTCAATAGAAACTTTTGAAAATATTAAAAAGGGTAAATACGAGGTTTCTAGATTAAATGAAAGATATCAAAACGCAGCTTTACCTAACTATGAAATTATTAATTTAAATAATACCAAACTTGAAACACAATCATGGCTATCAAATAAAATTATTGAAAAAGTTAATTTACATTTGGAAAAAAAAGATCAAGTTTTGTTTTTTTTAAACAGAAGAGGTTTTTCTCCAAATGCTTTATGTAATAAGTGTTTTACAAGTTTTAAATGTCCAAATTGTAGTATCAATTTAGTTTATCATAAAAATAAAAATAACTTATTATGTCATTATTGTGGATACAAATCCGATCTTAAAAGGGACTGTACAAAAGAAGGCAATTGTGAATTTATTTTTAGCGGCCCTGGTGTTGAGAGAATTTCGGAAGAGGTAAAAAGAAAATTCCCTGGAAAAAAAATAGAGATTTTTTCAAGTGACACAATGAATAAAAAAGATTCTAAAGAAAAAATAGATAAAATTATTAATAATGAAACGCATATTTTAGTTGGAACTCAATTAATTTCAAAAGGTTTTCATTTTCCAAGCTTAAATTGTATTGTAGTTGTTGATATCGATCTTTCATCTCAAGGACATGATTTAAGAGGTGCAGAAAAAAATTTGCAGCTCTATCATCAACTTTCAGGACGTGCAGGAAGAACAGGAAAACCAGCAACGGTATATTTTCAAACTTATGAAAATAATACTAAGATGATTTCAGAAATTACAAGTAAAAATCCAGATATTTTTTTAGAAAGAGAACTAGAGATAAGAAAAAAAAATAAACTACCTCCATTTCAAAGGTTTATTTCTTTAATCTTAACAGGAGATAATGAAATTAAATTAGAAAAAGAAGCTATTAATTTTAAAAATTTCATTGAAAATAAAATTGAAGGAAAAATATTAGGGCCTGTGAATGCCCCATTATTTAGACTAAAGAGAAAATTTAGAATTAGATTTTTAATCAGAGGCTTAAAATCCATGAAACTACAAAGCTCTCTTGCAAAAATTATTCCAAAATATAAATTTTCTTCTGGAATAAAACTTTCAGTTGATGTTGATCCAATTAACTTCAATTAACCGCAAAAAAGAGGCCTTTTTTACGAATCCGCTACTTGAAGACATAAGGGTCATATGCTATTTAGGGCGTGATTTTTAAATAATCTTCAACATTATAGAGGAACCAAGTTGAGTAAAGACACCGGATTTTCAATAACTTCAGCTGAAAGGTATTCTCTTGCGCTTTTTGAACTTTCAGAGGAAAACAATCTTTTAAGTCAGATCGAAGATCAGTCTTCATCTATTCTTAGTTTAATTGAGCAAAGTGAAGATTTTTCTAATTTGATTAAAGATCCAACTACAAGCCAAGAAGATTTATTAAAAGTAATCAATACAATCTCTGAAAATAATAAATTTGAGTCTTTATTTAAAAATTTTTTAAGTTTCTTAATTCAAAAAAGACGTTTCTTTTTTATTGAGCGTATCCTTAAAAGCTTTATTGAGATTTGTTCAAGAAAAAGAGGTGAACTGAAGGCAGAATTAAAATCAGCAAAAGAATTATCTAATGAAGAAATTGCAAAAATTACAGAGGAGTTAACAAAAAACTTTAGCTCAAAAATAAAATTAAACTACAAACATGATGAAAGTTTAATAGGAGGTTTGGTAGTACAAGTAGGAAGTACTATGGTCGATACCTCAATTAAAAATAAATTACAACAAATCGAAAATAGAATGATAGAGGCATAAATGGAAATAAATCCTTCAGAAGTTACAAAAATATTAAAAGAACAAATTAAAAATTTTGGTGATAAAGCAGAAGTCACAGAAGTTGGTCAAGTTTTATCAGTTGGAGACGGTATTGCTAGGATTTATGGTTTGGATAATGTTCAAGCTGGTGAAATGGTAGAGTTTGCAGATGGTTCAAAAGGTATGGCTCTAAACTTAGAAAGTGAAAACGTTGGTGTCGTAATTTTTGGTGATGACAGAAATGTTAAAGAAGGGGATGTAGTAAAAAGAACGGGTAATATTGTTGATACTCCAGTTGGAAAAGAATTATTAGGAAGAGTAGTGGATGGTTTAGGAAATCCTATTGATGGAAAAGGACCATTAGATAAAGGAATTAAAAAAAGCAGGGTTGAAGTAAAAGCTCCTGGTATTATTCCGCGACAATCAGTAAGTGAACCCATGCAAACTGGTCTTAAATCAATTGACAGTCTAGTTCCGATTGGAAGAGGGCAAAGGGAATTAATTATCGGTGATAGACAAACTGGTAAAACAGCAGTTGCAGTAGATGCAATTATTAATCAAAAAAAAATCAATGAATCTGGTGATGAAAAACAAAAACTGTATTGTATATACGTTGCAGTTGGACAAAAAAGATCAACAGTAAGACAAATTCAAAAAACATTAGAAGAAGCTGGAGCTATGGAGTACACAACAATCGTTGCTGCTACTGCATCGGACTCTGCTCCTTTACAATTTTTAGCACCATACACAGGTTGTACTATGGGAGAGTATTTTAGAGATAATGGAATGCATGCCTTAATAATTTATGATGATTTGTCTAAACAAGCAGTTGCTTATAGACAAATGTCGTTGCTATTAAGAAGACCTCCAGGACGTGAGGCTTATCCTGGAGATGTATTTTATCTTCATAGTAGATTACTTGAAAGAGCAGCTAAATTAAGTGACGAACATGGAGGTGGATCACTTACTGCACTGCCAATTATTGAAACACAAGGTGGAGACGTATCTGCGTTTATTCCAACTAACGTTATTTCAATTACAGACGGACAAATTTTCCTTGAAACAGAACTATTTAACCAAGGTATAAGACCTGCAATTAACGTAGGTTTATCGGTATCTAGGGTTGGTTCATCAGCTCAAACAAAAGCAATGAAAAAAGTTTCTGGTTCAATGAAACTAGAGTTAGCACAATACAGAGAAATGGCAGCTTTTGCTCAATTCGGATCTGATTTAGATGCATCTACTCAGCAGCTTTTGAATAGAGGCTCTAAACTAACTGAACTTTTTAAAAATTTTAGATGAAGGTAAGGAACTTAAAATTATTACTGTAGGCTCAAAGGGAAATGATCAACTAAAAAGAGTTTATGGTGACAAAATAATTGAAAATATTTCTTTCAAAGAATCTAAAAATGCAAATTATTTCGATGCTGACAAAGTTGGGAAAATGGTAATTGAAAAATTCGAAGCAGGTGAATTTGATGTTTGTACAATTTTTTATAACCAATTTAAAAATGTAATTACTCAAATTCCTCAAGCACAGCAAATTATCCCTTTAAATAATGAGGGAGAAGAAAGTAGCTCAGAAGAAAGTTACGAATTTGAACCAGATGAAGATGAAATTTTAAGCAATTTATTGCCAAAGAATATTTCTACGCAAATATTTAAAGCAATGTTAGAGAATTCAGCTAGCGAGCAAGGGTCTAGAATGAGTGCAATGGATAATGCAACCCGAAACGCAGGTGAAATGGTTGACAAACTTACTATTGAATATAATAGAAGTCGTCAGGCAGCAATTACAAAAGAACTAATAGAAATCATATCAGGAGCAGAAAGTTTATAATTATGAGCAAAGGAATAATCACACAAGTTATTGGAGCGGTAGTAGACGTAAAATTTGATGGTGAACTACCAGAAATTTTAACAGCATTGGAATGTAAAAACGGTGATAACAGACTAGTTTTAGAGGTAGCACAACACTTAGGTGAAACTACTGTTAGAACAATTGCTATGGATGCCA
>CACNFL010000024.1 GCA_902619745.1 uncultured Pelagibacteraceae bacterium
TAATATTTCTAAAAGATTTTCTTTATCAGGTATAGATATCCCAAGATATGGGGGTGCTTGTCCACGATGGAATGTTTATTCTGCTTTTACTAGACCGGGGGTAATTCAAGCAGCTGTAAGTAAAATGAATAATGGTGAAAAATACGTTTGTATTGCAAGAACTGTTGAAAAAGGTATTGGACGATTTGGTCAAACCAAAAGCGTTTTATCTATAGGACTTGGTTGTGATGCAAAATATGCAAAGGATTTTGTCTACACTGAAAACGTAAATATAAATGATAAATCGACTGAAATTCCAATTGGAGTTTCTTGCAGAACCTGTGACAGATTAGATTGTTCACAAAGAGCATTCCCCCCATTACATAAAAAATTTGATGTTGATTTAAATACAAGAGGTGTTTCGGTTTATGTCAGCGATGACAAAGCTTAATTATGATTAAATATATACTGCCAGCTATAATTATTTTTTTAATAGTATTGTTTTGGGAAAAAATTACTGAGTTCGTAGAAAAAAAATTCAATATTAAACTTAATTATATTGTCGTAAGTTCTATTATAGCTGCAATAGCAGTCATCCTTTTACTCCTAAATTACTAGGATTTATGAACAATCTGGAAGTTTCAAATTTTAAAATTGATGAAACTGAGGGAGTTTTTACCTTTAAAAATGAAAATACAACAATAGGCTTTGTTAGATTTAATGAAAAAGGTGAGGTAGAGTATATTTTTGTTAATCCAATTTTTAGAAAACAAGGATTAGCAACTAAACTATTACAATTAGTAAAACAAAAAACTGGAAAAGAAATAATACTTCAGGAACCAATTAGCCCTTTAGGATCGAAATTATTAAAATCATTAAATAAATGGAAATAAACTTATTATTTTTTTTTACAGTTGTACCAGCCATAATTTTATACGGAATTGCAAAATCAGGCCTAGGTGGATCCATGACTTTAATTTCTGTTCCGTTAATGACAATAGTGATGCCGCTAAATCAAGCTTTAGGAATTATTTTACCAATTTTAATATTTTCAGATTTTATTGCTGTTTATAAATATAGAAAAGAATTTGATTTAGGAACTTTGAAATTAATGGTTCCATTTGCAGCTATTGGTATAATTATTGGATCTTTAACTTTTTCATATTTTTCGGAAGATTTGTTAAAATTTATAATTGGAGTAATGGGTTTCTTGTTTGCAGGTCATTATTTTTTTTTTAAAAAAGACAAAGAAAAAAAATCAGAGAAAAATTTTTTAAAAGGTGGAACATGTTCAGTGGTTGCAGGTTTTACAAGTTTTTGTGTCCATGCTGGAGGAACTCCAACTAGTCTTTACTTACTTCCACTTAGAATGAAAAAAGAAATCTATGTTGGAACAAGAATATTTTTTTTCACTTTTGTGAATTTAATTAAACTTCCTTTGTATATTAATTTGTCTATGACAAATCTAGAATCTTTTAAACATTCAGCAATATTATTTCCAGTTGCATTATTAGGAATATTGATAGGATATAAATTACTTAAAATTATTGAAGAAAAATTATTTTACAATTTTATATATGCTCTAATTTTAGTATCAAGCACAAAGCTATTATATGATTATCTAATATGATTTTTTTACACATACCCAATTTAAAATAAATGTTTAAGTTTATTTAAATTATGAAAAAAAAATTTAATCCAAGAATTAAAGCTAGATTAAGAAAAAATAGACAAGTCTTAAGTAAAAATATCGACAACTTTTTTGGATGGATTAAAGGTGCAAAACTTGTTGAACTTAAAGAATGCAATACAGATGAAGATCCTGTAAGACCGGAGTTAGATAATAAGTTTAGAACGGGTTTTGGAAGAAAAATTTTTGGAGTTGAGTACAAAGGAGAAATTCATGCCGTTATGTGTTTTGCTTACACAAATGAAATACCAAAAAGTGTTGAAGAGTTAGAAAAACTTAGTACTGACGCATTTTTACAAACTGCTATGCGAGATCAGACTGGAGGTCAAATAGCAATTGCTTACACTGTATGGTCTAAAAAAAAGGGTGGAGGGAAATTAATAGTAAAAGAAGTATTCAAAAAAATTAAAAAATCTAATCATTTAAACAGATTGGTAACCCTTTCACCTCTAACAGAAATGGCAACAAATTTTCATGAGAGAAATGGCGCTAAATTAATTCAAATTAATGAAACTACACAAAATTTTGAATATAAAGTTATGTAACAATGAAAATTATTAAACTTTATTTTATAGTATTTTGTACTTTATTTATTTTACCTTATTCTATGGTTGTGGCTTATGAAGAAGCAAATTATGAAGTTGTCTCTAAAAATGAAGTTTATGAGATTAGAAAATATTCAGATCGTTTAGCGGTGGAAACAATGACATCTGGAATAGATAGTAATTTTAGAAAGTTATTTAATTACATTTCAGGCAGAAACGATACCCAAGAGAAAATTAAAATGACTACCCCAGTTACTCAAGTTGAGAAAAATGGAAATATGAGTATGCAATTTTATTTACCATCTAAATTTAACTCACAAAATGCACCAAATCCAAGCAGAGAAGATGTTAAAATAGTCAATATTGAAGGAGGATACTACGCGGTGCTGAGATATTCTGGACGAGCTTCAGATGGAAATTTTCTTAAGCATAAAGAAATTTTAGAAAAAGAGTTACAAAAAAATAATATATCAATTATAAGCCCACCTATTAGAGCAACCTATGATAGCCCATTTACCCTTCCAATGAATAGAAGAAACGAGGCTATGTTTAAAGTTGAATTAAATTGATGAAATCAAAATTTAAAGCAATGGTGTTATCTTGTATAGATCCAAGATTTCAACATTTAGTAAATAATCATTTAAAGAAAAAAAAATTAACAGGAAAATACAGTGCATTCACAATTGCAGGTGCAGCTATTGGTGTTACACATAATAAATTCAAAAAATGGCATAAAACGTTTTATGATAATTTAGGAACCTCTATTCAATTACATAAAATAGAAAAATTAATTGTAATCAATCATAAAGATTGTGGCGCAGCTAAAATTGCTAATGGAAATAAAGAATTTAGTCCGGTAAATGAAAAAAAAATTCATAAAGTGTCTTTCTCTAAAATTAAAAAACAAATAAAAAAAAGATTTCCAAAATTGAAAGTAGAATTAAATTTAATTTCTTTGGATAGTAAAATTACTAAATTCTAATTATTGATTTCTTATAAGAGGATAAACTTTAGGATTTAGATATTTTAAGTTTGTTAGCAATATTAAAATTAAAGTAACAAATCCAATTGAAAATCCTAAATAGATTAAAACTTTAAAGTCAAACATCCACACTAGCTCAAAAATATTTTCCATAATAAATTTTGAACCAATCACTGCAAAAAATATTGCAATTAAAATTACAGATTTAAAAATAATAATGAATTCAATTAACGATGAAAAAATAATTTGTTTTTTTGAAAAACCTAAAATTTTAAAAACTAAATTTTGATATTCTTTTACTTTTCCTTGAACCATAATTGCACTCGAAATCACGATTAACCCTATAACAATAGTAACCCCTGAAATTAAAGTAACTGCAATAAATACTTTATTTAAAACAGCTGTAACTTTAGATAAATAATCTGCAATTTTTATCATTGATAAACTTGGCATGATTTCAAGCATTTCAGTTTCATCAAATTTATTTGAATTAAATTTTGCAGTAGCCAAATATTCGTGTGGAATATTTTTTGCAAATTGAGGATTAAATAACATTGCAAAATTTATGCTTAAATCTCGATAATCTACTTCTCTAAAATTAATGACCTTTCCTTCAATTTCACGTCCATAAATATTTAAAGTGAAAATATCACCTAACTGAATGTTAAAATCTTTAGCGACTTTTGCATCTAGAGATATTTGAAGTTGATCTGGGTTTGATAAATTCCACCATTTACCTTCTAAAATTGGATTATCTTCAGGTATATTTTCCACCCATGAAGATCTTCGTTCGCTACCAATTACCCAATAACTATCATTATCTGGTTTAATATAAGTGTTAGGATCCACACCATTAATTTTAACAATTCCAGAAGATACCATTGGCACAATTTCAATAGATGCATTGGGGTCCATATTTAAAATACCTTGCTCAAATTTCTCTCTTTCTCCTTTTTGAATACCGACGAAGAAATAATCAGGTGCAATATCTGGAATAGATTTAGCTATTTCTCTTTGAAAATTTGTACCAACTAAAGCTAATGTTAATAACAAAGTAACCCCTAAACCAAGAGACATAACTGTAATGGGAGTTATACTTTTTGTTTGGGTAATATTTTTAATTGAAACTTTTAAAGAAATTATTGAACTAGATTTGAATTTTTTTAGGAAAAAAATAATTAATTTTGAAAGTAAGAAAAATACAATTAAACATACAAAAAAAGCAGCAAAGTAGCCCAAGCTATAAGAAGGCTGTTCAGATCCAACTGTGAATAATAAAATTAAGACAGATAACAAAAAGAAGCTTAGAACAACTGATCTCTTAGAATAATAAAATTGAAGATTTTGAAATACGTTTCTAAATAAATTAGACGCTTTTACTTGATCAATAGAACTGATTGTTGGGATAGAAAAAATTACTAGAACTAATAATCCTACTAAAAATATTTTTAAAAAATTTAGTAAAGAAAACACTGGATAAACATTCAATCCTAGTCCGTCAGATAAATATTTATCTGCTATTGGTACAATTAAAAAACTCGATCCATAAGCAACAACAGTGATGATAAATAAAAGTATAAATAACTGCAGATAATATAGTGTTTTAATATTGCCTGAATAAAAGCCAACTGCTTTTCTTACAGCTATCGACATGTTGTTTTGATTAATAAAAGAAAGCAGAGTATTTGCTATTCCAATACCCGCTATCAACATTGCACTGATAGATACGAGAGATAAAAATTGAGAAAAATTATTAATTATTCTTTTTATTCCACTTGCAGAATTTTCAGGATATCTAAGTTTAACTTTTTGATCGTCTTTAAAGATTTCTTCAATTCGTTGTTCAATTTCTTCTGGCTTATCATTTTCATTAAACTTTACTTTGTATTCATAGTTTAAAAAGCTTCCAATTCCGTTTAGTTTTAAAATTTCTAAAGTTTGTTTTCCTGCTAAAGCCCAATCGCCAAATGCAACAAATCCACTTACATCTGGTACTGATTTAATAATTCCAATTACTGTAAAATTTTGATCTTGAACTTTTACTATTTCATTGATTTTAATATTTAGGGTTTTTGATAAACTTTCATTTATTAGGATAGTATTGGGTTCTTTTTGCATTCTTTCATAAGCACCCATTGGTTCAAAAACAACATTTCCATATAAAGGATATTTTTCATCCACAGTTTTAATTCTAGTAAATAATGATTTATTTTTTTCTCTGCTAGTAGTTGAAAGCATAGTACTGAACTCAATCATTTGAGAAACAGTTGCAAATTCTTTTACTTTGTTAACTAGATCTAAATTTCCTTGATTACGATTATAATCAATCTCTAAATCTCCACCCAAAAGTGCTTTGGCATTATCATTAAGTTCTTTTTTAAGACTATCTTCAATTGTGAAAATAGCACTTAAGATAAAAAGACTTATAAATAGCGTAAGAATGATACTTGAAATTTTATGATAATTTCTACTTAAGTCTTTTAAAGCATATTTAAAAATCAAACTAAATTCTGAGTGATTATTTAATTTTTCCATCTTTAATTTTTATTTTTCTTTTAGCTTTGTCGGCAAGTTTAGGATCATGGGTTACCATGATTAAAGACGAACCTTCTTCTTTGACATACTTAAATAAAATATTTGCAATCATGATAGAATTTTCAGTATCTAAGTTTCCTGTTGGTTCATCTGCTAAGATTAATTCTGGTTTCATCGCAATTGCTCTAGCTATAGCAACCCGTTGCTGTTCACCACCTGATAATTGACTTGGCAAATTATTAAAACGATGTTTCAAACCAAAACGATCTAATAAAATTTTAGCTTCTTTTTCTGGATTTTTAAAATTATTAAGTTCAAGTGTTAAAGCAACATTTTCAACTGCTGTGTAATTAGGAATTAAATAAAACGACTGAAATATTATTCCAATATTTTTCTTTCTTATCTCCGACACTTCATCTTCACTAAGGCCTGTTATTTCTTGATCATTAAAAATTATTTTACCAGAAGTAGGTTTTTCTAAGCCTCCAATTAACATTATTAAACTTGTTTTCCCTGAGCCACTTTCTCCAACTACTGAAACAGTTTCTTTTTTCTTAATATTTAAATCAATATTCTTTAAAACATTGATACTATCTTTGCCAGTTTGGTATTTGAGATTTATTTTTTTTAATTTAAGAAGAGTACTCATGAGTAAAACTATATTTATAAAAATTTTAATAATCTTTCTAGTGCACATAAACGCAAGTGCAATAGAAAAGGTAGTTTTGTTTGGTGATAGTTTGATGGCTGGATATGGATTACCTAAAGAACATCATTTATCAATAGTTTTAGAAAACAATCTTAAACAAGCTGGGTTAAATATTAAAGTCATTAATGGAAGTGTCTCTGGAAGCACATCATCAGGTGGATTGAATAGGGCTGATTGGAGTTTGTCTGAGCCAGGAATAGATTTAATTATTTTAGGATTAGGAGCTAATGATATGCTTAGAGGAATTCAACCAGAGGAAACAGAAAGAAATTTAGAACAAATAATAAAAGTTGTTCAGAATAAACAAATTAAAATTATTTTAGCTGGAATGGTAGCGCCAGATACTCATGGGGAAAAATATAAAAAAGAGTTTGATGCTATTTATCCAAAATTATCAAAAAAGTATAATTTAGCATTAATCCCATTTCTTCTTGAAGGTGTGGCACTTAATCCAAGTTTGAATCAACAAGACGGTATACACCCCAACAAAGATGGAACAATTAAAGTAAGTGAAACAATTAAAAAAACTATTATTAATATAATTAATTAAATGAAAATCTTTCTATCAATATTCAGCTTATTATGTTGTTTTACTTTTGCTCAAGCTCAAAATACAAATATTACACTAAATTCTGATTTGAACTTAAATTGTAAATTTGAAAAAGTAATCTTAAAAAATCCAGACCATAACTTTGAATCTTTCACAAAAGATCAAATTAAAAGAAAAGATATTAATAAGTTAATAATCGAGTCTAAAACACCAGATGTTCTAAATGTTAAAAATTTATCAGAATTTTTTAATAATATTGATTTAGAGGTTAAAATTTCAAATAAGGATATATTTTTAATTCAAGCATTCGACAATGAGAGGAATTATTCTGAGTCTGCAGTCTATACTAGAAAAACAGGGGAACTTATTCACGAAATTACAACCAATATAAAACAAGAGGAAAAAGAAAAAGATATTTCTTTTTATAGTTGTAAAAATAACAACAAAGACACTTAAGACCAAAGACTCTAATTCTAATATTTGATAATATTAAAATATGAAGAAGTTATTCTTAGTAATTTTAGTTTATTTATTTTCACAGATTAGCTCTTTAGCAAATGAAAGAAATACTAGACTTAACCAATTGTTTAATGAGTTAAAAGCAAATAAATCGAAAGTAGCTTTTATAATTGAACAAGAAATTTGGGCCTTATGGAGTACCCATCCAACAGATGAAAAACTTACTGCGAGATTAGAAGAGGGCTCTCAATTTGTGAGAGATCAAAACTATATAAAAGCAAAAGATATTTTTACTGAAGTTATTAATCTTGATCAAAATTGGGCTGAGGCGTGGAATAAAAGAGCAACTGTACTTTATATGCTAGGAGAATTTCAAAAATCTCAAGATGATATAGATCAAGTATTAGCCTTAGAACAAAGACACTTTGGTGCTTTAGCAGGGCAGGGTTTAGTAAATATTCAACTTAAGAATTATGAAAAGGCAATAAGAAGTTATGAGCAAGCACAAGAAATTTATCCTGCAATGAGATCACCTAAAATAATGATCAAGCAAATAGAAGAATTAATGAAACAGCAAACAATATAATGTGCGGAAGATACGTAGTAAAAAACCCTGTAACAAAAACAAATAAATTAGTTAAATCTGCAATTCAGGTTGAGGATACTGAAAACTATAATGCGCATCCATATCAAAAACTGCCTGTAATAAAAAAATACAAAAATGGAAATACTTTAGAAAATCTACAATGGGGTTTAGTTCCAGGATGGGCTAAAGATAAAGATTTTAAAGCTTTAATTAATGCAAGATTAGAGACCATTGATGAAAAGGTTTCATTTAAAAAACTAATAAAAAACAACCGATGTGTTGCTGTAGCTGATGGTTTTTATGAATGGAAAAGAGAAGAAAAAGAAAAAACTCCACACTATTTTACTCGTGAAGACACAAATGTTATTTATTTTGCTGGGATCTTTGAAAATGATCAGTTTTGTTTAATTACAGAGGAAGCAAAAGAAAACATAAATGAAATTCACCACAGACAACCAGTTATTTTAAATCAAGCTGATATTAATCGTTATTTAAATTTAGAATTACAAGGTTCAGCGTTTTTAAAAGAACGTAAAATTCCAAATTTAATTTTTCATGAAGTTTCAAAAGACGTTAATAAACCCACAAATAACAGTGCTTCTCTAATTCAAAAAGTATAATTTTATTAACGTTTATTTTTCTTAAATCTAAAATTTTGTTATTTTTATTTTCGAATTTTTTAAATTTCTTCTTTTTACTCAATTTATCATTAGAAAATTTCTTTTTAAATTTATTTTTAAATTTATTTTTTTTATTAAATTTCTTTCCTTTTTGATTATTTGGTTTTGCTTCTTCTTTAACTTTAAAGTCTGGATCAATTAGTTTTTGAATTGATCTCCACATATTTCTGTCATTGTTAGTTAAAAAAGTTAAAGCCGAACCATCTTTTCCAGCTCTACCAGTTCTTCCTATTCGATGAATATAATCTTCTGGTAACTGTGGAAGATCATAATTAATTACATGTTTTATAACTGGTATATCTAAACCTCTTGCAGCTACATCAGTTGCAACTAAAATTCGACTGTTACCATTTCTAAAACCTCTAATGACACGATCTCTTTTACTTTGTCTTAGATTTCCGTGAATAGCATCAGCTTTATGCCCATCATATTTTAATCGCTTAACTATTTTATCAGCACCATGTTTAGTCTTCACAAAAACTAAAATTGAACCACCTCTTTCTACTAACTGATTAATTAGTTCATGATATTTTTTGTCAGGTGTAATTTGAAAAGTTTCTTGTTTAATTTTTTCAATTGGTGTTGATAAAGATCCAACTGAAACTCTTTCAGGA
>CACNFL010000025.1 GCA_902619745.1 uncultured Pelagibacteraceae bacterium
CAATCAGGTTTATTGATATTGATTGAAGCTTCTTTAGTTTTAAAATTTGCTTTTTCATCAAAGTTTTCGTTTAAGTATTTTACCAAAGCAAAAGGGTAATCGCTATCAATTAAAACCTTACCTATTTCAATTTCATTATTATAAATACTTTCCCCTTCATGTAGTTTTCCATTAATTACATTTATTGGAAATAATCTTTTTGAAAGCTTGTTCTTTAATTTAATTCGTGCTGTATTTTCTTGACCAACATAACAACCTTTTTTGAAATCTATTCCATTTAATTCTTCAAAATTGCATTCAATACCAAACAATTTATCTTTCAATTTATTTAAATCTTTTGGAACTATTCCAAGACTATGACTCAATGAATAATATTCTTTCAGGTTTGCATCATGAAGATCTAGTTTTTTCAAAGATAAATAAAGTTTTTCTAAATTAATAATTAATCTCGCGCCCAAATCTTTATTTCTTGGATCTAAAAATATTGGATCTTCTCTATATTTAATTGTGCATCCAGGTTGTTCTTTTGCTTCATCAAAAGTTAAGAATTTTTCGTGAGAAAATGCTGCTACAACAAATTCATTACTTAAATTTAGAATTTCAACTTTTGATCTAAGCTTATATAGTGATAATTGTTTGAATAACTCCTCTGCCTGAGGTTTTTCACAATCCAAAATATATCCAGACTTATGTTTTACGATTATAAATTCATATAAAAATTTACCTTGAGGTGTAAGTAAAGAACTAAAACAACTACTTACATCGTTTACTTTGTTTATGTCGTTACTAATGAGATTTTGAAGAAACTCTTTTGCATCTTCTCCGTTAATATAAAGAATTGCTCTGTCATCTAAAATATAAACGTTTTTTATATTCATAATTGATTAATTATAGATTGTAATATAATAACAATTTCTCAAAATGTTAGATCTTATAATTAAAAACGGACAATGTTACATCAACGGTGAGTTAAAAGATGTTGATGTTGCTATAAAAGATGGAAAAATTCAGCAGATTGGACAAATTTCAGAAGAAGCAAAAGAGACAATTAATGCAGAAGGCCATACAGTATTACCCGGCTGCATAGATACTCAAACACATTTTAGAGAACCAGGATCAACAGATACTGAAGATCTTCATTCAGGGAGCAGAGCAGCAATAGCGGGAGGAATAACCAGTGTATTCGAAATGCCTAATACTAATCCGCCAACTTCAAACATGAAAGAATTTCAAAGAAAACTAGATCTTGCTAAAAATAGAATGTATTGCAATTATGCTTTTTATTTTGGAGCAACTGCAGACAATGCAGATGATTTAGCAAGTCTAGAGGGTTTAGAAGGTTGTTGTGGTATTAAACTTTTTGCAGGATCTTCGACTGGCAATTTATTAGTTGCTGAAGAGGATGATATAGACAAGGTTTTTCAAAATGCCTCTAAAGTTGTGGCTGTTCATTCTGAAGATGAGGCAATTTTAAACGTAAATAAGAAATTGATTAAAGAGGGCGATGTTCATACACATCCAGTATGGAGAAGTGTAGAATGCGCAATTGCATCTACTAGAAGAATTGTTCGTATTGCAGAAAAGCATAATAAAAAAGCTCATGTACTTCATATTACTACGAAAGAGGAAATAGACTTTTTATCTCAACACAAAGGAAACATTACATTTGAGATTACCCCACAGCATTTAACTCTTTATGCTCCAGATTGTTATGACAACCTTGGAACTTATGCTCAAATGAATCCACCATTAAGAGATAAATCTCATTATGATAGATTGTGGTATGGGGTGAGAAATAACTTCAATGACACTATTGGATCAGATCATGCCCCGCATTTAAAAGAAAATAAAGATAAGGTATATCCAAACACACCTTCAGGAATGCCAGGAGTTCAAACTTTAGTGCCTGTAATGTTAAATCACATAAATGATGGAAAATTATCTCTAAACCAATTGATGAGTTTTGTTTGTGAAAATCCAGTTAAGATATTTGGAATTAAAAACAAAGGATTTATTAAAGAGGGCTATGATGCAGACTTTACAATTGTCGACATGAACAAAACTATCGAAATTAAAAATGAAAATATAGAAAGTAAATGTAAATGGTCACCATTTAATGGTTTCAAATTTAAAGGAACACCTACTCATACAATTATTGCTGGGAAAATTAAAATGCAGGATGGAAAAATTTTAGGTGATCCTGATGGTACACCTTTACAGTTTAGTTAAGCTTTCCGGTAAAACTATTTACAAGTATCACACCAATTACAATTAGGAATAAGCCAACAATTGCTTGCCAAGCCAAAGTTTGTTTAAAAAATATATATCCAAGTATTGCAATAGTAAAAATTCCTAATCCACTCCATGTTGCATACACAATTGCTATTGGGAGCTTGTTGACTACAAAAGTTAACAGATAAAAAGCTGTGAGATAAAAAGCTGAAAGAGCTAATGTTGGTATAAGTTTTGTGAAGTTTTGAGATACGGGAAGCAACATTGTTCCAGCAACCTCACAAAATATTGCAGCGATTAAAAAAATATAAGTTTTAACCATTGTTCAAGATTTTGTGATTAATTAAATCTTCTTTTATTTCTGTTAAAATTACTGGATCATCGATCGTAGGAGGCACTTTATATTCTACGTTATCTGCAATTTTTCTTATTGTTCCCCTTAAAATTTTCCCTGATCTTGTTTTTGGTAATCTTTTAATAACTATTACAACTTTAAATGCTGCAACTGGTCCAATTTTATCTCTAACCATTTGCACACATTCTTTAGATATAGTGTCGTTATCTTTATCAACACCAGATTTTAGAACTACTAATCCAATAGGTAATTGACCTTTTAATTTATCTGCAATTCCAAGAACTGCACATTCTGCAACAGATTGATGTTCTGACAAAACTTCTTCTATGGCACCTGTAGATAATCTATGACCAGCTACATTGATGATGTCATCAGTCCTAGACATTATCCAAATGTATCCATCATCATCTATGTGACCGGCATCATATGTTT
Organism: uncultured Pelagibacteraceae bacterium; assembly: GCA_902619745.1. GTDB lineage: Bacteria > Pseudomonadota > Alphaproteobacteria > Pelagibacterales > Pelagibacteraceae > Pelagibacter. The sequence goes on from CACNFL010000025.1 coordinate 3,020, forward strand.
GGTAATATCCGTCATAATTAGACATATAATTTTCTTTGTATCTTTCGTCCGCATTCCATAATGTTGGAAATGTTCCTGGAGGTAACGGGAGTTTCACAACGATGTCTCCCATCTCATTTGGTTTCGCCAAAGATTGGTCAGGCTTGATGATTTTTACATCATACCCAGGAACAGCCTTACAGGCTGAGCCATATTTTGTTTCCATCATTTCAATACCAGTACAATTTGAGCTGATTGCCCAACTAGTCTCTGTTTGCCACCAATGATCAATGACCGGAACTTTAAGCAAATTCTCAGCCCATTTTATAGTATCTGGATCAGCTCTTTCTCCAGCAAGGAATAAGCTCTCAAAACTACTTAAATCATATTTAGAGAAAAATTTACCCTCAGGATCTTCTTTCTTAATTGCCCTAAATGCTGTTGGAGCTGTAAAAAGAGATTTTACTTTATAATCTGAAATGATTTTCCAAAAAGCTCCAGCATCCGGTGTCCCAACTGGCTTTCCCTCAAACAAAACAGTTGTGCATCCCTTAAATAATGGGGCGTAGACAATATATGAGTGCCCAACAATCCATCCAATATCACTTGCAGACCACCATATGTCATCTGTATTAATATTGTAGATATTTTTCATAGTCCATTTGAGAGCAACGATATGACCTCCAATGTCTCTTACAATACCTTTTGGTGTTCCTGTTGTGCCTGATGTATATAAAATATAAGCAAACTCATTCGAGTTCATTTCAACACAGTCAGCATCTTTAGCATCAGAGACAACATCTTCCCAACTGACCTCTTTAGGTGCATTTAATTTGACTTCATTTCCTGGTCTTTGGAACAAAATCATCTTTTCAATTTTGTGATTGGCTATTTTAATAGCTTCATCGACGAGGGGTTTATACTCAACTGTTCTTCCTGGCTCAAAACCGCACGAAGCAGTCACTAATAACTTTGCTTTACTGTCATCAATTCTGCTAGCAAGCTCGTTTGAGGCAAAACCACCAAATACAACAGAGTGAATTGCACCAATTCTTGCACATGCGAGCATTGCGATTACTGCTTCAGGGATCATTGGCATGTAAATGATTACCCGGTCACCTTTATTTGCACCTTGAGCCTTTAATGCTCCAGCAAATTTAGAAACTCTTGACCTTAATTCCTCATAAGTGAACTGACTTTTGTTACCTGTAATAGGACTATCATAGATTAAAGCTGTCTTTTGACCTCTTCCTTGATCAATATGGATGTCTAAAGCATTATAACAGGTGTTTGTGACTCCATCTTCGAACCATTTATAGAAAGGCGGGTTGGATTTATTTAAAATTTTTGAAGGTTTTTTAAACCAAAAGATATCTTCTGAGGCTTCTTGCCAAAATTTTTCAGGATTTTTTATAGATTTTTCGTAAATTTGATTAAACTTAGAAGACATAAAAATTTGATTCGAATTCCTTATTTTTTTTGATTTTTAACTTATAAATTGTATTTAATTTTAAAAATTAAGTAAAATCAATGCTTATTAGTGGCAATTAAGTCTTCATAAAACTATTTTAATTTGCTATTAACCGCGGAATTGGCTTAGGGCAACTTAAGTCTAGTTTATATAAACTAAAATAAAAACTAACGAAGAGGGAGTTTTTTATGAAAAAACTTAAATTGTTTGCTTTAGCAGCTATGGCTCTGATTGGATTTTCAGGTATAGCTATTGCAGCAGACGCAACGATGTTGATGCAAGATGACTTCGTGGGAATTTCATTCTGGGTTATCTCTATGGGAATGTTAGCAGCTACTGCTTTCTTTTTCATGGAAGCAGGCAATGTCGCATCAGGCTGGAGAACATCAGTTATTGTTGCTGGTCTAGTAACTGGTATTGCATTCATACACTACATGTACATGAGAGAAGTATGGGTTGCTACTGGAGACTCGCCAACTGTTTACAGATACATTGACTGGTTAATCACTGTGCCATTACAGATGGTAGAATTCTATTTAATTCTAGCAGCTATTGGTAAAGCAAACTCTGGAATGTTCTGGAGATTGTTAATTGGTTCATTAGTAATGCTAATCGGTGGATACTTGGGTGAAGCAGGATACATTAATGCTACACTTGGTTTCATCATCGGAATGGCAGGTTGGGTATACATTCTTTATGAAGTATTCTCAGGTGAAGCTGGTAAAGCTGCACAGAAGAGTGGTAACAAAGCTCTTGTAACTGCATTCGGAGCAATGAGAATGATCGTTACAGTAGGTTGGGCAATTTACCCATTAGGTTATGTATTTGGTTACTTAACTGGTGGTGTAGATGCTGACTCACTAAACGTTGTTTACAACTTAGCTGACTTCATTAACAAAATTGCATTTGGTCTAGTAATCTGGGCTGCTGCAACTAGTTCAAGCGGAAGAAGAGCTAAGTAATTAGCTAAAATTTAAATTAAGGGCAGGTACAATTTTTGTACTTGCCCTTTTTTTTTACCTTTATTAAAATTATGTATAACAACTATACATATTTTTTATGGACGTAAAATTAGAAAAATGGCACAAATGCCAGATCGATAAAGAGGTCTTAAAAGAACTTTCAAAAAAATCTGATTTAAAAGGACTTCAACACGTTTCAGTTTTTTTTGGACTTTTGTTGGTAACAGGAATTTTTGCATATCAAACATGGGGTACATGGTGGTCAGTATTTTGGTTTTTAGTTTATGGAAATATTTATTCCTTCTCTAATCCATTATGGCATGAGACAGGTCATAAAACTGCTTTTCAATCAAAGTTCTTAAACGAACTTTTTTATTACATTTCATCCTACATGGCCAATTTTGAACCTACACGATGGAGACACACACACTTTGTTCATCATGGAAATACTTATTCAACAGAAAATCCATTTGATCATGAAATTGAATATGGAAATGATTTAAAAGAAACGCCGAAGCGCTTAATTATAAATATAATTCCATTTTTAGATTTGGTATTTTTTAAAAAGCATATCTCCTTTGAAATTATTCAACATGCTTTAGGAATTAAAACACAAGTTATGCAGGATAGTATTCCAGAAAATGCACAAGCAAAATCAATTTTAATTTCAAGAATTTATGTTGCTATTTGGTTATCAATTATTTTATGGTCTATACTTGTTTCTTCTTGGATGCCTTTATTGTATTTTGTGTTACCGCAATTTTATGGAAAAACTTTACATAAACTTGTTGCATTCACTCAGCACGCTGGTTTAGCTAGAAATATAAAAGACCATAGAGTTACATCACGTGAAATGTATTTAAATCCAATACTAAGTTTTTTATATTGGAAAATGGAATATCATTTAACTCATCATATGTTCCCAACCGTTCCTTCATATAATCTTGATAAGTTGCATCATCATATAAAAGATCAATTACCAAAGCCAAATGATGGATTAATAGATGCTTATAAAGAGATTATTCCTGCTTTAATGAAACAACAAGAAGATACAAGCTATTTTATAAAAAAAGAGCTACCTGAACTTCAAAATATTTAAAAATATACTAAGTATGATTTTACTTACTTGTCCTATTTAGATAAGAAACTATATATAACGCATGGCAAAAATTACATATCACACTCACGATAATAAAACTCATACAATCGATGTTCAAAACGGTTTAACTGTTATGGAAGGTGCAATACAGAATGATATTCCCGGTATTGATGCTGATTGTGGAGGAGGAATGGCGTGTGCTACTTGCCATGTTTATGTCAAAGAACAATGGTTAGTTAAACTCCCAGCTAAAGAAGATGGTGAAGAAGATATGCTTGATATGGCTTTTGAACCAAAAAATAATAGTCGATTGAGTTGTCAGTTAATAGTTTCAGATGAGCTGGATGGATTAGAAGTAAACATTCCATCAAAGCAAGGTTAGATGAATAAAACAGATGTATTAATTATTGGAGCAGGGCCAACAGGATTATTTTGCGCTCATCAACTTGGAATTATTGGGCTAGGTTGTGAGATAGTAGATAATCTTGATAAAGCAGGTGGTCAATGTATCGAGCTTTATCCTGATAAACCCATTTATGATATACCAGCAGTACCCGAGTGTACTGGAGAAGAGCTAACTAACAACCTTTTACAACAAATTAAACCTTTCAATGTCAAATTTCATTTAAATGAAAGAGTAGAAGAGCTAAAAAAAAATAAAAATAGATGGCATGTTAAAACCTCAGGTGGAGTAGAGTTTGATGTTGCAGCAATTGTAATAGCTGGTGGTGTTGGTTCTTTTGAGCCAAGGAAGTTTTCAGTTAAGGAATGTGAAAAATTTGAGGGCAATTCTTTATTTTATTCAATTAAAGATAAGTCAATATTCAAAGATAAAACTATTTCAATATTTGGTGGAGGAGATTCAGCCTTAGATTGGGCAATTGAATTATCAAATATATCTAAAGTAAATTTAATTCATAGAAGAGATGGTTTTAGCGGAGCTGAATCTAGTGTTCAAAAAGTAAAAGAACTTTATGATCAAGGAAAGTTAAATTTATTTACAAAGTGTCAAATGGATTCAATAATTGGAAACAAAAACATCGAGTCGGTAAAAATAAAACACGACGAAGGAGAAATAAAAGAAATTAAATCTGATTATGTATTAGGTTTTTTTGGTTTAATCATGCAACTTGGTCCTATTTTAGATTGGGGATTAAATATTGATAAAAAGGCTGTTCAGGTAAATACTGAAAACTTTGAAACCAATATAAATGGTATATTTGCAATTGGAGATATTTGTTCTTATCCAGGAAAATTAAAATTAATTCTTTCAGGGTTTCATGAAGGCGCACTGGCAGCAAGAGGCTGTTTCAAATACGCTAAACCAGATGAAAAATTAAGATTTGAATTCACAACAACTTCCAAAGCTGCACAAGAAAGACTTGGAATTAAAAAATGATAGAACTTTTTTCTGCTAATACTCCTAATGGTTGGAAAATAAGTATTATGCTTGAAGAAATTGGTTATGAATACAAAGTAACTAAAGTTGATTTAGGTAAAGATGAACAATTTAAACCAGAGTATTTAAAAATTAGTCCATTTGGGAAAATCCCAGTCATTATTGATCATGAGAACAATAAAAGCATATTCGAGTCCGGTGCAATCTTGATGTATCTAGGTGATAAAAGTGGAAAATTTTATAATGAAAAGGATAGACTGGTTATTAATCAATGGTTAATGGCTCAAATGGGAACTGTAGGTCCAATGATTGGTCAACATCACCAGTTTCATCACTATAATCCAGGTAAAAGCGAATTTGGTGAGGAAAGATATTTTAAAATAACTAAAAGAATTTATAGTGAATTGGATGCAAGATTAAAAGAGTCTCAATTTCTTGCAGGACCTAATTATACAATTGCAGATATTGCAACTTGGCCTTGGTTGGCGAGACACGAATGGCATGACATTGGTTTAAAAAATTATCAAAACTTATCTAGGTGGTATCTAGAAATAGCAGATAAAGAAATAGATATTTTGATAAAAAACCAAAAGCAGCAAAT
>CACNFL010000026.1 GCA_902619745.1 uncultured Pelagibacteraceae bacterium
AAGATCAGTCTATAAGAATTGTTAATCAATTATTAAATGATGACATAAATACCATTATCAATAATAAGTTATTTGATTATTATGCAACTCCTGGAAAATTATTTAAATTAATTAAGTTATTTGAAGAATATGACTTAGATCTTGTTAATTTTGATTTAAATACAATTCTAACAACCATAATTAAAAATAAAATTTATAAAAAAGATAAATCAATTATTGAAATCATTTATTCTTATATTGAACTTTATTTTAGAAATAATATATCTAGCAAAAATATTAATTTACTAAAGTCATACCATTATTTTTTAGAAAAAATTAATAACACTAGAACTTATAATTTAGATGAGGAAACATTGTTTATGGAATTTGAGGATAAAATACTAAATGTATAAAAATTATTATATTACCACGCCTATTTACTACCCATCAGCTAAGCCTCATATGGGTCATGCATATTCAAGCATTATCGCAGATTTTTTTGCAAGATTTAAAATAATTGATGATTATGAGGTTCATTTTCTTACTGGTACAGACGAACATGGATTAAAAATTCAAAGATCTGCGGAAAAAGTAGGTAAGGAGCCTTTAGAGTTTTGTGATCAAATTAGTCAAACCTTTAGAGATCTATCAGATACTTTAAATTTATCTAATACTGATTTTATAAGAACTACGGAAGCTAGACATAAAAAAACAGTTCAACATCTTTGGAATGAACTTGAGAAAAATGACGATATATACTTATCAAATTATTCTGGATGGTATTCAGTATCAGATGAAGCCTTCTATAACGAAGATGAAATTGAGGAAATAGATGGAAAAAAAATTTCTATATCTTCAAAATCCCCTGTTGAATGGATTGAAGAAGAATCCTACTTTTTTAGACTTTCAAAGTGGGAAAAACCTTTATTAGATTATTATGAAGCTAATCCAGATTTTATATATCCAGAATCTAGAAAAAATGAAGTTATTAGTTTTGTAAAAAGTGGTCTTAAGGATCTTTCTGTAAGTAGAAAAAGTTTTTCATGGGGAATACCTGTTCCAAATAATAAAAACCACGTGATATATGTTTGGCTTGATGCTTTAACGAATTATTTAAGTGCATTAAACTATCCTAATACAAATGATGATTTGTTTAAAAAATTTTGGCCAGCCTCAATACATTTAATTGGAAAAGATATACTCAGATTTCATGCTGTTTATTGGCCTGCATTTTTATTAGCAGCAAAAATTGATTTACCAAATAGAGTTTACGGACATGGATGGATATTATCAGGGGAAGAAAAAATGTCTAAATCTAAAGGAAATATTCTTGATCCACTTGAAATCATTAAAGAGTATGGTCTAGATCCTTTAAGATACTACTTAATTAAAGAAGTTTCTTTTGGGAATGATGGCAATATATCTCAAGAAAGATTAGAGGATTGTATTAATAGTGACCTAGCTAACAATTATGGAAATTTATGTCAGCGTGTAACTGCTTTTGCAATAAAAAATTGTAATGGAAAAATTCCATTAGAAATTAAATTTCATGATGAGGATTTATTAATACTAAATAAGTATAAAGAAAATTTAGATAATATTAGGTCTCAAATTGACAATCAAAATATTAATTTTTACATTGATTATATAGTAAATTCACTTTTTGAGGCTAACAAATATTTTAATGATCAAGAACCATGGAAAAAAAAAGATGATATAATTAGATTAAATACAATTGTTTACACTACTTTAGAAATTGTAAGAAAAATAAGTTTTTTACTATATCCAATTATTCCTGAATCTTCTTTAAAGGCATTAAAGATTTTTGATATTAAAGAAAAAAATATAAAATTAGATTCAGTTTCTAATAATGAGTATTTAACAAAAGGTAATAATATTAATAAAATAGATATACTTTTTAAAAAAATAGAGAAAAAGAATGATTGATTCACACTGTCATCTAGATCATGAACCATTATTAAGTGATTTAACTAACGTAATACGTAGATCAAAAGAAGTAGGTATAGAAAAATTACTTACTATCTCAACTTCGTTTGAAAGTTTTTCTAGAGTAAAAGATTTAATTAATAAAGATGAGATGATCTATGGTACTATTGGAATTCATCCCCATGAAAGCTCCAAAGATATTATTACTTCAAAGCAGATCATTGAAAGTCTCAATGAAAACTCAAAAATTATTGGTATTGGAGAAACAGGGTTAGATTTTTATTATAATAATAGTGAAAAAGACAAGCAGATTGCAAGTTTTAAAGAACATATAGATGCATCCATAAAAACCAATATTCCATTAATTGTTCATTCAAGAGATGCAGAAAAAGAAACTTTTGAGATTTTAAATGAATATAAAAATGAAAACCTTAAAATTTTAATGCATTGTTTTACTGGGTCTAAAGAATTCTCAGAAAAACTAATTACTTTAAATTCATTCTTTTCAGCAAGTGGTATCATAACCTTTAAAAACTCATTAGATTTACAAGATACGTTCAAATATATTCCAATGGATAATATCTTAATTGAGACTGATAGTCCTTTTTTAGCACCGGTTCCTAAAAGAGGAAAAAAAAATGAACCATCGTTCATTGATTTTACTGCTGCAAAATTAGCTGAAATTAAAAATATATCTAAAAAAGATCTTATCAAAAAAACTACAGATAACTTTAATAAACTATTTTTTAATTGAAATTAATGCAATTTATTATTTTAGGCTGTGGTAGTTCAATGGGTGTACCAAGACCAGATGGTTTCTTTGGAAATTGTGATCCTAATAATAAAAAAAATTACAGAACAAGATGTTCAGCTTTAATAAAAACCACAGATGAAAATATTCTTATAGACACATCTCCTGACCTGCGACAACAACTTTTAAAACATAAAATAAAAAAAATTAATAAAGTATTATATTCTCATATGCATGGTGATCAGACACATGGGATAAATGATTTGAGATCTTTTTATATAAATAGCAGAAAACAGCTTGATGTTTATGCTGATAAATATACTTCTAACTATCTTAATTCTACATTTTCTTATATTTTCAAAAGCTATTCAAAAGAATATCCTGCAACACTAAAACTTAATAAATTGCCTAAAAAAATATTTACTAAAAATAATAATAAAAAAATTGGTATTCAATCAATTATGGTTCAACATGGTAAAGTAAAATCAAATTGCTTTATAATTAATAAAAAATTAGCTTATATTAGTGATGTAAGTAAAATTTATAATAAAGATCATAAATATTTTAAAAATCTTCAATATTTAATTATTGATTGCTTATGGTACAATTATCATCCATCACATTTTAATTTAGAAACTTCACTTGCTGTAATTAAAAAATTCAGACCCAAAAAAGCTATTCTTACTAACTTATCACCAGTATTAGATTATAAAGTGCTTAAAAAAATGATACCTAAAAATGTTATTCCAGCACATGATGGATTAACAATAAACTTATAAGATATTTTCTATAGCTTTTATTATTTTTTTTGACATTGGTTTTGTAAATGATGCAAAAGTATCTTGAACTTTACCTTCTTTATTAATCAAGATTTTATGAAAATTCCATTTTGGTTCTGCCGATTTACCGTGATTTTCTTTTGCCCATTTGAAAAGTTTATGAGCATTTTTACCTTTAACATCAGTTAATGTTGTCAAAGGGAAGTTAATATTAAAATTTACTTCACAAAATTCTTTAATATCTGCATTATTATTTTTTTCTTGATTAAAAGAATTAGATGGAACACCAAGAACAATCAAACCTTTTTCTTTATATAAGTCCCACAATTCTTGTAATTCATCATATTGTTTTGTAAATCCACAGTAACTTGCTGTATTTACAATTAAAATAACTTTGTTTTTATAATCTTCTAAATTGATTGTCTCTCCAGTTATACTCTCTATACTAAAATCATAGATTTTTTTTTCGTAGTTCGCTGTTACTGACGTTTTAAAAAAAAACATAATTATAGAAAATAGAAATATTACTTTTCTCATTTATTAGGTTTATTTGGTGTAAGTAATATTAAAAAATAACCAAATAAAGTTGATAACAAGGATCCAGTTAATACTCCGATTTTTACACCATCCATATATTGCATGTTTTCAACAAAAGCCAAATTTCCAACAAATAAACTCATTGTGAAACCAATCCCAGTAAGAACTCCTACTCCATAAAAATTATACCAACTTGTATCATTTGGCATTTGAGCCACTTTCAATTTTATTGACACATATGAGAAAACAAAAACACCTAGTTGTTTACCAAGAAATAGTCCTAATACGATTCCAAGGGGAACCTTATCAAGTAATGAAGCGAACGATAAACCCTCAAGAGATACTCCAGCATTTGCAAATGCAAATAAAGGCATTATTCCGAAAGCAACATATGGACTAATTGCATGTTCAATTTTTATTAATAATGAAAAATCTTTTTCTTTTTTTCTGTGAGGAATTGTCATAGCTAACAAGACACCAGCGATAGTAGCATGAATTCCTGAGTTATGCGTAAAATCCCAGAGAAATAGTCCTACAACCAAATAAGGTAGAAACTTTTTAATGTTAAATTTGTTAATTAATAACAAAACAATAAAAGCTAATAACATTAAAGTTAAATACTTAATACTCAAATCTCCAGAGTAGAATAGGGCGATGATTACTATTGCTCCTAAATCATCGATTATAGCTAATGCAGTTAAAAATACTTTTAATGATAGAGGAACTCTTTTACCCAACAAAGATAAAACTCCTAATGAAAATGCAATATCAGTAGCAGATGGAATTGCCCATCCATTTAAAGTTTCACTATCACCTAAATTTATAAAAACATAAAACATTGCAGGAACTAACATTCCTCCTACAGCAGCAATTATAGGCAATAAAGCTTGTTTAATATTAGAAAGTTCACCTTGTAAAAATTCTCTTTTAATTTCTAAAGTAACAAAGAAAAAAAAGATTGCCATCAAGGCATCATTGATCCAATGCAATACTGATAATTTTAATCCAAAATTATTAATACCTATGAATAAATATTTATTTAAAGTAGCAAAATATAAATCAGCTAGCCCAGAATTACTTATAAATAATGCAATTACTGCAGCAAACAACAATACAAGCCCACTTGCTGCTTCTAATTTAAAAAACCATCTAAAAGGCTTAGATATGTAATTAATCATAAAAAATTAAATTAGGTCTATAATAAATAGTTTTATATCTTGCAATGTTTCAAAAAGGTTAAATAGTATAATTTCTAATCCTGGAAAAACATTAATTAGTGGAGTTTTTAGAGTATCTAGCATGATAATTAATGCTACAAAAGATATAATAAATACTATTAAATAAGAAAAAAATTTACTTCCCTTATTTTCTGTTTTTTTAAGTGTAGTTGTATTTTTTTGGTTTTCTGAATATTTTTCTTTTTTTTTGTTATTTATTTTAGTTTTAATTATTTCTTCTGGTTGTTGTTTCTCTTCTATTTTATCCTCTTTATTTTGAGCTTTTACTTCAATATCTTCACTGACAATTTCTTGTTTTAACTCTAATACTTCATTATTTTTTTCTTGGATATTATAAAGCCAAATATGATTACATGATCCACATTGCAAATCTCTACCTTCATCAGGTATTAAAGAATTGTCAATTTTGAATTGCTTGTTACAATTTGGGCAAGTAATTATCATGCTTCGTTATATACCAGATTTTATTCAAATTTCTTTTAATTTTGACTTCTTTATACATTGAAATTATCAATAACTGCTGTATTAGTACTCGGATCGGAGTGTAGCGCAGCCTGGTAGCGCATCTGGTTTGGGACCAGAGGGTCGCAGGTTCGAATCCTGCCACTCCGACCATCACTTATGAAAAAAGCTATTATTTACATTCCAAATAAAAATCCTATGCAATCAGGATTAGCAAAAAGTGATAATTGGATTTTAGAATTTAAAACAAAAGACCCAACAAAAAACCCTTTGATGGGTTGGGAAAGTTCATCTGATACTTATACAGAACTAAAATTAGAATTTTCATCAAAGGAGCTAGCAATTAATTACGCAAAAAAGAAAAAAATTGATTTTGAGTTAATTGAACCAAGAAAAAGAAAAACTGTAAAGAAATCATACGCAGATAATTTTTTAAAATAATTAATGTTTAGATTTTTCACTCAAAAAAGTTGGTTTCTATGGTCATGGTTTGGCTCTGCTATAATTTTATCTTCGCTTTGGATTCAAGTTAAAATTGATGTAAAAATAAATGAATGGTTTGGTGAATTTTATGACATGATTCAAAAAGCCCTTGGAGCACCAAACTCAATCACCATAGAAGAATACTGGGCAAGCTTAATATCATTTATAACTTTGGCTGCTATGTATGTAGGTGTAGCTGTTGTTGTAAGTTTTTTTACCTCACATTATTTATTTAGATGGAGAACAGCAATGGTTGAATGGTATCATAGTGTTTATGATAAAGCTCGAAAAATAGAAGGAGCCGCACAAAGAGTTCAGGAAGATACTATTAAATTCTCTAGGATTATGGAGTCTCTAGGAACAAGTTTGATCGAAGCTTTAATGATACTTGTTGAATTTATGCCTATCTTGTTTGGACTAAGCGTAGGAATACCAATATTCTTTTTTGGTGATTGGGATTACGGTTTAATTGTTGGTGCTTTAATTTGGTCAGTTGGAGGGACAATATTTTTAATTTTACTTGGTTTAATTTTGAGATTAGTAGGTGTTGAATACGATCTACAGAAAAAAGAAGCAGCCTATAGGAAAATACTCGTAATTGCAGAAGATGATGGAACTATAAGACCAAAAACCATAGAAGAATTGTTTGATGGTGTTAGAAATATTCATTTTTTAAGTTATATTAGGTATTTATATTTTAATATTGGAAGAATAGCCTATTTGCAGGCTAATGTTTTGTCAGCGTATGTTTTTTTGGCACCTGCTATAGTAGCTGGAGCAGTAACTCTTGGAGTTATGCAGCAAATCATAAGAGCATTTGGTAGAGTAGAAGGGTCTATGCAATATATATTAAAAGCTTGGCCAACTATTATAGAACTTGCTAGCGTATATAAACGTTTAAGAGAATTTGAGTCTAAAATAAATCAAGATGATTTAATTGATGAAAAAGTTTAATGGCAATTGATAAAAAATTTATTAATCAATTTATAAATGTTACTTCAAAGGCAGCTTTAGCATCATCATACTTGGTAGGAAAAAAAGACAAAATTGCTGCAGATAAAGCTGCTGTAGATTCTATGAGAAGTGAATTAAACAAAATTAATATTCAAGGCGAGATAGTAATAGGCGAAGGTGAACTAGATGAGGCTCCCATGCTTTACATTGGTGAAAGATTAGGCAGTAATAGCAATGGTCCTGAATTCGATATAGCTGTTGATCCTTTGGAAGGTACTAATTTTGCAGCTAACAATTTACCTGGTGCATTATCTGTAATTGCTATTGCTGAAAAAAATAATTTATTTAAAGCTCCTGAAACCTATATGGAAAAAATTTCAACTAAAGTTAATGAAAAAAATGTTGTTGATTTAGATTATACAGTAAAAAAAAATATTTCTAATTTAAGTGATTATTTAAATAAAAATCCAGAAAACTTAACAGCATGTATTCTAGATAGACCAAGACATAAAAAAATTATAGAAGAACTAAAAAAATTAAAAGTTAATCTAAAATTAATTACAGATGGCGATGTCTCTGGAGCTTTGTTAGTGACTGAAGAAAAATATGGTGTTGATATTTTTTTGGGTATTGGTGGAGGTCCAGAAGGAGTTCTTGCAGCTGCAGCACTAGATGCATATAACTGTGGTTTTCAAGGCAGGTTTATATTTGACAGTGATAACGATAAAATACGTGCAAAAAAAATGGGAATAAATGATTTAACAAAAAAATATGAATTAAATGAAATTGTTTTGGGTGATTCTATATTTTGTGCAACAGGTATTACCTCAGGTGATTTGGTTAAAGGTATTGAAATTCAAGATAATGATTTTATATCAGAGACATTAGTGACACATAAATCCTCAGGCTTAAAAAAAGTCAGAAAATTAAAACAAAATATTTAATGATAAGCTTGATTAATGAATGATTATACAATAAAAAGCAGCAATTCGGTCCCTTCGTCTATCGGTTAGGACACGTGGTTTTCATCCTCGAAAGAGGGGTTCGATTCCCCTAGGGACCGCCATTAATGAAGTATTTTGTATATTTATTAATCACCAAAACTAATAAAAAAACCATTTCTTATGTTGGTTTTACATCAGATTTAAATCATAGGATAAAGCTACATAATAGTGGGAAAGGTGCTAAATTTACTAGAGGTAGAAAGTGGATTTTAGCTTATAAAAAATGTTATAAAACAAAATCTGAAGCTCTAAA
>CACNFL010000027.1 GCA_902619745.1 uncultured Pelagibacteraceae bacterium
TTAATGCTTTTAGGAGAAAGTAATTATCAAATTATTAAAATTTTTTTAGAAACTTTTTTAGGTAAGTTTATTTTAATTGGAATAACCTGGTCATTTAGTTTTCAAATGTTAAGTGAAGTAAGACACTTGATTATGGATTTAGGTTATGGATTTGAATTACAAACAACAAAAATTACAGGTTTGTTAGTTATTTTTGGTTCGATTGTTTTAACTATCTTAATTTATTTAATTGGCAGAGGATTAACATAATGCTTCCAGTAACAAAAAAATGGTTATTCTTAAAAATTAGTTCCGCAATCTTATTACCTTTAATGCTTTGGTTTATTATAAATTTAGTGAATATCTATGATAAAAGTTATTTTGAAATAGTGAATTTTTTAACAACACAACCATCTAAATTCCTACTTGGATTATTTTTAGTAATTGCTTATTTTTTTTCAGCTTTGACTATAAGTGAGGTTTTTGAAGACTATATTAACGATAAAAAAACCAAAAATGCCGCAAACAAAGTCCTAAATTTTTTTGCTATAACAATTCCAGTAATTACAATAATTGTAATTTTTAACTTAAATACATGAAAGCATATAATATTATAGACCATGAGTACGATGTTGTTGTGCTTGGTGCAGGTGGATCAGGTTTAAGAGCGGCAGTAGGGCTTAGCGAAGCTGGCTTAAAAACAGCTTGTGTCTCTAAAGTATTTCCTACCAGAAGTCATACATCAGCTGCACAAGGTGGAATATCAGCAGCACTAGGAAACATGGGAGAAGATGATTGGAGATGGCACATGTATGACACTGTCAAAGGTGCAGATTGGTTAGGTGATCAAGATAGTATTGAATATCTTTGTAAAGAAGCACCTAAAGCAGTTTTAGAATTAGAGAAATATGGAGTTCCATTTAGCAGAACTGAAGAGGGAAAAATTTATCAAAGACCATTTGGTGGAATGACAAAAAATTATGGAAATGGAATAGTTCAAAGAACTTGTGCAGCAGCTGATAGAACAGGACATGCTATTTTACACACATTATATGGACAAGCGTTAAAGCATAATACAGAATTTTTTATAGAATATTTCGCATTAGATTTGTTGATGAAGAATGGAGAATGCAAAGGTCTAATTGCTTGGAATTTGAATGATGGCACAATTCATAGATTTAGAGCGCACACAGTAATTATTGCTACTGGTGGCTATGGAAAAGTTTATTATTCAGCAACATCAGCGCATACTTGCACTGGTGATGGCAATGCAATGGTTTTAAGAGCTGGATTACCGCTTCAGGATATGGAGTTTGTTCAATTTCACCCAACAGGAATTTATGGCCACGGTACCTTAATAACAGAAGGTGCGCGAGGAGAAGGAGGCTATCTTACAAATTCTAAAGGTGAAAGATTTATGGAAAGGTATGCTCCAAATGCAAAAGATTTAGCATCAAGAGATGTTGTTAGCAGATCTATGTCTATTGAGATTAATGAGGGAAGAGGTGTTGGAAAAGATCAAGATCATGTTCATTTGAACCTAAGTCACTTAGATAAAGATATTATTGAAAGCAGGCTTCCTGGAATTACTGATGCAGCAAGATTATTTGCAAATGTAGATGTAACTAAAGAACCAATTCCTGTTGTACCAACAGTTCATTATAATATGGGTGGTATTCCAACAAACTATAAAGCAGAAGTATTAACTGTAAATGGTTCAGAAAAAACTGTTCCAGGTTTAATGGCTATAGGAGAAGCAGCATGTGTCTCTGTTCATGGAGCAAATAGACTTGGTTCTAATTCTTTAATTGATTTAGTAGTATTTGGAAGAGCAGCAGCAAAAAGAGCAGCTGAATTAGTTAAGCCAGGAACACCTCATGAGGAAATTCCTGAGTCAGAAACACAAAAATGTTTAGATAGATTTGATAAACTTAGAAATGCACAAGGAAATAATAGTACCGCAGAACTTAGACTTTCAATGCAAAAAACCATGCAGTCGAAATGTGCAGTTTTTAGAACAGAAAAAAATCTTAAAGAAGGTGTTGATGAGATTAAAAAAACCTATGATGGTATGGACTCAATTTCAGTTAAAGATAGGTCTTTAGTATTTAATACCGATTTAGTTGAAACATTAGAATTTGATAATTTAATAAGACAAGCAGTAACTACTGTAGAATCTGCATATCATAGAAAAGAGAGCAGAGGTGCTCACGCGAGAGACGACTATCCAAAAAGAGATGACGAAAAGTTTATGCAACACACTCTTGCTTGGTGTGATGGAAAAAATACAAAGATTAGTTACAGAGCAGTACACAAATCAACTTTAACAAATGAAGTTCAATATTTTCCACCACAAGAGCGAGTATATTAATGGTTCAGCTAAGCTTACCTAAAAATTCAGAGGTTAAAAAAGGCAAATACTTTAAAGACAAAACTGGATCTAAAAATTTAAGAAAAGTAAATATTTATAGATGGGATCCATCGACAGAAGAAAATCCTAGGATTGATACATACGAAGTTGATATGGATAATTGTCCATCTAAGGTGCTTGATATTTTAAATAAAATTAAAAACGAAATTGATCCTACATTGGCCTATAGAAGGTCTTGTGCTCATGGTGTTTGTGGTTCTTGTGCTATGAATATGGGAGGAAAAAATGGACTAGCCTGCACAACTCCTCATGCAGAGATAGACGGTGACATCGATATTTATCCTCTACCTCATTTAAAAGTTAAAAGAGATTTGATTGGTGATTTAGATGGCTTATATAAACAATATAAATCTATTGAACCTTGGTTAAAAAATAATTCAACAAAACAGACAACAGAAATTTATCAGTCTAAAGAAGATAGAGCAAAACTTGATGGTGCTTACGAATGCATTATGTGTGCTTGCTGTTCTACATCTTGTCCAAGTTATTGGTGGAATGGAGATAAATATTTAGGTCCAGCAGTTCTGCTACAGGCTTATAGATGGATTATTGATAGTAGAGATGAAGAGAGAAAAGCTAGATTAAAAAAAGTTTCCGATGAATTAAAATTATATAGATGCCATACAATATTAAATTGTACAAATGCATGTCCTAAGGGCTTGAATCCAGCAAAAGCAATAGCTGAAATAAAAAAAATGTTAGCAACAGCGAATGTTTAAATAGACTATTCGATATTTTTGATCTAAAACACCGTATTCATGAAATTAATAGAACACTTTGTAAACGGTAAAATAATTCCGGGATCTTCAGATAAAAAAGGGAAAGTTTTTAATCCAGCAACCGGCGAACAAGAGTCACAGGTAAGACTTGCTTCAAGATCTGACTTAGATGGTGCTGTTGAGGTAGCAAAAAAAGCATTTGAAACTTGGTCTTTAAAACCTGCTTTACAAAGAGCTAGAATAATATTTAAATTTAAAGAATTAATTGAAAAAAATTCTGATGAATTAACGAAGTTAATAGTTTCTGAACATGGAAAAGTTTATGAAGATGCAAGAGGATCTTTAACCAGAGGACTTGAAGTGGTAGAATTTGCTTGTGGAATACCACATTTATTAAAAGGTGAGTTTTCAGAAAATGTTGGTACCAATGTTGATAGTTGGTCAATCAGACAACCATTAGGAGTTGTTGCAGGTATCACACCTTTTAATTTTCCTGCTATGGTACCAATGTGGATGTTTCCAATAGCAATAGCTTGTGGAAACACTTTTATTCTTAAACCATCTGAAAAAGACCCTTCTTGCGCAATAAGATTAGCAGAACTACTTTCTGAGGCGGGTCTTCCAGAAGGAGTATTTAACGTAATAAATGGAGATAAAGAAGCTGTTGATGCAATTTTAGAAAACAAAGATATCAAAGCTGTTAGTTTCGTAGGATCTACTCCTATTGCAAAATATATTTATGAAAATTCAGCTAAAAATGAAAAAAGAGTTCAAGCTTTGGGTGGAGCAAAAAACCATTTAGTTGTTATGCCAGATTGTGATTTAGATGGTGCAGTAAATGGTCTAATGGGTGCTGCTTATGGTTCAGCTGGAGAAAGATGTATGGCTCAATCAGTTGCTGTTGCGGTTGGGGATATCGGTGATGAACTTGTATCAAGATTATCAAAAAAAGCTGAAGCTTTAAAAGTTGGTCCTGGAATGGATAAAGCATCAGAAATGGGACCTGTAGTTACAAAAGAACACTTAGAAAAAGTTACAAGTTACGTTGATTTAGGTGTCAAGGAAGGCGCAAAGCTAGTGGTTGATGGAAGAGGTTTAAAACTTCAAGGTTATGAAAATGGTTTCTATATAGGCGGATGTTTATTTGATCATGTAAATAAAGATATGAGAATTTACAAAGAAGAAATATTTGGTCCAGTCTTATCAGTTGTTCGAGTAAAAACTTTTGAAGAAGCTGCAAAATTAATTAACGACCATGAGTACGGAAATGGAGTTAGTATTTATACAAGAGACGGTGATGCAGGCAGAACTTTTGCAAGTAAAATTCAAGTAGGTATGGTTGGTATTAACGTGCCGATCCCAGTTCCAATGGCATTCCATAGTTTTGGTGGTTGGAAAAGATCATTATTTGGAGATAGTGGAATGCATGGTATGGAAGGAATAAAATTTTATACTAAACTTAAAACAGTAACATCCAGATGGCCTTCAGGTGTCCGATCAAATGCGGAATTTGTTATGCCAACAATGAAATAAAGGAAATAAATGACAAAAATATCTTTAATTGGTGCTGGCCAAATAGGTGGAACTCTTGCACATTTAATAGGAACAAAAGAATTAGTAAATGAAGTGGTTTTGTTTGATGTAGCTAGTGGTATTGCAAAAGGAAAAGCATTAGATATTGCACAATCTTCATCTGTAGATGGTTTCAATGTTAGGTTTTCAGGAACTGATAACTATGAGGACATAAAAGATTCAGATGTAATAATAATTACAGCAGGCGTTCCAAGAAAACCTGGAATGAGCCGAGACGATCTTCTTGGAATTAATTTAAAAATTATTAAACAAGTTGCTGAGGGGGTAAAGAAAAATGCTCCTAACGCTTTTGTGATCTGTATCACCAATCCTTTAGATGTTATGGTTATGGCATTTCAAAAATTTTCAGGTTTGCCATCAAATAAAGTTGTTGGTATGGCAGGTATTTTAGATAGTTCGAGATTTAAATTATTTTTATCATTAGAACTAAATGTGCCAGTAAGAGAAATTGAGGCAATGGTTATGGGTGGTCATGGTGACACCATGGTTCCTATGCCAAGATTTACAAAAATTTCAGGTAAACCATTGTTGGATCTTGTAAAGGATGGAAAGATTTCTTTAGAAAGAGTTGAGGAAATTAATCAAAGAACGCGAGATGGTGGTGCGGAAATAGTTAAATATTTAGAAAAAGGATCAGCCTTTTATGCACCAGCAGCTTCAGGTGTTCAAATGGCTGAAGCATATTTGAATGATCAGAAAAAATTATTACCCTGCGCTGTACAATTAAATGGAGAATATGGTGTGAAAAATGTTTATGCAGGTGTTCCTGTTGTCATTGGAAAAGATGGTGTAGAAAAAATTGAAGAGATTGATTTAGATGAAAAAGAAAAAAAAGAATTTATGCATTCAATAGATGCTGTAAAAGCTTTATGGGAAGCTGCATCTAAAATAGATCCTGATTTATCTAAATAATAATGAATATTCACGAGCATCAAGCTAAACAAATATTAAAAAAATATGGAGCTGTAGTTCCTGAAGGAGTATTTGCGCTTAATGTTGATGAACTTATTCAAAAAGCAAAAGCACTCAAAACTGAGAAATATGTGCTTAAAGCACAAATCCATGCTGGAGGTAGAGGAAAAGCTGGTGGTGTAAAAATTTTAAACTCTATCGAGGAACTGACGGTTGCAGCTAAAGAATTACTAGGAAAAACACTAGTTACTCATCAAACTGGCCCTGAAGGTAGAGAGGTAAAAAGATTATACGTAGAAGAATCATCAAATATAGATAAAGAATTTTACTTATCGTGCCTGGTTGATAGGGCAAGTTCTAAAATTGCATTTATATCAAGTGACCAAGGAGGGATGGACATTGAAGAAGTTGCAAGCAGTTCACCTGAAAAAATTACAACTACAAAAGTTGATATGAGTGATGAAATTTCTGAGTCAGATTGTGAAAAAATAATTAATATTTTTAATTTAAATGAAGACGTAAAAAAACAAGCAACAACATTAATTAAATCAATATATAAAATGTTTGTGAATACCGATGCAAACATGGTTGAAGTAAATCCATTAATTTTGACAAAAGAGGAAAAAATTGTTTGTTTAGATGCAAAAGTTAATTTCGACTCTAACGCTTTATTCAGGCATCCAGAAATTGTTGAATTAAGAGATTTAAATGAGGAAGATCCTACCGAGATAGAAGCTAGCAAGCATGATCTTGCATATATCAAGCTAGAGGGAAGTATTGGCTGTATGGTAAATGGAGCAGGGTTAGCGATGGCAACAATGGATATAATTAAATTGTATGGTAAAGAGCCAGCAAATTTTTTAGATGTAGGCGGTGGAGCATCCAAAGAAAAAGTATCTGCTGCATTAAAGATAATTCTCTCAGATAAAAATGTTAAAGGTATTTTAATTAATATTTTTGGAGGAATAATGAGATGTGATGTCCTTGCTCAAGGAGTAGTTGATGCAGCTAAAGAAATTAATATTAGTGTACCTTTAGTTGTAAGATTAGCAGGTACAAATTTCAAGGAAGGAAAAGAAATTCTTGATAATTCTGGATTAAAATTAATTTCTGCAGAAAATTTAGATGATGCTGCTAAGAAAATTGTTGAGGCGATAAAATAAAATGTCGGTTTTGGTAAATAAAAATACTAAAGTAATTTGTCAGGGATTTACTGGCTCACACGGAACATTTCATTCAGAGCAAGCTATAAAATATGGAACCAATCTTGTTGGTGGAGTTACGCCAAAGAAAGGTGGACAAAAACATTTAGACAGACCAGTTTTTAA
>CACNFL010000028.1 GCA_902619745.1 uncultured Pelagibacteraceae bacterium
AAACCAAATAAATGAATTAGCAGAAGATGAAAAAAAAAATTATATGGATATGATTGGTTTAAAAGATACAGGTCTAAGTATGTTAATTCAAAAAGGCTATAAAATTTTAGAACTTGATACGTATTTTACTTCTGGACCTGAAGAAACAAGGGCTTGGACTATACAAAAAAATTGTACTGCTCCTAAGGCTGCAGGAGAAATTCATACAGATTTTGAAAAAGGTTTCATTAGAGCTGAAACTATATCTTATGAGGATTTTGTAGCTAATGATGGGTGGTTAAATTCTAAAGCTAACGGAAAAATGAGATTAGAAGGTAAAGATTATATTGTGAAAGATGGAGACGTACTAAACTTCAGATTTAACACGTGACCATATTTTTTTCATACTAAAGTAAACTAAAACAGTAAGAATAATTAAATAGACTATCGCTTTAAAGCCCATCTGATGTCGAGCTTCTAAATGAGGTTCAGCAGACCACATTAAGAAGGTCGTTACATCTTTTGACATCTGTTCTAATGTTGCATTTGTTCCGTCACCATACTCGACTAATCCATCTGATAATGGAGCAGCCATTCTAATTTTATTTCCATACATATATTTGTTGTAATAAACTCCATCATCTAAAGATACATTGCTAGGAGCTTCTTCATAACCTTGTAATAAGGAATAGATATAGTCTACACCACCACCTCTTGCTTTGACCAAAACAGACATGTCAGGAGGATATGCACCACCATTTGCAGCTTGAGCAGCTTTTACATTATCGTATGGCATTACAAATTTATCAGATAATTTTCCTGGCCTTGTAAACATTTCACCATCAGAATTTGGGCCGTCAGTTACCTCAAATGAGGCTGCTATAGCTTTGGCTTGAACTTCAGAGAATTCTGGACCACCTGGCTCTGCTAAATTTCTGTAACTTAAATACTTCATTGAGTGACATGAGGCACATACTTCAGTATAAACTTGATAACCCCTTTGAAGAGAAGCTCTATCAAATTTTCCAAATAGACCTTTAAAGCTCCAATCAGTTTTTAAATATTCTACTTTTTCAGCAGCAAAAGAATATGAATTTGAAGCAATAATTATGATTATTATAGAAAGTAATTTAAATAAACTTTTCACCTTATTCTATTTTACTTTCTTTATTTCTGGCGGCAGCTAAATTTGGTGAACCACCGAGAACGGGTTCGGTAATACTTAAAGGCACTGGTAAAGTTTTTTCTTTAAAACCTAAAACAGGAAGAATAACTAAAAAATGTAAAAAGTAATACGCTGTTGCAACTCGTGCTATCAACAAATAAAGTCCTTCAGCTGGCATTGCACCCACATAACCAAGTATCAAAACATCTGCAACTAATATCCAGTAAAATTGTTTATATAAAGGTCTAAATACTGCTGATCTTATTTTTGAGGTATCTAACCAAGGTAAAACTGCCAAGATTAATATTGCAGATAACATAGCAACAACTCCTAGCAATTTATCAGGAACTGATCTTAATATTGCATAAAACGGTAACAGATACCATTCAGGGACAATGTGTGCAGGTGTTACCATTGGGTTGGCCTCTATATAATTGTCTGCATGTCCTAAAATATTTGGTGCGTAAAATACAAAGAATGCAAACACAATCATGAACATTAATAAAGCAAAACCATCTTTAATTACAATGTAGGGATGGAAAGGCACTGTGTCTTTAGATGGTTTTTTTATATCTATTCCAACTGGATTGTTATTACCAGGAACATGTAAAGCCCATATATGTAAAACAACTAATCCTAAAATTAAAAATGGAATTAAATAATGCAAAGTAAAAAATCTAGTTAAAGTAGGGTTGTCAACTGAATAACCACCCCATAACCAAGTAACTATTCCCTCTCCAACCAGAGGAATAGCGCTAAATAAATTTGTAATAACTGTTGCTCCCCAAAAACTCATTTGACCCCATGGCAAGACATAACCCATAAAAGCTGCAGCCATCATTAATAAATAAATTATTATTCCTAAAATCCATATTATTTCTCTTGGAGATTTATAAGAACCGTAGAATAATGATCTAAATATATGAATATAGACCGCCAGGAAAAACATTGAAGCGCCGTTTGCATGAATGTATCTGATTAACCATCCATAGTTAACATCACGCATGATATGCTCTACACTTTCAAAAGCCATATCAGCATGAGCAATATAATGCATTGCAAGAGTTAATCCTGTTACAATTTGAGTAATTAAACAGAAAGTTAAAATTCCACCAAATGTCCACCAATAGTTTAAATTCTTAGGAGTTGGATAATCTGTTAAATGATTTGCAAGAGTTAATAGTGGCAATCGATCATTAAACCATTGTCCTACCTTCGATTTTGGTCTGTAATCGTGGTCACTCATTTTTCATTATCCAATTTTAATTGTGTTTGTATCAACGAATTCATATTTAGGCACTTCCATATTCCAAGGCGCTGGTCCTTTTCTAATTCTTCCAGAAGTATCATAATGAGATCCATGACATGGACAGAACCAACCATTATAATCACCTTTATCATTTAGAGGTACACATCCAAGGTGGGTGCATACACCTAACATAACAAGCCACTCAGGGTTTTTTGCTCTATCTTCATCTTTTTCAGGATGAATTAAATCCTCCATCTTGACAGATCTTGCTTCATCAATTTCTTCTTGAGTTCTTCTTCTTATAAAAACTGGTTTCCCTCTCCATAAAACAGTCAATGTATTTCCAGGTGTTAATGAACTTACATCAACCTCTGTACTAGCTAATGCTTTAACAGAAGCATCTGGATTCATTTGATCTATCATTGGCCACACTACTGCAGCGGCACCAACAGCTCCCACAGCTGTGGTAGCTGTAAATAAAAAATCTCTTCTTTTTGTTTTTTTTTCAGACACTTTTAGTAGCTTTTATTATTATCTCTTTTTGATTTAAAATAGTTAATATACGAATTCATATAATATAAAATAATTATTTTACTACTGAAAGAATGACACAGAATTCAACAATTTTAGGACCCAAAATAGCTTTGTATGAGCCTGATATACCTCAGAATACTGCTGCAATCATAAGAACCTGTGCTTGTTTGGGTGCTAAATTAGAAATAATTGAACCATGTGGCTTTCTATTATCAGACAAACGTTTTAAAAGAGTGGTTATGGACTATATGGATTATAGTCAAATAGAGTTTTATCAAAGTTCAGAAAAATTTTTTGAGGCAAAGAAAAAACAGAGAATCATATTAATGACAACTAGGGGTTCAATAAATTATACTAAATTTAAATTTAAGCCTGATGATACTATTTTGTTTGGAAGAGAAAGTGCTGGGGTACCCGAAAAGGTACATAAAATTATTAAAAATCGTTTAAAAATACCAATGAATAACCAAGTAAGATCTCTTAACATTGCATCGTCTGTTGCCATTGTTTTGGCAGAAAGTTTGCGTCAAATAGAATTAATATAAAATGGATACTTCAATCAAAAAAGACTTAGCGAGTAATTGGTTTAAGCTATTACAAAATACAATATGTGAAGACATTTTAAAAATTGAAAAAAACAAAGTAAATTTTCAATCAACTTCTTGGAATAGAAGCATTAAAAAAGATGAGGGTGGTGGTGAATATAGAATTCTTAAAAATGGAAAAATTTTCGAAAAAGTAGGAGTAAATTTTTCAAAGGTCTATGGAAAATTTCCTAAGCAATTTCAAAAGAATATACCAGGCGCAAGTAAGGATCCTAGATTTTGGGCATCAGGAATATCAGTAGTTATGCATATGCAAAATCCCCATATTCCTGCAATGCACTTTAATACCAGATTTATTTGCACAACAAAGAATTGGTTTGGTGGAGGAATGGATGTAACCCCAGCAATAAAAGATGAAAAAGAGAAGAAAAATTTTCATAAAATATTAAAAGCAATGTGCGATAGACATAATAAAAATTATTATAAAAAATATAAAAAGTGGTGTGATGAATACTTTTATCTACCTCACAGGAAAGAGACAAGAGGCATAGGTGGAATCTTTTTTGACTATAAAAATGATAATTTTGAAAATGACTTTAAATTTGTCAGAGATGTTGGTGTTACGTTTCAAATGCTATTTAATGAAATAATTAAAAAAAAATTAAAAAGAAAATGGACTTTAAAAGATAAAGAGTTTCAGTATATTAAAAGAGGTCGATACGCAGAATTTAATTTGCTCTACGATAGAGGAACAAAATTTGGACTACAAACTGGTGGTAATGTTGAAGGAATTTTGATGTCATTACCTCCGGTTGCAAAATGGAAATAAAAAAATGGATAAAGAGCCAATAACATTAAACGGATTAAATAAACTAAAAGAAGAATTAGTTTTTTTAAAAGAAAAAAAAAGACCTGAGATAGTAGCTGCAATTGCTGAAGCAAGATCCCATGGAGACCTTAAAGAAAATGCTGAATATCATGCAGCTAAAGAAGAACAATCTCATAACGAGGGAAGAATTACAGAAATTAACGATATTATTGCAAGAGCAAATGTTATTGACGTTACAAAACTAAACAATGAAGGAAAAGTAATTTTTGGATCTACAGTTTATTTAGAAGATTTAGATACTGGTGAAAAAATTAATTATAAAATTGTTGGAAGAGATGAGGCAGATTTAAAACAAAAACTGATT
Source organism: uncultured Pelagibacteraceae bacterium (assembly GCA_902619745.1). Taxonomy (GTDB): domain Bacteria; phylum Pseudomonadota; class Alphaproteobacteria; order Pelagibacterales; family Pelagibacteraceae; genus Pelagibacter. The sequence continues at coordinate 4,666 of CACNFL010000028.1, forward strand.
TTCTTTCAATCACCAATTGGTAAAGGCTTGATTGGAAAAAATAAAAGTGATTTAGTTGAAATAAATACACCCTCTGGTGTAAAAAATTTTGAAATTAAAGACGTTAAATATATTTAACTTTTAACTATTTGCTGTACTTGCTTATCTGAAATTTGAAATCCATTTTGAACCCAAGTTTCTTCTATTTTTTTTAATTTATTACCTAAAGTTTTACCCTCAGGAATTTGAAATTTAGACATTAGTAGATCAGCCCCTATTGGCAAAGTTGGAATAGTTTTCTCTTTATAATTATCTAATAGTTTAATTAGTTTTTTCTCTACTTTGTTTGAGTTAAAAATTTTAAAATTAATTATATCTATTACAGCCTGTCGCCCATTAAAATAAAAAAGTTTATTCAAATTTTTCTCTGTAAAGCTATTTAGAGTTACTTTTTCTCTATAAAAAAGATCTATCAATTTTAATCTTTTCTTTTCTTTGTTAGATATTTTAAATTTATAAAGAAAATAATCAGCATTATCAGTCCCATCAATCACTAAAAGCGCAATCAAGAATATAAAGTCAATTTTTAAAAAATTCTCTACAGCATAAGAATTTTGTTTTTTAAAATTTTTAATATTCTTTAATTGAGGGAAAATTATTTCTACGAGTTCTAAACTTTCTTTATCTTTAAAGAGTTTTAAAAATCCATTTGAACTAGTTATTTTTTTTAGTTCATCGATTAACCTTTCAGATGATATATTTGAAATTCCATCAATATTTTTTTTTATATTTTTTATTATTTCTGGCTGGTGCTTATGATTTGAGTAATTTAAATAAAATCTTAAATACCTCAAAATACGTAAATAATCCTCTTGAATTCTTTTTTCCGCATTGCCAATAAAATTAATATACCCATCCTCCAAATCTTTTTTACCGTTAAATGGATCAAATAAATTACCATCGCCATCTGCATAAATTGAATTGATAGTAAAATCCCTTCTAGAGGCATCTTCCTTCCAATCTAAAGAGAATTCTACTTCAGCATGCCTTCCATCAGTTGAGACATCTTTCCTTAAAGAAGTAATTTCGTATTTATATTCGTCAATTGTTGCAGTTATAGTTCCGTGTTCAATTCCTGTTTCGTAATAACTTATTTGTTTGTTTTTAAGAGCCTCACAAACTTCCGAGGGAGTTAAATTTGTTGCTAGGTCAATATCATCAACATTTTCTTTTTTTATCACTTTTCTT
>CACNFL010000029.1 GCA_902619745.1 uncultured Pelagibacteraceae bacterium
TTTAATGGTTGCTCTGCTTGTTATTGGTATTGGAAAATTATCTGATGTCATATTCCATGTAGAGAAACCTGAAACACCTGGTTATTCAGTTGAAGTAGAAACTGCCACTACTGTATCCACAACTAGCTCAAGCACGACGTCAGACAAAATTGATATATCGGCATTGATGGCCCTGGGAGATATTGCGCATGGTGAAAAAGTTTTTAAAAAATGTGCAGCTTGCCATTCAATTGTTAAAGGGGGGAAAAATGCTATAGGTCCAGCTTTATATAATGTTGTAGGAAGAAAAGTTGGAGCGATTGAAGACTATAAATATTCTAAAGCGCTAACTGCATATGATAAGAATTGGACTTTTGAAGAACTGAATGGATTTTTAATTAAACCGGCTAAATGGATAAAAGGAACAAAAATGGCATATGCAGGTCTTAGAAAAGAAAAAGATAGAGCCTCTGTAATAAAATATCTAAATGAGAATTCAGACAGCCCTCTCCCGCTACCTTAATTTTCCAAAACAATATAATAAAATACTTTTTTGAACGTGAACTCTATTGAGTGCTTGTTGCCATACATGAGATTTTTTACCTAAGAAAACTTCATCACTCACCTCATCTCCTCTAGGCAGACAGTGTAAAAAAATACAACTTTTTTTTGCATATTTCATTAAATTTTTATCAATTTTGAAATTTTTAAATGCTTGTATTTTTTTCTTCTTATTAACTTTATCATTTAAAGAAATAACTTTATCAGAAAAAATTACATCAGCACCGGACAGTGCTTTTTTAGCATCATTATAAATATAGATTTTTTTATTATTTTTTTTGACCCATGCTCTAACTTCTTTTCCTGGTTCAAATTTTTTAGGGCAACCAATACTTAGCTTAAAAGAAAATTTTACTGATGCAGCTATTAAACTATCCAAAACATTATTTCACCTATCCAACAAATATTTAATTTTGAAATAGGTTTTTTCTTTATTTCTTCAACTGTAAAAATATCAGATAAAACTTGTGTAGGATGTGACGATGGGCTTAAACCATTAATAATTGGTACTGATAAATATTTTTTAAAGTCTTCTATTTTTTTATCATTATCAGTTCTCATCATAAAACCATCGCCATAGGTAGATAGAATTTTAGCAGTATCAGCAATACTTTCTCCGCCTTGACCTAAATGAAGTTCATTAGAGCGTAAAGTTAAAGTACCTCCTCCTAGCTGTTTTATTGCTAAATAAAAACTAATTCTTGTTCTCGAACTTGCTTTTTCAAACATTTGGATCAAAATCTTACCTTTAAGAGGTGCTCCATTGTCAACTTCAAGAGTGCTAAGTTTTTTTCTTAAACTTTTTCTTTTCTTGGCGTCAGTAATAATCTTCCTCAAATCTTTTGCGGGTATATCTTTTAAATTAATGAAGTGTTTCATATTATTTTATCTGTGAGCAGACCTTTTCAATAATTTTTATTGCTAAATCTATTTCTTTTTTCTTAACATTTAATGGAGGTAAAATTCGAACGACATTTTCCGCTGCACGAATAGTAAGTAGTTGATTATTCATCAATTTTTTAATAAATTCAGTTTGATCTTTATATAACTGTATTCCGATCAAAAAACCTTTTCCTCTTATTTGCTTAATTATATTTGGATATTTTTTGAATTTTATTTAATTTTAATAAAAAATATTTAGATAAACTTTTTACATTATTTAAAAATTTCTTATTTGATATAATATCCATCACAGCATTTCCAACTGACATAGCCAAAGGGTTTCCTCCAAATGTTGACCCATGAGTACCTGGTATCATTCCTGAAGCAACTTTCTTATTCATTAAAACTGCTCCAATAGGAAACCCTCCACCAATTCCTTTTGCAATAGGTACAATATCAGGTTTTACTTTTGATTTTTCAAAAGCAAAGAAATCGCCAGATCTTCCAATTCCACACTGAACTTCGTCAAGAATTAACAATATTTTCTTCTTGTTACATAATGCTCTTAATTCTTTTAAGCACCAATCTGGTATAACTTTTATACCACCCTCGCCCATAATTGTTTCAACCATAATAGCAGCTGTATTTATATTAATTTTTTTTTTAAGAGAATTATGATCTCCAAAACTGAAATGATCGAAACCTGTTACTTTTGGACCAAATCCCTCTGTCATTTTCTTTGATCCACTAGCAAAAATTGCTGCCAAAGTTCTTCCATGGAAGGAGTTTTTAATGCACAAAATTCTATTTTTATTTGGTTTGCCTATAGAGTAAAAATATCGTCTAGCAACTTTAATTGCTGCTTCAGTAGCTTCAGCTCCACTATTTTGAAACATTACATAATCAGCAAAAGTTTTTTTACATATCTTTTTAGCTAATATTTCTCCCTCAGGAATTTGAAACGCATTTGATACATGCCATAATTTTTTTGACTGATCTTTTATAGTTTTAACTAATTTAGGATGCGCATGGCCTAAAGAATTAACAGCTATTCCTTGTACAAAATCTAAATATTTTTTTTTATCAATTGAATATAGATAGCTACCTTTACCGTATTTAAAGGAAATTTTTTTTCTATTATAATTTTTTGCCAAATAACTCATAAGTTTAATTTGTTTTATTTAGTTTAATTATTAATACAAGTTGAGATTGAAAATTTATACATGCTTAATTATTAATTAAGTGTTGATAAGTCACATTTTTTGTTTGTTTAATTCAATTTTATATCAGTATATTGTTGTATTAAAAAATAAATATACAATATGTAGTTAAATGAGTTGGACAGAAGAAAAAGTAGAAAAATTGAAAGAACTTTGGGGCAAAGGAAATACAGCAAGTCAGATTGCTGAGATTATTGGAGGCATAAGTAGAAATGCTGTCATTGGCAAGGCTCACAGGCTTAATTTATCTGCAAAAATAAAAACTCGAACAGCTACTTCTAACCAAAATTTTCAAAGAAATTCAAATGAGCAGAATATTAAATCTACTAGAGGTCGTAAAAGTAAATTCAAATCTTTAATAATAGAAAAAGATTTTGAGCCAGAAAATCCTAAACAACTTGAAGAACTTGATGAAAATTCATGTAAGTGGCCAATTGGTCATCCAAATGAAAAATCTTTTTATTTCTGTGGACGATCTTCTTTAAAAGATTTTTCATATTGTAAGTTGCACCTACTTTATGCTTATCAACCAAAAGGGAAAAAAGAAGAGGCTACTGATAAAGATGAAGTACCAGAATTTATAGAAAAGAAAATTAAATCGGCTTAATTTTGATTAGACTTTTTTTTTGAGTCTTTAATAGAAATATATTTATCAGTAGAAAATTGACCACCTTCTCTCCACATATAGCAATATTTTTTCACTTCATCATTGAAATATCTTCTACTTGGAATACCAATATCTGAATTAGTTTTATATTTGCCGGATAAAATATTGTCATATTTTAAAAGTCTTAATTGATCACTTGTAATTAGAGGTTTGGGCAATATTTCAAAAATTCTTGCTGATAATTCTGCTATTGGTAATGGTATAGGAAGTAATATTCTTTTTTTGTCAATTAGATTAAGCAATCTTTCTAAAATCTCTTTAAAAGAAATAATTTCAGGACCAACACATTCAATGATTTTTGAATAAATATTATTTGAAATTATATAACTTATTGTATCAGTTAAATCTGAAACATGAATAGGAGCAAAACGCGTATTACCTCCATAATATAGAGGAAAAAAAGGGAGTTTGCTTAATAATGACATAAATGAAGTCGTGAATTGATCCTCTACACTGTAAACTATAGATGGCCTTAGAATTGTTGCTAAAGGAAAGTTTGCAAAAATTTCATTCTCTCCATTAAGTTTACTTTTTGCATACTCAGAGTCTATCGCCTCATTTATTCCTAAAGCTGATAAGTGTATAAAATGCTTAAGTTTATACTCTTTAGAAAGTTTTGCTAAAAGTGATGGAAAAACTGTGTGTATATTCTTGAATGTATTACCCTTTTTTTGTTCATATAAAATTCCTACTAGGTTAATACAAATATCTGCTTTTTTAAAAAGTTCTCTTATTTTTGTTTCATCAAATATATTAGACTCAACAATATTAATAAAGCCTGCATTACCAAGAGTTTTTAAAACAAGACCTTTTTGATGAATATTTCTAGTAACAGCAGTTACAGTATAATTTTCCTTAGTTAATTTCCTCACAATTGAACGACCTATTTGGCCTGAACATCCAAAAATCAAAACATTTTTTGCTTTCATAGACAATTTTTTGCTTTCATATATATATGTTTAAAATGAGCAATAATATTCAGCTTCACAAAGGGGATATACCTGAGAATCTTGATTTGGGCAATCGAATTGCTATCGATGGTGAATTTATGGGTCTGAACGTAAGACGTGATCCTTTATGTTTAATTCAGTTATCCTCTGGAAATTCAGAAGCGCATATAGTTCAATTTGATAGAAATAATTATGAAGCTCCAAATCTAGTAAAGATATTAAGTGATGAAAAAATTACAAAGATTTTTCATTTTTCACGTGCAGATCTAGCTCATATTAAATATTATCTGAATACAGAAACAATTAATATTCTTGATACTAAGATTGCTTCTAAACTTGCGAGATCTTACTCTGATAACCATTCATTAAAAACCTTAATTAAAGAATTTGTTAATATAGATATTAGTAAACAATTCCAAAGCTCTGATTTTGGTGGAGAATTATCTCCAGCTCAATTAAAGTATTGTGCGAATGATGTAATATATCTTCATAAAATTCACGATGAACTTTACAAAATACTTGAAAGAGAAAATAGAGTTAAACTATATGAAGATTGTTTAAAATTTTTGAAAACAAGAGTTGATCTTGATTTAGCATTATTTAAGGATGATATCTGGTCTCACTAATGAATAAAAAAAAATTTATCTTAACAGCTAAAGATGTAATTAATTTAGAAATAAAAGCTTTGCAACAGCTAAAAAAAAGTATCAATAACTCTTTTAATGATGCAGTTGTTCAAATATCAAAATGTCAGTCGAAAGTAATTTTATGTGGGGTAGGAAAAAGTGGCTTGATAGCATCAAAAATTGCAGCAACACTTGCCTCTGTTGGAACTCCTTCATTTAATCTTTCAGCAAGTGAGGCTTCTCATGGAGATCTGGGAATGATTTCTAAAAAAGATATTTTAATACTTATAAGTAATTCGGGGGAAACAAAAGAACTTAAAAATATAATCCAATATGCAAAAAGAAATAAAATTTTACTTATTGGTATAGTTTCAAAAAAAGAATCGGTTTTGTATAAAGCCTCAGATATCAAACTTTTAATACCAATTGTTAAAGAAGCTGCAGGAATTGTTCCAACTTCAAGTACAACATCTCAACTTGCATTAGGTGATGCGTTGGCAATTGCTACAATGAAATATAAGAAGTTTGGAAAACTAGATTTTAAAAAGTTACATCCGTCTGGAAGTCTTGGTGCTCAGTTAAAAACTGTTGATGATATAATGATAACAGGGACTAATATACCTTTTGTTAATGAAAATTTAAAATCAAGCAAAGCTTTAAAAATTTTAAGTGAAAAAAAATTAGGAATTTTAGTTGTAAGAGATAAAAGTAAGAAAACAAATGGTATCGTAACAGACGGCAATATAAGAAGGGTAAGTCAAAAAAATCCAAACTTCCAAAATTTGTTAATTAAAGAGATTATGACAAAAAAACCAGTATCCATTGAAAAAAATGAACTAGCGGTTAAAGCTTTATCATTGATGAATAGCAGAAAAATTACATCACTCGTGGTTTTTGATAAAAAAAAACCAAATATTACAATTGGAGTTGTTCACGTTCATACGATTTTACAATCAAATATTTCTTAGATGG
>CACNFL010000030.1 GCA_902619745.1 uncultured Pelagibacteraceae bacterium
GTTTACACTTTATCCAGAGGTTTTTCCTGGTCCTTTATCTAAAGGACTTTATGGAAAAGCTTTATCAAATAATTTATGGAAACTTAAAGTTGTAAATATAAGAGATGCAGCTGATGATAAACATAAAACAGTAGATGACACACCTTATGGGGGTGGTTCAGGGATGTTGTTAAAAGCAGATGTTCTTGCAAAGTCTTTAGATGAAAACAAAAATGAGAGTGAGAGAATTTTATACTTATCACCAAAAGGAAAAAAATTTGATCAAAATTTAGCAAAAGAGCTAGCTAATGAAAAATCTCTGTCTTTAATTTGTGGTCATTTTGAAGGTGTGGATGAAAGAATACTTTCAACAAGAAATATTGAGGAAATTAGTATTGGAGATTATGTTTTGTCAGGTGGGGAGTCAGCGGCATATGTAGTTATAGATAGTATTTTAAGATTGCTCCCAGGTGTATTAGGAAATGAAAACTCTAAATTAGATGAAACCTTTGAAAATGGTCTTCTAGAGTACCCTCAGTATACAAAACCTCAAATTTGGGAGGAAAAAGCTGTACCAGACGTGCTATTATCAGGTGATCATAATAAAATTAAACACTGGCGTTTATCTCAATCTGAGGCTATAACACGCGTCCGAAGACCAGATTTGTGGGAAAAATATAAGAAGAATTAATTTGATAAATATTAACATGAAAACAATTGAAGAAATAAACCAGCATAACGTTAACAAAATTCTTTCAGAGAAAAAAATTCCAGAATTTTATCCTGGAGACGTTGTTAAAGTTGGTGTGAGAATTACCGAGGGTAAAAAAGAAAGAATTCAATATTTTGAGGGAGTGTGTATTGCTAAAAAAAGCAGAGATCTAAACTCATCTTTTACGGTTAGAAAAATTTCATTTGGAGAGGGTGTTGAGAGAACTTTCCCACTATTTGGAACTTTAATTGACTCAATTAAGGTTATTAGATCAGGTAAAGTAAGAAGAGCAAAACTTTATTATCTAAGAGACAGAACTGGTAAATCAGCAAGGATTGCAGAAAAAATTAGAAAAAAAATTGGTATTGATATCGAGGCAAAACCAGAAACAGTTACAGAGGAAAATGTAGCTCCTGCAGTTGAAGCAACTAAAGAAGAGGCTCCTAAAGCAGAAGCAGCACCAGTAGCAGAGGCTCCTAAAGCAGAAGTAGTATCTAAAGAAGAGGCAGCTTCAGCAGCAGAGGCACCTAAAGAAGAACAAAAATCAGAAAGCTCTACAGAAAAAAAATAATTTTTTTTTCAATGTCTACAACATTATACGATAAAATTTGGAACGATCATCTAGTTGATCAACAAGATGATGGCACATCTTTACTTTTTGTAGATAGACATTTAATTCATGAGGTAACAAGCCCCCAAGCTTTTGAAGGATTAAGAAATTCTAATAGAAAAGTAAGACACCCAAATTTAACTTTAGCAGTTGCAGATCATAATGTTCCAACAACTGACAGATCAAAAGGTATATCAGATCAAGAGTCAAAAATTCAAGTTGATACATTAGAGGCAAATTGTAAAGAATTCAGTGTTCAGTTATTTGGTATGGATGATAAGAGGCAAGGTATCGTTCATATCATAGGACCTGAACAAGGTTTTACTCAACCAGGTACAGTTATTGTTTGTGGAGACAGCCATACCGCAACGCATGGAGCATTTGGTGCTTTAGCATTTGGAATAGGAACTTCAGAAGTTGAACATGTTTTAGCAACCCAAACACTAGTTCAGAAGAAAGCTAAAAATTTTAGAATTAATGTTAATGGTGAACTTCCTTTAGGAGTTACTTCTAAAGATGTAATACTTCAAATAATTGGAAAAATAGGTACAGCTGGTGGAACAGGATCTGTTGTGGAATATGCTGGAGATTTGATAAGATCTTTAAGTGTTGAGCAAAGAATGACTATTTGCAATATGACAATTGAAGGTGGTGCAAGAGCAGGATTAATTGCACCAGATGAAAAAATTTTTGAATATTTAAAAGGAAAACCAATGTCTCCAAAAGGTAAAAATTGGGATAAAGCTTTGAACTATTGGGAAACTTTAAAAACAGACGCTGATGCTAGTTTTGATAAAGAAATTAGCCTTAATGCAAATGAAATTTTACCCATGATTACATGGGGCACGTCACCACAAGATGTAATAACAATTGATGGAAAAGTTCCAAATCCAAATAATGAGACCGATGAAGATAAAAAAAATTCAATTGAAAGAGCTTTAAAGTATATGGGTCTAAAACCTGACATGGCAGCCACAGATATAAAAATAGATAAAGTATTTATTGGTAGTTGTACTAATGGCAGAATAGAAGATTTGAGAGAAGCAGCAAAAATCCTAAAAGATAAAAAAGTATCATCGCATGTTAATGCTATAGTAGTTCCAGGGTCAGGCTTAGTTAAAGAACAAGCAGAGCAAGAAGGACTAGATAAAATTTTTGTTAGCTCAGGGTTTGAATGGAGAGAACCAGGTTGCTCTATGTGTTTAGCGATGAATGCCGATAAATTAAAGCCAGAAGAAAGATGCGCCTCTACATCAAATAGAAATTTTGAGGGAAGACAAGGTAGAGGTGGTAGAACCCATCTAGTTAGTCCAGGAATGGCTGCAGCAGCTGCAATTTCAGGTAATTTAGATGATGTCAGAAAGTATCAAAATTAAATGCAAAAATTTAATAAATTAAAAAGTATCCCAGCTTATTTACCAATTGTAAATATTGATACAGACATGATAATTCCAAAACAGTTTTTAAAAACTATCAAAAGAACTGGTCTCGGAAAAAATTTGTTTTTTGAAATGAGATACGATGATCAAGGTAAAGAAATAAATGATTTTGTGTTAAACAAAGATCCATTTAATCAATCTAAAATTTTAATTGCTGGAAAAAACTTTGGATGTGGTTCATCAAGAGAACATGCTCCTTGGGCTTTATTAGATTTTGGAATTACTTGTGTAATAAGTTCAAGTTATGCAGATATTTTTTTTAGTAATTGTTTTAAAAATGGAATTTTGCCTATAATCCTTGAAGAAGAAAAAATAAAAGAGCTATCTGAATACGCAAATAGACAAGAAGAAATTTCTATTGATTTGCAAAAGGAAAAAATAGTTTATGGAAATAATGAGCTAAAATTTGAAGTTGATCCATTTAAGAAAAAATGTTTGTTAGAAGGACTTGATGATATCGCTTTATCGCTAAAAAAATCAGAAAAAATAGAAAAGTTTGAAACAAATTTAAAAAACGAAAAGCCTTGGGTATTTAATGATTAAAGTAAAAAAAAGAAAAATACTTTTACTTCCTGGTGATGGTATTGGTCCGGAGGTAATAGCTGAGGTAAAAAAAATTATTAACTGGTTTAATGATAAAAAATCTTTAGATTTTGAAATTGATCAGGAGCTAGTTGGTGGTTGTTCTTATGATAAACACGGTACCCCAATCACTGATGAGGTTTTTTACAAAGCACTAGAAAGTGAAGTAATTATGCTTGGAGCAGTTGGTGGTCCTACATGGGATAACTTAGAATTTTCCAAAAAACCAGAAAGAGCATTATTAAAACTCAGAAAAGAATTAAAGCTTTTTGCTAACTTAAGGCCTGCAATTTGTTTTAAACAATTAGTTGATGCTTCAACCCTAAAGCCAGAGGTAGTTTCAGGACTAGATATAATGATAGTAAGAGAGTTAACGGGTGGTATATATTTTGGTGAACCTAGAGGAATTAAGCCAATTGAAAATGGAGAAAGAAAAGGAATTAATACACACACTTATACGACTAGTGAAATTACTAGAGTAGCTAGGATCGCTTTTGATTTAGCTAGAAAAAGATCAAACAAGGTTACTTCGTGTGAAAAATCAAATGTGATGGAAGCAGGACAATTGTGGAAAGAAGAAGTCCAAGAACTTCATGAAAAAGAATACAAAGATGTAGAATTAAGTCATATGTTAGCAGACAATTGTGCTATGCAGCTCTTAAGAAACCCAAAACAATTTGATGTAATTGTAACAGATAATTTGTTTGGAGACATGTTGTCAGACCAAGCTTCAATGTTAACGGGATCTTTAGGTCTTTTACCATCAGCATCTTTAGGCGCAAAAAATAAAGATGGTGAGATGAGAGCGATGTACGAGCCTATACACGGGTCAGCTCCAGATATAGCTGGTAAAGGGATAGCAAATCCAATCGCTTCTATTTTGAGCTTTGCTATGGCACTAAGATATTCTTTAGATCTTGATAAAGAAGCAGATATTTTAGAAAAAGCAGTTCAAGATGTTTTAAATGATGGGTTAAGAACTAAAGATATAATGTCAGAGGGTATGAAAGAGACTTCCACAACAGCAATGGGTGATGCGATAATTTCAAAATTGCAATAAAACTAGAATTATTCTAAGCTTTAAATATGCCAAGTTACACCGCACCAGTAAAAGATATGATGTTTCTCTTTGAAAAATTAAGAGATAATAAGAATTATAATGAGCTTGAAAAATATAATGAGGTGAGTGCAGATCTTGTTAAAGATATTTTAGAAGAAGCAGCTAAAATAAATCAAAATTTAATTTTACCTCTTGCTAAAGCAGGTGACGAAAATCCAGCAATTTTAGAAAATGGTGTTGTCAGAACACCACCGGGTTACAAAGAAGCATATCAGAAATACATTGAAGATGGTTGGACGTCATTGTCTTGTGACCCCAAATATGGAGGCCAAGGAATGCCAAAAACAGTAAGCGCGTTCTTTGATGAAATGCTTTCCTCAGCCAGTTTGTCATTTAAATTATATAGTGAACTTAGTATTGGTGCCTATAATTGTATTAATCATCATGCTTCAGATGAAATTAAAGATAAATATTTACCAAAGATCGTCGAAGGTAAATGGAGTGGCACTATGTGTTTAACAGAACCAGTCTGTGGTACAGACTTAGGTTTGTTAAAAACCAAAGCCGACAAACAATCTGATGACACCTATAAAATTAGTGGTCAAAAGATTTTTATAACTTCTGGTGATCATGACTTAACTGAAAATATTATTCATTTAGTTTTAGCAAGATCAACGGACTCTCCTGCGGGCACTAAAGGAATTAGTTTATTTTTAGTACCAAAATTTATTGTAAATGAAGATGGTAGTGTTGGTCAAAGAAATGGAATTTCAACAGGATCTATAGAGAGTAAAATGGGAATAAAGGGTTCAGCAACATGTGTGTTAAATTTTGATGAAGCAACTGGTTATATGATTGGTAACAAAGACAAAGGTCTTAGTGCTATGTTTACCATGATGAACCTTGAGAGAATAGTAGTAGGCATTCAAGGTTTAGGAATTTCTGAAATTGCTTATCAAAACTCAGTTGCTTATGCAAAAGAGAGAAAGCAAGGAAAAACAAATAATTCAAAATCTACAAATGGTGCAGACTTTATAATTGATCATGCGGATATTAGAAGATCTTTACTTAATATGAAGTCAATTATTGAAGGAGAAAGAGCTTTATGTTTTTGGTTATCACAACAAACTGAGGTGAGCCTTTATCATCCAGATGAAAAGATTAAACAAGAAGCTTTGGATTATGTTTCATTGATGACACCAGTTGTTAAATCATTATTTACAGATTTAGCTATGGAAATTACGAACGACGCGATGCAAATACATGGTGGATATGGGTACACTAAAGACCAAGGAATAGAGCAATTATATAGAGATAATCGTATTACCCCAATCTATGAAGGAACAAATTCTGTTCAG
>CACNFL010000031.1 GCA_902619745.1 uncultured Pelagibacteraceae bacterium
TAAGACAATATCAGAACGAATATAACCCTGTCCATTGGCATTCTGGGCATATATCTGGTGCAGGCTTTTTAAAAGTTCCAAAAAATTTAGGTGAGCATTCACAAAAAGAAAATAAAAAAGAACAAGATTATTTTGGTGGGAACTTAAACTTAATTCATGGATCTAGAATGTTTTTATCAGAAAGTTCTATGTTTATTAAACCAGTGGTAGGGGATTTTTATTTTTTTCCTCATTACCTAATGCATTCTGTATATCCTTTTAAAGGAACTGAAGAAGAGAGAAGATCTATTTCTTTTAATGCTACAATAGATGAGGATATTTTCAATGTCTACAAAGAATAAACAAAAAAATGTTCTAAATGAAGACCTAGAGGAATGTTCAAATGATCCTTTAACAGGTTGGTTTCGTGATGGCTGTTGTAACACTGATGAAAATGATCATGGTGTTCATACAGTTTGTGCAAAAGTAACAACTGAGTTTTTGGAATGGTTAAAAGAAGCAGGAAATGATTTGATTACTCCACATCCAGAATTTGGATTTCCAGGATTAAAAGATGGAGACGGTTGGTGTGTGTGTGCTAGTTGGTACGCTAAGGCTGTTGAAGCAGGTAAGGGATGTCCAATATTCCTAAAAAGAACTCATAAAAATACCTTAAAACATCTTCCTATTGAAACTTTAAAGAAGTTTGCAATAGATTTATCTTAATTACATATTTCCATATCTTGGACCACCGCTTCCTTCTGGTGTAACCCAAGTTATGTTTTGAGAAGGTTCTTTAATATCACATGTTTTACAATGGATACAATTTTGAGAATTAATTACAAATTTATTTACATCATTTTCTCTTTGAACTTCATAAACCCCTGCAGGACAATATCTTTGAGCAGGTTCATCAAATTTTTCTAACGTATAATTGATCGGTAAATCAGGGTCTTTAAGTTTCAAATGAACAGGCTGATTATCTGCGTGATTAGTACCTGTGAGATATACTGAGCTAGTTTTGTCAAAAGTTATGATATTATCATACTTTGGATAATCTATTTTAGGCATTTTATTTGCAGGTTTTAATGTTTCATGATCAGCATGTTTATGTTTAAGTGTAAAAGGAAGTTTTCCTCTAAATAAAATTTGATCGATACCTGTGAAAATTATTCCTAAAATTAATCCCCAACTAAAACTAGGTTTCACGTTCCGAGCTTCATAAAGCTCTTTATGTAACCAGCTATTTTTAAATTTATCTTCATAAATAGATAAATCTTTGTTTTCTTTTAAATGTTCATTAATAGTTTCAGCTGCAATCATCCCACTTTTCATCGCTGTATGAGAGCCTTTAATTTTTGGCATATTTAAAGTTCCAGCATCACAACCAACTAACAAAGCTCCGGGCATGAACATTTTTGGCAAACTTTGAAATCCACCTTCAATTAAAGCTCTTGCACCGTAAGATATCCTTTTTCCACCTTCTATAATTTTTTTAATTGCTGGATGTGTTTTAAACCTCTGAAATTCATCATAAGGTGATAAATGTGGATTTTTGTAATCTAGACCAATTACATAACCTAAAAAAACTTGTTTATTTTCTGCATGATACATAAAACTACCACCATATGTATTGTTATCTAATGGCCATCCAGCTGTATGCATAACTAAGCCTTCTTCATGATTTTTATCCTCTATTTCCCAAATTTCTTTAAAACCAATTCCATATTGTTGAGGATCTTTACCTTTGTTTAATTCAAATTTTTCAATCAATTGTTTGCCTAAGTGACCTCTGCAACCTTCTGCAAAAACAGTTACTTTACCTAAAAGTTCAATACCAGGTTCAAAACTATCTTTTTTATTACCATCTTTGTCTATACCCATATCTTGAGTTGCAACACCTTTAACAGATCCATCTTCGTTATATAAAATTTCACTTGCTGGAAATCCTGGAAAAATTTCTACACCTAGATTCTCCGCTTGTTCAGCAAGCCATCTACATAAATTTGCAAGACTAATAATATAATTTTTATGATTTTGTTGTACAGCAGGTAGTAGCCAAGTTGGCCAACTTAAAGATTTGGTTTTTCTTAAAAATAAAAATTTTTCTTTAGTCACTTTTGTTTTGATTGGAGAATTTAATTCTCTCCAATTTGGTAATAATTCATCTAGAGCACGAGTTTCAAATACATTCCCACTTAAAATATGAGCTCCAATTTCTGATGCTTTTTCTAATAAACAAACATTTAGATTTGGATCTAATTGTTTTAACTTTATTGCAGTTGATAATCCTGATGGTCCTCCACCAATAATTACAACATCATATTCCATCGATTCTCTAGACATACTCTAGTTTTTAACTGTAAGGATTATTTTTGTATAGTGTTTAATTTGTTCAGCTCTTCCATGAACTGAGGCAGTGCCTCAAATAAATCAGCTTCAAGTCCGTAATCTGCAACACTGAAAATTGGCGCCTCACCATCTTTATTAATTGCAACTATAACTTTACTTTCTTTCATTCCTGCTAAATGCTGAATAGCGCCTGAGATTCCAACAGCGATATATAGATCTGGTACTACCACTTTTCCTGTTTGACCCACTTGATGATCATTACTTATATATCCAGCATCTACTGCCGCTCTTGATGCTCCAATTGCTGCACCTAGTTTGTCAGCAATTTCTGTAATTAATTTAAAATTATCTCCACTTTGCATTCCTCTGCCGCCTGATACAACAATTCTTGCTGTTCCAAGCTCAGGTCGATCAGATTTAATTTCTTCTCTTTTGATAAATTTTGTGCTTGAAAACTCTTCACTAGCATCGACTTTTTCAATTGGAGCTGATCCACCTGTACTCTCACATGGATCGAAAGAAGTGGGTCTGATTGTAACGCACTTTTTAGCATCATTGCTCTTAATTGTTGCAAAAGCGTTACCAGCATAAATTGGTCTTAAAAAAGTATCTGGTGATATTACTTTAATAATGTCACTTACTTGTGATGTATCAAGATGAGCAGCAATTCGTGGCATCAAATTTTTTCCAAATGTATTTGCGGAACAAACAATGTGAGAATAATTTTCTGCGAGTTTAACAATCACTGGAGCAAAATTTTCTGCTGTGAAGTTTTCATAATGAGCTCCTTCTATACTCAATACCTTTTTAACTAATGGAAGTTCAGATAATTGTTTTGCAGCATCTGCAGAGTTTTGACCAATAATCACAGCATGAACATCTGAATCAATTTGAGATGCTGCTGTAGCTGCATTAAGAGTAAATGGTCTTAACTCTTTATTATTGTGTTCTGCTATAAGTAAAACTGCCATTAAATTACCTTCGCCTCATTTTTTAATTTTTGAACTAATTCTGCAACATTTGCTACTTTTATGCCTGCTTTTCTTTTTGGAGGTTCCTCTACTTTTAATTGCTCTAATCTTGGTGATACGTCTACGCCTAAATCAGAAGCTGCAATTTCCTCTATAGGTTTTTTCTTAGCCTTCATTATATTTGGTAGTGATGCATATCTTGGTTCATTCAGCCTAAGATCACAAGTTACAATAGCTGGAACATTTATTTCGATTGTTTCTAGACCTTCGTCTATTTCTCTAGTTACTTCTAATTTATTATCTTTAACATCAATCTTTGAGGCAAATGTTGCTTGTGGCCAATTTAATAAAGCACTCAACATTTGGCCTGTTTGATTGCAATCATCGTCTATTGCTTGTTTGCCCATAAATACTAAATCTGGTTTTTCTTTATCTACTATTTTTTGTAAAATTTTTGAAACAGCGAGTGGTTCTAAAATTCCATCGACTTTCACATGAATGCCTCTGTCCGCACCAACCGCTAAAGCCTTCCTAACAGTTTCTTGAGCTTTTTCTTCACCTACAGTTACCGCAACTACTTCTGTAGCTTTGCCTGCCTCTTTAATTTTTACAGCCTCTTCTATTGCATTATCATCAGGAGGATTGGTTGACATTTTAACATTGTCAGTAACTACACCAGTTCCATCTTCTTTAACTCTGATTTGAACGTTGTAATCAATAACCCTTTTTACAGCTACTAAAATTTTCATTAAGCTCTTAATAAATTATTTTCTGAATCATATGGACTCTCATCTAAGACAGTAGCGTCGTACATTTCACCCAATATATCAACTTGTAATTTGTCGCCCACATTTGAACAATCTGGCTTAACCATTGCAAGCGCTATTGATTTATCTAATCTAAAACCGAATTCACCTCCGGTTGCTCTTCCAACAACTTTTCCGTCTTTAAAAATTGGATTATTTCCAAGCACATCTGCATCTTTAGTATTATGAACCTCTAAAGTGACCAATTTATTATCAAAACCTTTTTCTCTCCATTTGTTAAGTGCTTCTAACCCAATAAAGTTTCCTTTATTAGGATGAACAAATCTATCAAGACCAGACTCATATGGCGAGTATTCAATTGATAATTCTGTACCGACTAGTTTATAAGATTTTTCTACTCTCAAACTATTCATTGCTCTAATCCCAAAAGGTTTAATTCCTAAATCTTTTCCCGCTTCCATTAATTTATCAAAAATGTGGTTTTGATATTCAATTGGATGATGTAGTTCCCAACCAAGCTCACCTACAAAGTTTACTCTCATTGCATTTACTGGAGCATATCCAACATTTACATTTTTAGCAGTCAGCCATTTGAAATTTTCATTAGAAAAATCGTCTGTTGAAACCTTTTGCATTAATTGTCTGGCTTTTGGACCAGCTACAACTAAAACTCCTATACTGTTAGTTAAATCTTCAAAAATAACAGATCCATCATCTGGCATCCATTTTTGTATCCAATCATGGTCCAATCTTAAATTTGCTCCAGCAGAAACTAGATAATAACTATTTTCTGCTTCTTTCATTATCGTAAATTCTGAATGTACACCACCTTTAGTATTCAAAGCATGACATAAATTTATCCTTCCAATTTTTTTTGGAAGTTTATTTGCAACTAAATAATCTAAAAATTCCTCTGCTTTAGGTCCCCTAATTCTACATTTTGCAAACGCAGTCATATCTAAAAGACCCACATTTTCTTTTACATTTTGACATT
>CACNFL010000032.1 GCA_902619745.1 uncultured Pelagibacteraceae bacterium
TTCTTCCAAAGTCATTAAACCATCTCTAACATCTATATTTGTAAAATCAGTACCTCTCCCAAATCCTCTTTTTAAATATTTAAGATAATCATGTACTCCTGGCATTATACATTCAACGCTCTTGTATCTTTTATATGTGCCTTCTACTATATCTTCTTTCCAGCCAAGTTTTTGTTTTACAAATTCAGTTTGCTTTTCGGCATCCCAGTACATAAAGTCCGCAAGATGAATTCTGGTAATTCCTTTACTATTAATTTCTTTAGCTGGCGGCGAAACAAAGAAATTTAAATCTTTTTTTTTGATATTATTATCAATAATGTCTTCTGCTTTATATATTGAGGAATATTTCAAAAAATAATCTATACTATATTCTGGATTATCTAAATATGTTGCTTTACCTGATTGCTCTGCAACTCCTTCTCCGTAGATTAAAAGTGGAATATTAAATTTTGTTGCTATATGTAATGGAAAAGTGTCAACACCTGTATGACAATGCCAACAAGAATCCCCAATTAATTTTAACGATTTTGTTGCTAAATCATTAACTAATTTTCTATTTGGTGTATATTCTAATACGTCTACGTTAAGCCTATCTGATATATTTTTTAAATTTTCTCTACCTATTTTTGAAAACCAGTTATGACTAAAAGTTACCGCTAATGGTTTTAAATTAAATACTTTAGTCAATAGATAAACCTGATACGTACTATCTTTACCACCTGATATTGGAATTATACAATCGTAACTTGAAGTTTTTTTTTTTTTAAAATGTTCAAATATATCTTTAAGTTTATCAAAGCGACTAGACCAATCAATTCTCATTTTTTGCTCTGATGATCTACACGATTTGCAGACATCAAATTCATCAAAATCATTTAATGCACTAGTCTCGTGTTTACCACATCTTAAGCATGTCTTAGGTTTGTAATTTTTCATTAATACCTAGCCAACTTATTCAAAATTTTATAACTTTCAAACGCATTCATTCCTGATAAGTGATTATCTTCTTTAAACTTAATTCTTAATAACTTGTAAATATAAATACCAATATTTTTAAATAAAGAATTATTGTTAAATAATATTTTTAATTGATATGAGAGTGTTGATTTACCTGGATTTAATAACTTTTCTAAAATTATATATTTCTTATTTTGATGAACAATTATTTTTTTATTTTTTAAAATAAATTCAATTTCAAAAAAAGAAAAATCAGTTCTAGCAGTACTTATAAAACTACAAGAAATATTATTTTTAAATCTTAGTAAACTGATAACTCTAGGATCATTTACGTCAAAATTTTTACTATAAGGTAATTTTTTTACATTATCAAAATCTCTTATTGAATAGACATCTTTAACCTCTCCACAAAAAAATATTAATAAATCTATCATATGAATACCTATAGCATGAAGCCCTGATGAGCATTTGGCATTAATATGTACTAATTGAGATAAAGTTTTTTTATTTAAAAGTTTTTTTATTTTTTGGTATTTGCTTTCTAATCTTCGATTATTAACCAAAAACTTAACATTATATTTTTTACAAACTGCAATTATTTTTTTAGCATCTTCCAATTTATTAGATACAGGTTTTTCACAAAAAATAAATTTAGGTCTAAATTTATTTTTTACACATTCATTTATAACTTTAAAATTATTTTTATAATTAATTGCTATAACAATAATTTCTGGTTTTGAGTTTCTTAATAATTGATTAATACTTTTAAATTTTGGTAAATTAAATAATTTTGTAAATTTTGATAAATTGACTTCATTTTTGTCGTATACACCTACAATAGAAAAGGCTGAATTTTTTCCAAAAGCTCCGTAATGAGTAGCTGGTTTTTTGCGAAAATTATCTAACTCATTAAAGCCAGCTATTTTACCTGCTCCGATAATAGCTAATTTTATTTTTTTTTTATTCCGGTTCATGTCGTAATTTCCAGTCATTATCAGATTTTTTCCATAAATGCTCAGATCTAGCATCATCTGTAATTTTCCAAAAATAATCCTCGTCTATATTCATATAATCTAAACA
Source organism: uncultured Pelagibacteraceae bacterium (assembly GCA_902619745.1). Lineage (GTDB taxonomy): Bacteria > Pseudomonadota > Alphaproteobacteria > Pelagibacterales > Pelagibacteraceae > Pelagibacter. The sequence continues at coordinate 2,038 of CACNFL010000032.1, forward strand.
ATCCTTAAAATATCTTTTAGGAAACTCTCCATCAAATTTTTTTCTTAATAATAAGCCTTCTTCTCTTGTGATATGTCCATTTCTTATTTCTTGACTTGCATCATAAGTTGCTCGACCTAATCCAAATTTTATGTATCGCGTATAAAAATGTAACCCATCAATTTTATCATCTATAGAACTATATTTACCATAGGTTCCATCCGTTCTATGATCATCGGGTATAAAATCACAATTATCAGCAGCATAGTAATAGGCTTCTTGTGGGTCCCAATTTAAATACCAACCAAGATATTCTACTGTAGTTTTTTTTCCTTTTACCTCTTGGCTTCTTATAGGCATATAAGGATTCAAATCGTTATCATTAAAATTATATTTTTCTTTTAATTGCTTAACACTCAAACCACCTAAATTTATATCCTCAGAATCATTAACAAAATATTTTAAATCTAATTTTGGTGACACTGATTCTTTCAATGGAGTCGATCCATATTCAATATATGGCTCACCATACATTACTAATTTAATATTAAATTTCATTGCCATTTTTAAAGCCCAAAACTTAATTCCAAATTTAAAAGGCTGCATCGGAAAATAAAGATTAGTAAAAGCTTCACGAGTTAAATTCTTTAATACTTTTCCATTTGGTGTAAAAAGCAAATTATCAAAACCCCCTACATTTATCCAACTTTCCATATTTTGTTTTCCAACATCTGTATACATTATAGGAGCCCAAGTTATTGTTAATGGTTTCATGCCATACTTATATTTCAAAATATGAGAAGTTTTTGAGCTATCTTTGCCTCCACTACCAGCAACAATACAATCATAAGAGCTATCTTTTGATCTATAGTTTTCTAACATTTTTACTAATTGTTTCTCTCTAGATTCCCAATCAATATTTTTTTTTATCTCAGTATATTTACATGCTTCACAGATATGCTCCTCATCTATTTTCATAGTAGTTTTTTTGCTATCTTTTTTATGTGTGGTTTCGTTAATGGAATATGGTTGTTGATTGCTCATAAGACATTTTTTACAAAAAACAACATTTTCAGGCAATCCATATTTAATATTCATAAATTAAAATTTGCTAATAAAATTATTTAAAATTTTTTTACCTACATTACCACTTAATTCTGGGTGAAACTGAATACCAATTGAGTTATTTTCATAAATTACTGCTGGTTCCTCTATTCCATAAAAATCAAAAGTAGCAAGAATATTTTTTTTTTCTTCAGGATTACATTTATAAGAATGTGTAAAATATACATTATCCTCATTTGATATTATATTGTGCAGAATTGTATTTTCCGATTGTTTTTTTTTTATTAAACTTTGCCAGCCAACATGAGGCAATTTAATTTTTTTATTATCAATAATTTTAGGCAAAATATCTACGCTTCCTTTGATTATTCCTATACCTTTATGCATTCCTCCCTCTTTACTATAATCCATTAATAATTGACAACCTACACAAAGTCCCAAAATAGGTTTTCCGCTTTTGTGATTTTCAATTATTTTTTCTTTTAAATTAAGTTTAATTAAGTTTTCAATTGCAGTTTTAAATGAAGATACTCCAGGTAAAACAATATGAGTACACTCATCAATTTTTTTTCTATTATTTATAACTTCAAAAGTAACATTTAATTTTTTAAATGCTTTAATTACACTAAATATATTTCCTACATTAAGATCAATTATTCCAATTTTAATTTTCATTATTTTCTTAATTTAATTTTATTTCTAATGAGATAATTTTTAATATCTTTTATTGTGAATAGATTAAAATGTAAAATATTTCCAAAAAAAACTGCATCAATATTTGTAGAATTGAAAAGTGTTAATGCGTCAGATGGTTGAGATGCTCCACTTCCAAAAGTAAGAGGTATTTCACAAACCTCTGAAGCTTGTTTGGCCAATTTTAGGTCAAAACCATTTCTTGAACCGTCTTTATCTACAGATACTAGTAATATTTCACCCGCACCAAGTTTTTGAGCTCTACATATCCATTCGCAAACGTCTTGTCCAGATGGCTCTCTTCCATTTTCTGTAAATACTTCCCATTTGTTTTCATCTATTTGTTTTGCGTGGATCTCAACCAATATACATTGAGATCCAAAAATATTTGAAGCCTCAGAAATAAATTGATTATTTTTTACTGCAAATGAGTTCAATGAAACCTTGTCAGCACCCGAGTATAATAAATTTTTTATATCTTCAATAGACCTGACTCCACCTCCCACACAAATTGGTATATCTATCTCTTGTGAGGTTTTTTTAATCAAATCTAACAAACTATTTCTTCCGTATAAAGATGCGACTACATCTGAAATTATAATTTCATCTGCTCCATCATAATAATATTTTTTAATAAGTTTCCATGGATGATCAATTTTTCTTAAACCCTCCATTCTAATCCCCTTAACTACATAGTTATTTTTGACTTCAAGTCGAGAAATTATTCTTTTTTTCATATTTATAAAAAAGTTTTTTTGTTAGGTTAAATGAAATGTATCTGAATTTTTTTTTATTTTTTATGATGTATTCAATTTTTCTTTTATTTTCTCTAAAACCTATGGATTTTGCAATATTTATTGAGGGTATATTTTTGTCTACAATTTTTGTTCTGATTTTATTTAGTTTAAGTTTTTCAAAGGCAAATTTTGTAATAATAAACCAAGTTTTCTTTCCAATACCTTTGCTATGATAATTTAAATTTCCTATCAGAATACCAAATTGAGCACTTTTATTTTTAATAGAATGAAGACCAACATTTCCAATATGAGCTCCATTTTTATTACAAATTGCGAAAATAATATCATGCTTT
>CACNFL010000033.1 GCA_902619745.1 uncultured Pelagibacteraceae bacterium
AGATCCAATAGTTAATCTTAATTTATTCTTTATATGATAACCATCTTCTGTTGATCTTAAAATGATTCCCTTATTTTTAAGTTTTTCATACAAAAATTTTGCTGAATACCTGCATTTTTCAAAATTAAGTAACAAAAAATTTGCTGAAACTGAATTTGAAAAAATATTATATGTCTCAAGAAATTTCTTAATTTTTCTAGAATATAATAAATTATGTCTAATCGATTTATTTATGAAAACTTTATCCTTTAGTGACTCAATGGCAGCTAATTGAGCAATACCATTTACATTAAATGGAGGTTTTATAACATTTAGTTCATCCACTATTTTTTTTGATCCATATCCCCAACCTATTCTTAGAGAAGCTAATCCAAACATTTTAGAAAAAGTTCTAAGAATAAAAACATTATCTTTATTCTTAAACAAATTTAAACCTGAAGAATAATCTTCATTTTTCATATATTCTGCATAAGCATCATCAATAACTAATAAAATTTTTTTATTTAATCTTTTTCTTAATTCTAAAACTTCTCTTTTAGTTAAGTAAGTTCCTGTAGGATTGTTTGGGTTAGCTATAAACACAATTTTAGTTTTTTTTGTTATTTTTTTTAAAATTTCATTTACTGAAACTTTAAAATTAATTTCTTTTGCAAATACAACTTTTGCACCAACAATTTTTGAATAAATTCTGTACATTAAAAAACTATACTCAGGTACTACAACCTCATCTTTTGGGTTTAAAAACAACTGACAGAGCATTTGAATAACTTCATCTGAACCTGCTCCACAAATAATTTTCTCAGAATTACATTTATAAGCTTTAGATATTGCTTTTTTTAAATTTTGAGATTTTCCATCTGGATATTTATCTAAATTTAAATTTTTTTTTGATATTATTCTCTTTGCTTTAGGACTCATACCTAAAGCAGACTCATTCGCAGAAAGCTTAATTACGTTCTTAAGTTTCTTAACTTTTGATTTACCAGGCTTATAAGCCTCAATATCAAATTTTTTGAAATTTGGAGTTGTCATTTTTTTTAATTTATGTGCTCTTTATAGATAAAATTACAAAATTTTATAGAGAATAAGAGGATTTTTTAAAAAATTGACATAATAAATAAGTTCTAGTAAAAAAATTATGCGCTGATTTAACTGAATTGCGAGCGCTTAAAAAAAACCGCTAAAATAGTTTTTTTTCTCACAATTCGAAACAGTCAAAAACTATGAATACTGAGAAAAACATAAAAACTTTAATTGTAAAGAAACCACTAAAATTAGACTGTGGAAAGACCATAAAAGATTTTCCAATAGCCTATGAAACTTACGGTTCACTTAATTCAAAAAAAGATAATGCAATATTAGTTTTTCATGCTCTAACAGGAGATCAATATGTAACCGGAATAAACCCTGCAACTAACAAAGAGGGTTGGTGGAGTTATGCAGTAGGTCCTGATAAGGCTATCGATACAAATAAATATTTTGTTATTTGCTCTAACGTAATTGGTGGATGTATGGGATCATACGGACCAAGTCATAAAGATCCTGATCAAAAAATTTTTGGAACAAATTTTCCAGTAATTACAATTAATGACATGGTGAATGCTCAATATAATTTACTTGATCATTTTGGTATTGATAAACTATTTTCTATAACTGGTGGTTCAATGGGAGGTATGCAAGTCCTTCAGTTTATTAGTAACTTTCCTGATAAATCTAAAACAGTGATACCGATAGCAACCACATCTAGTCATTCAGCACAAAATATCGCTTTTAACGAGCTAGGTAGACAAGCTATTACAGCTGATAGTAACTGGAAAGATGGGAATTATACATCAAACAAAACTAATCCCGGAAAAGGATTGGCAGTAGCTAGAATGGCAGCTCATATTACATATTTATCTAAAAAAGGTTTGCAGGAAAAATTTGGAAGAAAGTTACAAGAAAGAGAAGATCTTAAATTTGGATTTGATGCTGATTTTCAAATAGAAAGTTATTTGAGATATCAGGGTTCAGTTTTCGTAGATAGATTTGATGCAAATAGTTATCTTTATATCACTAGAGCTATGGATTATTTTGATTTAGCAAAACAATTCAATGGTAATCTTTCAGAAGCATTTAAAAATACAAACGCGAAATTTTTTATAATTTCATTTACTTCAGATTGGCTTTATCCAACCCAAGAAAACAAAGATATTGTGATTGCTTTAAACTCAATAGGAGCTGATGTTGGATTTGTAGAAATTGAGTCGGATAAAGGTCACGACTCCTTTTTACTAGACGTTCCTGATTTCTTGAGCGCACTTAAAAACTTTTTAGATAAATCTTACGAAGAAAATTAATTATGAAAAATGAATTTCAGGTAATAGCAGATTTAATAGAAAAAGATAAGAAAGTCTTAGATGTAGGTTGTGCTGATGGAACTTTGATGAAATTTTTAAAGGATAATAAAAACATAAATATAAGGGGATTAGAAATTTCAAAAGAAAGAGTGCAAGAATGTATTTCAAAAGGTTTAACTGTAATTGAAGGAAATGCTGAAAAAGATTTAAAACAATTTCCAAACAAATCATTTGATTATGTTATTTTAAGTCAAACCCTTCAAGCTTTTCTTAATCCTGAATTGGTTTTAGATGAGCTTTTAAGAGTTGGAAAAAAAGCAATAGTTACAATTCCTAATTTTGGATATTGGAAAGTAAGATTTCATTTATTATTTAAAGGTACAATGCCGATTACAAAAACATTACCAGATGAATGGTATAACACTCCGAATTTACACATGTGCACAATCAAAGATTTTTTTCATTTTGTAAAATCAAAAGATATAAAGATTTTTAAATCACTCGCTTTAAACAATCTTAATAAATCAACAATAAATGAGAGTAATTTAGGCGTTAAAAATTTGTTTGCAGATCTTGGTATATTTTTGATAGAAAAATAAAATGCGTATTGAAATTATACCTTGTCTTCAAGACAACTATAGCTATTTAATAGTAGACGAAAGTAACAATTCTGCGTGTATTGTAGATCCCAGTGAGGCTGAGCCAATAATAAATTTCCTAAAGAATAAAAATATAAAATTAAAATACATTCTTAATACTCATCATCACCATGATCATATTGGAGGAAATCAAGAATTAAAAAAAAAATATGGATCAGTTGTTGTGGGTTTTAAAGGAGACTCGAAAAGAATACCAGAGATAGACATATTGTTAGAAGATAATCAAATATGGAAAGCCGAAAACTTTGAAGCTAAAATTATGCATATACCTGGACATACTTCAGGCCATATTTGTTTTAATTTTTTTAAAGAAAAAATAGTTTTTACCGGAGATACACTTTTCTCACTTGGTTGTGGAAGAATATTCGAAGGTTCTTATGAGGAAATGTTTGAATCTTTAAACAAAATTAAATTATTACCAAAAGACACAAAAATTTATTGTGGTCATGAATACACTCTTAACAATGCAAAATTTTGCAAAAAATATGATTCCGAAAACAAAGATTTACAAAAAAAAATAGAAAAAATAGAAAAATTAAGAGAAAATGGAATTCCTACGATACCCTCAACTTTAAAAGAGGAATTGGAGTGTAATATATTTTTAAGAGCAAAAGATGTTAAAACCTTTTCAAAATTAAGAGATTTTAAGGATAATTTCTAATTAATTCGGCTTGACTAAAGGCTGGCTACAACTATATTGCGGTAACTTTAAATTAAATCATACTATGTCATACGCAGTAATAAAAACAGGTGGAAAACAGTATAAAGTAAAATCTGGAGAAATTCTAAAGATTGAAAAACTACCAGACTCTAAGCCTGAGACTAAAATAGAGTTTAATGAAATCTTGGCATACGGTGATGATAAATCAATTGAAATTGGAACTCCAAATGTTGAGGGCGCAAAAGTAGAGGCTGATTTAATTAAAAATAGCAAAAATAGAACTATTTTAATTTTTAAAAAAAGAAGAAGACAAAATTCAAGAAGAAAAAATGGGCATAGACAACAATATTCTATGATAAGAATTAACAAAATTTTTTCAAAAGATGGTAAAGTGTTATCAGAAGCTGAAAAAATTTCCAAAACTTCAAAAAAAGAAGAGGTTAAGGAAGCAGTAAGCAAATAGTTATTAGGTAAATTATGGCAACAAAAAAAGCAGGTGGATCATCACGAAACGGACGAGATAGTGCCGGTAGAAGACTTGGTGTAAAAAAGTATGGTGGTGAAACAGTTATTCCTGGAAACATAATTGTTAGACAAAGAGGAACTAAGATTTTTCCAGGTGAAAATGTTGGTATGGGTAAAGATCACTCAATATTTTCAGTTGTTAAAGGGAAAGTTGTTTTTAAAAAATCTAAATCAGATAGAACTTTCGTTTCTGTAAAGCCCAATTAATAGTACAACCAATTAAAATAAATGTTGTATTATGAAATTTCTCGATCAAGTTAAAATTTATATTAAAGCTGGAAACGGTGGAGATGGATCTCCTAGTTTTAGAAGAGAGAAATATGTTGAGTTTGGCGGACCAGATGGTGGGGACGGTGGAAAAGGTGGATCAATTATTTTGAAGTCAGAGGAAAATTTAAATACCCTTATTGATTATCGATATCAACAACACCACAAAGCCGAACGTGGAGAAAATGGCTCTGGTCAAAACCGAACAGGAAAAGGTGGTGAAGATTTAATTTTAAAAGTTCCTCTAGGTACAC
>CACNFL010000034.1 GCA_902619745.1 uncultured Pelagibacteraceae bacterium
ATCTAACTCTATTAAGTAAGATATTTACGTTTGTTGTTTTAATTTTATTTTCTGTTTCACTAAAAGATGAGGTGTTAACTATTTCGTTATTTTGGTTTATTTTTTTCACAATTTATTTAACCAAATAACACTATAAATTACAAACTAATTAATTTATCTTACAAGTTTTTAAAATTTGTACTTTTTAAAGGTTTTAATAAAAGCCGAGCTTTAAATTTTTTTTTTTCAACCTCAACATAAATATCATTAGTAATTAAATCGTTATTTGAGTAATCATTTTTAATATAACCAAAACATAGATTTTTTTTAAAATTAAAAGAATAATTGCCAGATGTAGTTCTTCCTATTATTTTTTCATTTAAATAAATTGGTTCGTCATGCAATAATATTGGCTCTCCAGGTTTATTTTCCTCTAAGACGAACATCGCCAATCTTTTTTGAATTTTATTATTTTTAATTTTTTGAATTGCCTCTTTACCAATAAAATTCTCTTTTTTTGTATTGCTTATTGTAAATTTAAGACCTGCCTCAAATTGATTTTCTTCAGGTGATATATCGTGCCCCCAATGTAAAAAACCACTTTCCATTCTCATGGTGTCTAGTGAATGCATTCCACAATTGGAAATATTAAAATTTTTACCTTCATCGATAATTTTAATATACATTTTTTTTGCCTCTGATTTTTTTACATATACTTCATAGCCTAATTCACCAACATATGACAATCGCTGCGTCCAAACTTGAACTCCATCAATTTTTAAATATTTTGATGTAGAAAATTTAAAGTTCTCATTTCTTAAATCTTCATTTGTTAATTTTTCCATTAACAATCTACTTTTTGGACCAAATAAACCAAACACGCAGTAATCATCGGTTACATCTTTGAGCTCAATATCTTCTGACAGATGTTTTTTAATATGAAATTTATCTCTTTCTCTTGTTGCTGCTGAACTTATAATTCTAAAATAGTTTTTATTTAAACAAACAATTGTAAGATCGATCTCTATTCCACCATCTTTGTTTAGCATATGTGTATACGTACAACTACCAACTTCATTTTTTACATTTGAGGTACAGATTTTTTGTAACTCTTGATGTGCTTTTTCAGATTTTAACTCGAATTTAGAAAATGGAGTTAAATCAAATATACCTACATTTTTTACCGTATTGTTTGTTTCGTACTCTACAGACGGATACCAGTTTTGAAAATTATAACTATATCGATATTCATTTTTTTCACCATTGGTGGCAAACCACATGGGCCTTTCATACCCACCTGAAACACCAAAACATGCACCAAACCCTTTTAATAAATCGTGATATGGTAAAGTTTTAATATTTCTAGAAGTCTTGTGTTGTTTATATGGCCAATGCATTCCATATAAGTCGCCCAAAGATTCTGTTATTCTAGTTTTTATAAAATCTAAATCTGAATGAAATTTTTGAAATCTTTTAATATCATAATTGAAAATATCTTGGTTAATATGACCTGTCATCAACCATTCAGCTGTAACTTTACCAATCCCACCTCCAGTTCCAATCCCAATACTATTAAGACCACAACTCACAAATAAATTTTTAACCTCAGGTACCTCTCCTAATAATGAATTTGTATCTGGTGTAAACGACTCAGGGCCAGCAAAAAATTTTCTAATTCCAACTTTCCCTAAAATAGGAAATCTTTTCATTGATTTTTCCAAATAAGGTTCAAAGTGTTCAAAATTTTCTGGAAATTCTCCAAAAGAAAAATCTTCTGGAACTCTATTTGTTTTATCAAATGCGGGAATAGATTTTCCTTCAAAAATTCCGATTAGTAATTTACCAGCATCTTCCTTAAAATAAACACTGCTATCAAAATCTCGAATTACGGGAAGTGTTTTTGAAAGATCTTTAATTGGTTCTGTGATAACATAAAAATGCTCAGCAGGATAAAGAGGAATACTTACACCAATTTTTTCTCCAATTTGTCTTGACCACATACCAGTTGCTAGCACAACATATTCGCACTCAATTTCTTTGCCGTTAACTTTTACTGCGTGAACTCTTCCATTTTTATTCAAAATATTTTCAACAGGAGAATTTTCGAATATTTTTGCACCACCTTTTCTAGCTGCTTTTGCAAGCATATGCGTTACTCCACTTGGGTCTGCAGCACCATCACCAGGCATCAATACACCGCCTTTTAAATCTTCTGTGTACATCATTGGATAATTTTTTTTTATAGTTTCCTTGTCTAAAATTTGAATATCGACATCATATAATTGGGCAGTAGTTGCTTGCCTTTTAAGTTCTTGCCACCTACTATCAGTTTGAGCGATTGAAAGCGCACCATTAAGCCTTAGACCAGCTGAATGATCTATTTCTTTTTCTAATTTCTTATATAGATCTAAAGTGTATTTTCTAATTTTAGTCACTGCAGCGGTTGGTCCTAATTGACTAACTAGACCAGCTGCATGCCAAGTTGTTCCAGAAGTTAATTTATCTCTCTCTAATAAAACAACATCTTTCCAACCAAATTTTGTCAGATGATATGCTACTGAACAACCTATGACACCACCGCCAACTATAACTACTTTTGTACTTCTAGGTAACATTTGATACATATTTAAAAAATATTTATAAGATAAATACAGTATTAAGTTAATATGTTTAAATTTAAATTTAAAGACATAAATTTTATCAGCGGCAACTTCCTAGAAATAAAAAAACAATTTGATAAAGGTGGCGTTCTTGTTGCTCCGGCAGCATCTGCTTTAACAGATATAAATAAAAATAAAAATTATTATAAAGCTTTAAAAAATGCAGATATTGCAATTCTAGATAGTGGTTTCTTTTGCATTTTATTAAGAGTTTTTAAAAAATATAAAGTGATTAAACTTTCAGGTTTTCTATTTTTAAGAAGATTTCTTTTTAGTTTTAAAAAAAATAAAAAACTATTTTTAATAAATCCGTCAATTAAAGAAAATAAAATAAATTCAAAATATTTACGTAATTTGGGAATTAGAAATTTTGAAAGCTACATCTCACCTATATATAAAAAAATTGAAGACAAAAAATTAATAAAAAAAATTAATAAATTCAAACCTCATTATATAATGATAAATCTTGGTGGTGGAATTCAAGAAATACTAGGTATTCATATAAAAAATAATATTAAATTTAAATCTTCCATTATGTGTACTGGAGCAGCAATTGCCTTCTTAACAGGAGTGCAAGCTCCAATTAACAAATATGTTGATAGAGCTTATCTAGGTTGGCTAGTAAGATTTTTATGGAATCCTAAAAAATATTATAAAAGAACTTTAAAATCTTTTAGCTTAATAAAATTATTTATATAATTTTTGTTGGATCTACAAAATCATATCCAAAAACATCAGCCACTGCTTTGTAAGTTACTTGACCCTTGTGAACATTTAACCCTGCTAAAAAATTTTTATCTTCGCTAAGTGCTTTTTGATAACCTTTGTTTGCAAGCTTAACTAAGAAAGGTAAAGTTGCATTATTTAATGCCAATGTTGAAGTTCTAGGTACACCTCCTGGCATATTTGCTACGCAATAATGAACTACATCATCAACTATATAAGTTGGATCACCATGTGTTGTGGGTTTGCTAGTTTCCACGCATCCTCCTTGATCTATAGCAACATCAACAATTACAGAACCCCTTTTCATAGTCTTGATCATTTCTTTAGTAATTAATTTTGGTGCTTCTGCACCGGGGATTAACACTCCGCCAACTAATAAATCAGCCTCAGCAACTAATTTATCTAAATCTGTTTTATCACTTTGTTCTGGAATAATTTTATCTCCAAACATTTCAACAAGTTGATTTAATCTAGTCTCAGATTTATCTACAATATGAACTTTGGCTTGCATACCAGTTGCAATCACTGCAGCATTTTCTCCAACAACTCCTCCGCCTAATATAACTACCGTTCCACCTGTTACACCTGGCGCACCCCCTAAAAGTAAACCTCTACCACTTTGATTTTTCTCCAAACAATGAGCACCTGCTTGTACCGACATTCTTCCTGCAACAGCACTCATAGGTGCAAGTAAAGGCAATCTTCCATTATCATCTGTAACTGTTTCGTATGCGATATTAATACTTTTAGATTTTATTAACCCCTCGGTTAATTCTTTTGCTGCAGCTAAATGTAGATAGGTATATACGATTTGATTTTCTCTAATCATATCAACTTCTACTTTTTGAGGCTCTTTTACTTTAACTATTATTTCTGCATCATTAAAAATATCAGCTGCTGTATCAGCAATTTTAGCTCCAGCTTTTAAATATTGATCATTTTCAAATCCAGCTTCAAATCCACCATTATTTTCAACCAACACTTCATGACCTTCTGAAACTAAAGTTTTAACACTGTCAGGTGTTAAACCAATTCTATTTTCTTGTGGTTTAATTTCTTTAGGAACTCCAATTTTCATAAACTTTTTTTA
>CACNFL010000035.1 GCA_902619745.1 uncultured Pelagibacteraceae bacterium
TAACAAAAAAAATACTTTCCATAGAGTATTGTGGGATCATGCCATCGATCCTAAGTCTACAGGATTTATTAAACTAAAAGAAAGTTCTAAAATTAAAAAAGTAATTCTTTGTTCTGGAAAAGTATATTTTGATTTATTAGATGCCAGAGAAAAGCTCAAAAGAGATGATGTAGTGATGTATAGAATTGAACAATTGTATCCATTTCCAGCAAAAGCTTTAGTAAAGGAGTTAAAACCATATGCTGAAAATGCTGAATTCTTTTGGTGCCAAGAAGAACCAAAAAATATGGGTGCTTGGTTTTCAGTTAGAGATTATATCCAATGGACATTAGACACTTTAAAGGCTAATAATAATAAAATTTCTTATATAGGAAGAAGCCCAGACGCAACTCCTGCAACAGGATATGCCAAAAGGCATAATTCTCAACAACAAGAAATAATTAACAAGGTATTTGATTAATTTTAATGAGTGAAAAAATAGTAGTCCCAGTTCTTGGTGAAAGTATAACAGAAGCGACTGTTGCAAAATGGTTAAAAAACGCAGGTGATACAGTCGAAGCAGACGAACCAATTGTAGAACTTGAGACAGACAAAGTAAACTTAGAAGTGCCATCTCCAATTTCTGGTGTGTTAACAGAGATAAATTCACAAGATGGATCAGTCGTTGAAGTAGGAGCATTATTAGGTTCTGTATCAGCCGAAGGTGGAACAGTGGTTAAATCTGCGCCGAAAATCATTGAAGAAATAAAGAAAGAGGAAATTGTTCCTGCAGAGAGCAATGTAATAAAATTAGATGCAAATAAAAAAGAACCAAAAGTATTTGAAGAAAAACCCAAAGAGAAACCTTTGGTTTTAACGGAGGAAGTTAAACCAGATGTTGCTCCAAAAAGAGATATTAATCCAACCTTATCACCAGCAGTGAGAAAAATTGTAACTGAAAATAATATCGATATTAATTCAATTCAAGGTTCAGGAAAAGGTGGGAGAGTTTTAAAAGGAGATTTAATAAGTTTGATGGGTGCAAATCCAAAACCATCTGAAAGAAAAATTCAATATGGTGAAGAAGAACGAATTAAAATGACCAGGTTAAGACAGACTATTGCAAAAAGATTAAAGCAAGCTCAAGAGAATGCCGCTCTTTTAACAACATTTAACGAAGTTGATATGAGTAGCGTAATGGAAATGAGGAAAGAAAATCAAGAGGATTTCCAATCTCGTTACGGAATAAAATTAGGATTTATGTCTTTCTTTGTAAAAGCATGTGTAGTTGCTTTAAAAAATTTCCCTGCAGTGAATGCTGAAATAGATGGTGATGAGATAATATATAAAAATTATTACAATATTAGTTTTGCTGTTGGAACAGATAAAGGTTTGGTTGTTCCAGTTTTAAGAAATGCAGATGAATTATCCTTTGCTGATATTGAAAAAAATATTAAAGAAATTTCAGAAAAAGCGAGAGATGGAAAGCTAACCATTGAAGATCTCCAGGGAGGAACATTTACAATAAGTAATGGAGGTGTGTATGGGTCCATGCTTTCAACACCAATATTAAATTTACCTCAATCTGGTGTGTTGGGTATGCATAATATAGTAGAAAGACCTATTGTTGTAGATAGTGAAATCAAAATAAGACCAATTATGTATTTAGCATTATCATATGATCATAGAATTATTGATGGAAAAGAATCTGTATCTTTCCTTAAAATGATTAAAGAAAACTTAGAAGACCCTAGAAGGTTGTTTTTAGATATTTAAATGTCAGAAAAATTTCAAGCTGTAGTTATTGGAGGTGGACCGGGTGGTTATGTCTGTGCAATCAGACTTGCTCAATTAGGATTAAAAACTGCATGTATAGAGTCTAGAGGGTCTTTGGGAGGTACTTGTTTAAACGTTGGTTGTATTCCATCAAAAAGCTTACTTAATCTGTCTGAAGAATTTCATAAAGTTAAAAATTTAGCAAACAAAGGTATTGAAGTTGGTGAAGTAAAATTAAATTTAGACAAAATGATGAAAAGCAAAGATAAAGCTGTAACAGTTCTTACCAAAGGTGTTGAATTTCTTTTGAAAAAAAACAAAGTTAGTTACTTTAAAGGACACGGAAGTTTTAAATCAAAAAATGAAATCTTAATAAAGGATGATAAAAATAAAGAAACTGTCATCCAATCAGAAAAAACAGTTATTGCAACAGGATCAGTTCCAGTTTCATTACCAGGAATAGAAATAGATGAGAAAACAATTGTCTCATCAACAGGTGCCTTAAAGTTAGAAAAGGTACCTAAGAAAATGGTTGTAGTAGGAGGAGGCTATATAGGATTGGAGATGGGATCTGTATGGTCTAGACTTGGAGCAGAGGTGCAAGTTGTTGAATTTTTAGATCATATTACACCTGGAATGGATAAAGAAATTTCTTCAGAATTTATGAAAATTTTAAAAAAACAGGGTATGAAATTTAATATGCAAAATAAAGTTGAAACAATTAAAAAAAATGCAGCAGGTGCAGTGGTTTCAACAGTAGATAAAGATGGTAATAAAAATAATTTTGAGTGTGATGTTGTTTTAATCTCTGTTGGCAGAAAACCCAATACAGATGGTTTAAATTTAGAGTCTGTAGGAGTAGATCTTGATGAAAGAAATAGAATTAAAACTGATAAAATTTTTAAGACTAACGTTGAAAACATTTATGCAATAGGCGATGTAATTGTTGGTCCAATGCTTGCACACAAAGCGGAGGACGAAGGTATAGCAGTTGCAGAAAACATAGTTGGTCAATCTGGACATGTAAATTATGATACAATTCCAGGAGTAGTTTATACAACACCAGAAGTAGCATCAATCGGTAAAACTGAGGAACAATTAAAAGAATTAAATAAAAAATATAAAGTAGGGAAATTTTCTTTTATGGCCAATTCAAGAGCCAAGGCCATAGATGATGTAGAAGGTTTTGTTAAAATCTTAGCTGATGAGCAAACAGATAAAGTATTAGGTGCACATATAATTGGACCTCATGCAGGAGAATTAATTGCAGAGATTGGTGTTGCAATGGAATTTGGTGCAAGTGCAGAAGATATCGCCCGAACTTGTCATGCTCATCCAACGTTTTCTGAAGCAGTTAAAGAAGCTGCTTTATCAGTAGATAAAAGAGCAATACACTCTTAAACTATAGGATTTTATAGGAAAATCCTAAATTATTCTTTTGTATCAATAAAAATAATCAAATTTTTCAAAATAAAAAACTATTTTTAAATTTGTTGTAGTTATTAATTTTTTTCAAATATTAACTCGCGTTTCTTGGTACGCTCTTGGTACGGAGCCAAAAATTCTCTTGGTACAATCTTGGTACGGGTATGTATTTGACTTTCAAGTTAGACTCATTGTTAAGTATTTGTTAGTCTTAAATAATGAAAATATTTGAAAAAATATTTAGAGGTAAAATTTCTTATAAAAAAATTGATAAGTACGTTAATTTAGTACGTAAAACTTTAGATCCTGATGATGATATGTCTATAGAATTCGATCTCCAAGATGATTATCAACATATTAAAATTGAAGTATTTGATAGAGTTTTACATTAATGGAAACTTGGCAAATAATATTAGCTGTAATTATAGTTAGCCTATCAATCGTCATGCCAATTTATTATTCACATAAAAAGAAAAAAATACAAAGAGAACTAAAAGAAGGAAGAGAAGTAACTGAAAAAGAAAAAATAAGAGTCTATTTAGATAATATAAACGAGAAGTTTAGAGCTAAACGTAAATGAATACTAAAGTTGATAAACAAGCAAGTTTTATAGAAGAGCTTTGTAAGTATTACATGACGTTTTTACAAAGTGGGTTTAAGTCTACGAGATTTCCCAAAAGATACATCAGATTTAAAAATGAAAAGAATTTTAAAATTGGTGTTGATTTAAGAAAATATGAAAAATTTAATACTTATTTAAGAAAATTAATTCATAAAGATACAAATTTTCAAAATCCAATTAATGTAAAAAAAGGTGAATTTAGCGTAAAGCTAGATAATACTGCTCAAGATCTTATTAAAAAACTTGTAAAAAAAATATCTGATAAAGATATAGAAAAAATAGTTAATCTAGCTACCAAAGTTATTAAGGAGTATTCGGTCACATATAAAAAAAAGCCTGACGAAGCTTACGATAAAATAATTAATGAGATTAAAAAAGATCTTCAAGAAATAATCATAAAACCTATTACTGAAAAAATGGAACCCATGATTGGGAGTCAAAGTGGTAATTTTCAACTTGATTCTTTATTTACTCTGGAAATGGGTCTAGCCGAAGTAATATTAGATCCTTTAGTTGAGGGAATACCTGCGATATTTAATGATATTTTAGCTGATAAAAAAAACAAACCT
>CACNFL010000036.1 GCA_902619745.1 uncultured Pelagibacteraceae bacterium
GAAAAGAGAGAGGATTATGCTGGCTTACAACAAAGAATAGAAAAATTAAAAGAAAAATACCGAATTATAAGGGATCAAAAAATTAGAGAAAGAGTAGAGGCTTTAGGAGTTAAAATTCAAGGAGATGAAGATAGAGAAACACTGTTACAAAAAGAAAAAGAATATACTTTAGCTAGACAGAAAATTGAGTTTGCTCTCGAAAGTTTTTACAGAAGTGCTAGCAGTTTAGTATTTCAATTAAACAAAAGACACATAACAAGACATATGTCTATCTTTAGATGTATAGACAGAAGATTTGAAACAGGAGAAATATTTGTTAGATGGGATGAAGCCTCAGATGATGAATGGCTTTTATTAATTTATATAAAAAATAATTCACCAGATGAAGGAATAGTTATTGAAGACAAAACTAATCCGGAAAAAAATATTTCTCATGAGTTTAAAAATAATGAAATATTTAAGGCTTCAGATACCATGGTTGATGCTCTTACGCAGTTAATCGCAAGAAAAAGAGCCAAAAATATCAATTAAATTATACTGGATAATTAAGTATCATTAAGAATGTTACTTTCTTCAATACTAATGATTATTTTGTATCTAGTATTAAAATATGTTCTTGCATGGATAAGGTATTTTAACAGTCTCGACTCTAGATTAGGCCAATCTACATGGCGATGGAGTTATGATTATCCCGTAGTTGGTGAAAGAGATATTTCAGATCTAGATGATAAAACTTTTGTTAGACTGAGGAGAAAAAGAAATAGAGTTATAACTCTTATGTATTCAATTTTATTAATTATGTTTTTATTATCTATGTCTTTACTTAGTGAATTTTTAATATTTTTTTTAACTTAGTTTTTTAAGTTGTTTTTTATTTTTCAAATATAAAAAAAAGGCAATTATTTCATACCCATATTTAAAGATTGTGAAAATTATCGGTAGTTTGAAAAATTTATATAAAAATTTATATTTTGGAATTTTTTTCCAAACATAAAGAAATGCCTCTGCACCTTGAATAATTTTACCATTCTCCTTAACATGCAATCTTCTTAATAATTCTTTATCATTTCTAGATGTTTCTTTTTCAGCATCTGAGTTATTTGTTATATCTATCCAGTCAATATCTTTGATATTTTCTTTTTTATATAAGTTAATTTCTGATCTACAGATTTTACAAGAGTTATTAAAAAATACTTTCATTTAACAATAATTAACTTTTAGTAATAAATTGTACATGCGTAAAATGATCAGTTGAAAATTATCAACAAACCACTATTTAAGATGTATGAGTAATTTCTTTAACAAATCTGATTTAACAAGACAAGATGCAGATAATATAGTATCTGAAACACTAAATAATTGTGATGATGGTGAGCTTTATTTAGAGGAGTCTAAATCAGAGTCAATTTTGTTAGATGACAATAAAATAAAAAGCTCAAACTATAGTTCTGATTTAGGATTTGGCTTCAGAGCTATTTCAAACGAGGTTGTTGCCTATTCATATTCAAACGAAATATCAAAAGATTCACTTAAAAATTCCTCAGAAAATCTTAAATCAACTCTTAAATCAATTAAAGGCACATATAATCATGAAATTCCAAAATCTAATAAAAGATTTTATAAAGATATTAATCCAATTGAACAAAAAACTTTAGACTCGAAATTAGAAGTTTTAAATAAAGTAAATGATTTTTTAAGAAAAAAAGATGGATCGGTAAAACAAGTGACTGCTAGTTTTGCTGGTGAGCAAAAATCAATTGAAATTATTCGATCAGGTGGAGAAGCACTGACCGATGTACGTCCATTAATTAGATTTAATGTCTCTGTAATGCTGGAAAAAAATGGAAGAAAAGAAACGGGAGTATATGGAATTGGTGGCAGACAATCTTATGACGATTATTTAAAAAATGATAATTGGAAAAATGTTTGTGAAGAGGCTTTTAGAATTGCATCAGTAAATTTAGAAAGCAAACCAGCACCTGCTGGTGAGATGAAAGTAGTCTTAGGACCTGGTTGGCCTGCTATATTAATTCATGAAGCAATTGGTCATGGTCTAGAAGGAGATTTTAATAGAAAAAAAACATCAGCATTTTACGATCTTATGGGAGAAAAAGTTGCAAGTGAGGGAGTAACAATTGTTGATGATGGTACGATAGATAATAGAAGAGGTAGTTTAACTATTGATGATGAGGGAACGCCAACTGAGCGAACAGTTTTAATTGAAAATGGTATTCTTAAAAATTTTATGCAAGACAGGCACAATGCAAGATTAATGAATACAAGATCAACCGGATCTGGAAGAAGAGAAAATTATAGACATATTGTTTTGCCAAGAATGAGAAATACAATGATGTTAAGTGGTAATCAAACTCAAGATGAAATGATCAAATCTGTTGATAAAGGAATTTTTGCAGTAAGTTTTGGAGGTGGCCAGGTAGATATTACATCTGGAAAATTTGTATTTAATTGTACTGAGGCTTACGAAATAAATAATGGTAAAATTGGATCTCCAATTAAAGGCGCAACACTCATTGGTGATGGACCATCAATACTTAAAGAAGTATCGATGGTAGGAAATGATATGATGTTAGATCCAGGTATAGGAACTTGTGGAAAGGCAGGACAAGGAGTTCCTGTGGGAGTCGCTCAACCTTCAATTTTGATCGATAAAATGACAGTTGGTGGAACAAAACTTTAAAGTATTATGGTCAAGGATCAAGAATTTCTAAAATCCAAAGCTTCATATTGTTTAGATTTGGCAAAAAAAATGGGAGCAACTGATGCAAGTGTTACAGTTGGTCACTCAATTTCAGAAACAGTTAATTTTAGAAATAAATCCCTAGAAGCCTCAGATAGATCAGATGGATTGGCATTAAGTATAGAAACTTATTTAGGAAAAAAAAGGTCATCAATTTCATCATCAAATTTACTAAATGAAAATATAAAAACTTTAATTGAAAAGTGCTTTGAAACTACAAAAATTACACCAGAGGATGAATTTAATTCTTTGCCTGATAAAAATTTATTAGCTAAACAAATTAGTAGCCTCAATTTGTATGATGAAACAAGATTCGAAAACGATAAAAAAATAAAATATTTAAAAAATTTAGAGGAATCTGCTTCATCTGATAAACAAATCATAAATACAGAATCTAGTTTCACTGAAAATAAATCAAATTTTATATTAGCTAATAGTGATGGTTTCTGTGACGGTTATAAAACTTCTTCTTTTGCTGCTTCTTGTGTAACAGTTGCAAAGGATGAAAATAGTATGGAAAGAGACTACGAATTTTCTAGCAAACGTCATTTGTCTGATATTAAGCAAGCAACAGATCTCGGAAATAAAGCCGCCAAGCAAACTATTAGAAAATTGAGCCCTAAAAAAATTGGAAGTGAGAAGATTAGCATAATTTTTGATAAAAGAATTTCAAAGGGAATGTTAAGTATTTTTGCAAGTGCAATATCTGCCTCCGCAATTGCAAGAGGTACTTCATTTTTAAAAGATAAAATTGATGAACAGGTTTTTGCTAATTCGATAAATGTAATTGATAAACCAGATATAATTAAAGGAATGGGTTCTCAAAATTTTGATTCAGAGG
>CACNFL010000037.1 GCA_902619745.1 uncultured Pelagibacteraceae bacterium
TCTAACTGTTGTGATCATCATCTTCCTTTTTATTTTTAATGAAAGTAACATTTATTTCTTTTGTTGTTTTTGATTGTTCAGCCTCAACAGCATCAACAATTGCTTGTTCGAGAACACCAATTTTTATTCCCTTTTTTTGTCTGTCTTTGATTAAGTTATAGACACCTTTAACAGTAGCCATTTTGCCTCCTTTAGCGTTATTATTTTATGTCCGAAGCAAGTAGAGTTTTTTCTAAATCACGGACACTTTATGTTAATACATGTAAATCTTATTTGCAAATCCCTTTAAAAACTTTTTTAGGACGGTCTGATAAAAAAATATATATTTTCATATCCCAAGGTGAAATTGTAATCATATGCATTAAACCAGGAGTACCTAAATTTTTTTCATTAAAAACTGCAGTAAAATAATCGTCATTTCCAGGTTTGTTATTCCTAGTAACATATATTTCGTAAGATTTTTTTCTTAAAAACCCACCCGTTTGTGAAGTTAGAATCATTTGACCAATTTGACCCTCTGGATTATTTCCCACTATAATATCTTCGTCAGTAAAATTTCCACTTTCAGCATGTATTGTGACTAAAGGTTTGTATTTTTTACCATCTACATTTATAACTAAATTTGCTTCAATAGACATTCCATTGGAAAATGTATCGTTGATTTTGCAATCATAAATATATGCATAAGCATTTCCATTTAACAACAATACCAGAACTAGGATAGATAGAATTTTTCTCATCAATTTAAAGCTATCTGTTTGATCTCTTTATATAAATTAATTATTTTATCCTCATCATTTAATAACTCAGCTAAATCTTCAGAAAAATTAAACTTTGAAATTTTATTAGGATAAAACCTTTCAATATAAGCAATGTTATATAATAATTTAAAATGTAGTATTTGCACAGGATCTAATGGAATTTTAACAAAATCACTTTTTAATCTTTTTGATTTTAATTTCATCATATTTTCATTGATATTTTTTTCAAATATCTTTGGATGAATATGTTCTACAAAAGAATAACTAAATGTTTCGACTAAATTTGCTTGGTCTCCATTATATTCCTGTCCATTATCATCTGGATTATGTTTGATGCAACTTTTCACAAATTTGATTAATGCTAATTCTATATTCATGTATTCTATTATTTTTTATCAGAGTCTGTGTCATTATTCTTGTGCGCTAAATAAGAAATAATTCGAAAACCAATTATAATTACAAATGGAACCCACAAATAACTCCACATAGCATTTAAAGCATTATTTAAAATTTCCATAATCCAAGACTAACAAATTCTTAAGTGAGAGTCTAAATACAGATTTAAATTAAAATCTTTGATGATAATATCAACTCTAAAACGAGCACACTATGAGCGCAGTGAGGTTAAAGTTTTGAAAATTTTTTGCAAAAAGTTCCCATAAAAAATTCATTTTGGTGCGGTCGGAGAGACTCGAACTCTCATGGACTAGGTCCACACGGCCCTCAACCGTGCCTGTCTACCAATTTCAGCACGACCGCGATATGTCCCATAATAAATGAATGACAATCATGATTCAAATTGGTAAAAATCCCCATGGAATTTACTCAAGAAGTACGTAAAGCAACAGATCCTATTTATCAAAAAATTTCTAAAGTTATGCCTGAAATTGAATGGTCAGTGCATGCTCCGTACATTCATAAAATTAATAAATTAAAAAAAGAAAAGAATGCTGTAATTCTTGCTCACAACTATCAAACACCTGAAATTTATCATGGTGTAGCTGATTTTTCTGCAGACTCACTCGCATTAGCAATTGAAGCATCAAAAACTTCAGCTGATATTATTTTAATGGCTGGGGTACATTTCATGGCAGAAACTGCAAAATTAATGAGCCCTAATAAAAAAGTTATTCTTCCTGATATGGATGCTGGCTGTTCTTTATCATCATCTATTACAGGTAAAGATGTTAGGTTATTGAAAGAAAAATACCCAGGCGTTCCTGTTGTATCTTATGTCAATACGTCAGCAGAAGTTAAGGCAGAAACAGACGTTTGTTGTACTTCTGCTAATGCAGTTAAAATAGTTAAATCACTGGGCGTAAAAAGAGTAATATTTTTGCCTGACGATTATTTAGCAAAATACGTAGCCTCTCAAACTGATGTTGAAATTATTTCTTGGAAGGGAATTTGTATTGTTCATGATCAATTTAATAAAAAAGAAATAGAAGATATTAGAAAAAATAATCCAGGAATTAAAATTATTGCACACCCAGAATGTCCTCCCGATGTTATTGAGGCAAGTGATTTCGCTGGATCAACATCTGGAATGATAAAATATGTAAAAGATAATCAACCAAAAAAAGTAATGATGGTTACTGAGTGCTCAATGAGTGATAATATTCAAATAGAAAATCCAAATGTAGACTTTGTTAAGCCATGTAATATGTGTCCTCATATGAAAAAAATTACACTTCCAAAAATTTTAGATTGTTTAGAGAACGAAACTGGTGAAATTATTATGGACAAAGAGACAATTGAGAAAGCCAGAATATCTGTAGAGAAAATGGCAGCAATTGGCAGATAATTAAGTGTCAAAAATAAAACTAAGCAAAGAATTTATCAAGAGTACTGTAAAGCTAGCATTAAACGAGGATCTTTATCCTTTAGGAGATATCACTTCGAGTTTAATTAAAGATGATAAAATTGTAACGGTTAAATTAATTTCAAATCAAAGTGCAATTGTTGGAGGATTGCTATTTGCTAAACAAACTTTTGCATTAATTGATGATAAAATAAAATTCATTATTAAGAAAAAAGATGGTTCTAAGGTTAAAAAAGGAAATTTAGTAGCTTTAATTAAAGGTAATGCAAAAAATATTCTAATCGCTGAAAGGGTAGCTTTAAATTTTTTGTCTCATATTTCTGGAATAGCAACTAAAACAAATGAGTTTGTTAAATTAGCTGGAAAAAAAACTAAAATCTGTTGCACAAGAAAAACAATTCCAAATTTGAGAGTTATACAAAAATATGCAGTTAAATTAGGAGGGGGTACAAATCATAGATTTAATTTAAGTGATGAGTATTTAATTAAAGATAATCATATAGCAAGCTCAGATATTAAATCTTTAGTCCTTAAAGCTATAAAAAATAAAAAAGGAAAAAAAATTACGGTTGAGGTTGATACAATTAAACAACTTAAATCAATATTAGGTCTAAAATTTAATACTGT
>CACNFL010000038.1 GCA_902619745.1 uncultured Pelagibacteraceae bacterium
AAACAACAGGCAGCTTAATATTTTATTTAAAAAAAATAAAATTCAATTAAATAAAATTGAAAAAATATTATTTTGTAGTGTTGTTCCAAAAACATTTTCTATAATTAATCAATTTTTATCAAAAAAAGTTAAAATAAAATGCTATGAGGTTAAAAAATTAAACTTAAAATCACTTATAAAAATCAAAGTAGATTATAAACAGGTAGGCTCTGATAGAATTACTAACGCCATAAGTTTAATGAACAATAAAAATAATTTTATAATTTTAGACTTTGGTACAGCAACAACTTTCGATGTACTCATTAAAAACACTTATTATGGAGGAATTATTGCCCCAGGTGTGAGATTATCTCTTAATACTTTGTCTGACAAAGCAACTTTAATTCCAAAAATAGATTTAAAAAAGATTAATAAAGTCATTGGCAACAATACAATCTCAGCTGTTAGATCTGGCTTTTTTTGGGGTTATGCGGGTTTAATTGACAATATTATTAATTTAATTAAGAAAGAGACCAGAAAATCTTTTAAAGTAATTATTACTGGTGGATTTTCAAATTTATTTAAAAACTCAATAAAAACGAAAGCAAGTCATAATCAAGATATAACAATAAAAGGCTTAATAAAGATTTCAAAATTAATTTAATAACATGAAAGACGAATTATTATTTTGTCCCTTAGGCGGATCAGGTGAAATAGGCATGAACATGAATTTGTTCGGCTATGGAAAGCCTAGTGATCATAAATGGATTATGGTCGATATAGGGGTAACATTTGCAGATGATACTATTCCGGGTGTTGATTTAATTTATCCAGATCCTGGGTTTATAGTAGAAAGAAAAAATAATTTATTAGGAATAGTTTTAACACACGCACACGAGGATCACATTGGCGCAATTGCTCATTTATGGCCAAAATTGCAATGTAAAATTTTTGCAACTCCTTTTACAGCTGTATTAATTCGAGAAAAATTTAGAGAAAAACAAATCGATATAACTAATGATTTACAGATTGTTGAGTTAAATGGAAAGGTTTCTCTGGATCCATTTGAAATTGAATACATTACTTTAACTCATTCTATATTAGAACCAAACGGACTTAGAATAAAAACTCCTGCGGGAGTTATTTTGCATACTGGGGATTGGAAGGTAGATCCAAATCCTTTGATTGGAGACAATATAAACGAAAAAAGATTAAAGGAAATTGGTGAAGAAGGTGTGCTAGCAATGATTTGCGATTCAACAAATGTTTTTAGCGCTGGTAGATCAGGTTCAGAGTTAGATGTAAGAAAAAATATGTTAAACGTTATGTCCCGATTAAAAAAAAGAATTATCATAACGTCATTTGCTTCCAACGTAGCCAGAATGGAGACAGCATTTTATTGCGCAGAACAAACAGGAAGACAAATCTCTTTAGTTGGTAGATCAATGCATCGTATTTATAAAGCTGCACGTCAATGTGGATATTTAAAAAATACAATTGAGCCAATTGATCCAAGAGAAGCTAAAAATTTTTCAAGAGAAAAAATTGTGTATTTATGTACCGGAAGCCAGGGAGAACCAATGGGTGCAATGATGAGAATTTCTAGTTATGTTCATCCTGATGTTTTTATTGAAAAAGGGGATGCTGTAATTTTTTCTTCAAAAATCATACCTGGTAATGAAAAAAAACTTTATAAACTTCACAACCAACTTGTTAAGGATGGAATAGAGGTAATATCTGAAGAAACTGAATTTGTTCATGTTTCTGGACATCCAAATAGAGAAGATCTTAAAGAGATGTACCAATGGGTAAAACCTAGATGTGTAATACCTGTACATGGCGAACATAGACATATGATAGAACACATTAATTTTGCAAAAGAAATGCAAGTGCCACATCCAGTTCAAGTCGAAAATGGTGATATTGTTAAGTTATATCCAGGTGAAAAACCTAAAGTATATGACAAGGCTCCGAGCGGCAGACTTTATTTGGATGGTAGTGTAAGTGTTGATCCAGACTCACAATCGATAAAAGATAGAAAAAATTTAAGTGCTAATGGATATCTTGAGGTAACAATAATGATTACACCTAAAGGAAATATTCATAATAACCCCATACTTTCATTTCGTGGTTTACCTGTAGATGATCGAGACGATTTTGTTTATGGATTAGAAGAAGAAATAGAGAAAACTTCTAGAACTTTTAAAATTGGAAGTAAACAACAAGAGCATAATCTTATTGATGCATTAAAAATAGCCTGTAGAAAATTTTCTAAAGAGAGAACGGGAAAAAAACCTTTTACCAATATCAATTTAGTTAGAATTTAATGAGTGCAACGGGCTTAGCTATTATCTATATAATTATATGGTGGATAGTTTTTTTTGCTATTTTACCAATTGATGTGAATCGAACAAAGACTGTAAAAATTGATGGTGAGGATCCAGGCTCACCTGAAAATCCAAAAATGTTGAAAAAATTCCTTTATTGCACTGGAATTACTACTGTCATTTTCATAATAATTTACTTATTAATTAAATTTGAATATTTAAATTTAAGAAATATGATTAATTAAGATGCTTTTATCAAATTCATTTATACCAATATTAAAAAACAATCCTTCAGAAGCAAAAATTAAATCTCATCAATTAATGCTAAGAGTAGGTATGATCAAACAAGCCTCTGCAGGAATTTATTCATGGTTACCTTTAGGTTTTAAAGTAATGAAAAAAATAGAAGACATTGTCAGGCAAGAACAAAACAAAATTGGAGCTCAAGAAATATTAATGCCAACAATTCAATCCAGTGAAATTTGGAAAGAAAGTGGTCGTTATGACGATTATGGTGAAGAGATGTTAAGAATAACCGATCGTCAAAATAGAGAAATGTTATATGGACCAACCAATGAAGAGCAAGTTACTGAAATTTTTAGATCTTCAATAAAATCATATAAATCATTAC
>CACNFL010000039.1 GCA_902619745.1 uncultured Pelagibacteraceae bacterium
AAAATTTAAATGGATTTATTCTTATTATAGATTTATTAAATTTACTAATTGCTCCAGTCACAAGAAATTTTTTATATTTTAAACTTAAATCATTTATTAAAAATTTACTTTCAAAATTGTCAGTACCATCAATAATGAAGTCATAATTTTTTATTATTTTTTCAAGTTTTACTCTATCCATTTTAAAGTTATAAAGATTTATTTTTGTTTTTGGGTTTATTCTATTTAGTTTTTTTTTGGCAATTATAACTTTTGAGAGATTTAAATCTTTTTCATCATATAAACTTTGTCTATGAATATTTGATAGGCTAACGGTGTCATGATCAACAATTCCTAGTTTCCCAATGCCAGATCGGGTCAGAAAATCAGCCGCCGGACATCCTAGACCACCCATACCAATTATTAAAACCTTTGAGTCTAGGATTTTTTTTTGTCCTAATGGACCTATGTTTTTTAAAATTATTTGTCTAGAAAATTTATCTATTTCTTTTTTGCTTAAATTTTTGCTCATTTTCCAGTAGAGCCAAAACCACCTTCTCCTCTAATTGTTTCTGGTAGATCATCAGTTTCCTCAAGATCCATTTTAATTACAGGAGTTAAAATCATTTGTGCTATTCTATCCTTATTATTTATCAAGAAATCATTTTTCCCGTGATTAAAAAGGATTACTTTTATTTCTCCCCTGTAATCACTATCAATAGTTCCAGGTGTATTTAAAACACTTATACTGTTTTTTGCAGCTAAACCAGATCTTGGCCTTATTTGGATCTCGAAATCAGTTGAAAATGCAACAGCAAGCCCTGTTGGAACCAAACATGATGAGTTTGGTTTAAGATTGATGGGTTCTTTTACTAATGCCATTAAATCCATGCCAGATGCACCTTCTGTTTTGTAAGCAGGTAATTCAACCGCAGGGTCTAACTTTTTGATAAGAACTTTTGCCATTAATTTAATTGATCAAGTATTCTATCAACTATTTCATCAGAAATTCCAGATTTTTTTTTGTATGAAAGTTTTTCTTTTTTAACGTCTCTGTTTTTATAATGAATTGTTACCTCATTATAATCAGAATTAAATCCTATATCTTTATTTGATACATCATTAGAAATTATCCAGTCGCAATTTTTCTTGTTTAATTTTTCCTCTGCATTTTTATCAATCTGATTAGTTTCTGCTGCAAATCCAATGACAAGATCAGGTCTCATGGAGTTATGGTTAGACACATAATGAAGTATGTCTACATTCTTTTCTAAATTTAAGTTTAAGTTCTCTTGTTTTTTAATTTTATTTTCATATTTTTTATTAATTTTAAAATCAGCTACCGCTGCAGAAAAAATTGCTACATCAACAGGTAAATTTTCTTGAGTGGCAATTAACATTTCATCTGCTGTTTCGACTTTTATAAGATTAATATCTTTAGTTGTTTCAAGATTAGTTGGACCTGATATTAATGTTGTATCAAAACCTTTTTTGGATAATGATTTTGCTAATTCGTATCCTTGTTTGCCACTTGATTTATTCGTAATAAAACGAACTGGATCTATGTACTCATTAGTTGGACCTGCTGTAACTAATGCTTTAAATTTTTTGTTATTTTTTTGAGTTAAGAAATATTTATCAATTTCTTCAGCAATTATTGATGGGTCTGACATTTTACCCTCTCCATATTCACCACATGCCATATCACCAACCTCTGGACCAATTAGTTTATATCCAAACTCTTTTAATTTTTTTATATTTATTTTAGTAGTTGGATGCTCCCACATTCTTACATTCATTGCTGGTGCTAAAATAATGTCTTTATCTGAAGCCAAAACAACAGTCGATGCTAAATCATCAGTTGTTCCTTGAGCCAGTTTTGAAATTGTATTTGCTGTTGCAGGCGCAATTACAATTATATCTGCCCATCTTGAAAGTGAAATATGATCCATTTCTGTCTCATTTTCTACACTAAATAAATCGCTATAAACTTTACCTTGAGAAAGTGATGTTACTGAAAGTGGAGTTACAAACTCTTTTGCACTTGTTGTAAGAATTGTCTTTATATCTGCACCATTCTTTTTAAAAAGCCTTATTGTTTCAAGACTTTTATAAGCTGATATTCCTCCACAGATAATAAAAAGTATTTTTTTATTTAACAAATTTTCCATCTGCAGAATTAAAATACTATAAGGCCAAAAATTACAAGAAGTAATAAACCAATAATAGATTGATTTCTAAATGCTATCATTTCTGATTTCTTATCATTCAGAGCAGTATAAGAATTTGAGTTTTGTGGAATTTGACCACTAGCTAAAAATGTTAATGCTTGATTTGCTTTATCCATAATCTCAGGAAATTCTGGTAAACGTTTAATAACTTCAGATGTATTTTTTAAAGTTTCATTTAAATTATTAATTGGGTCTTTTGTTTCTTTAAGCCAATTTTCTAGTACAGGCTTTGAAGTTGTCCAAATATTTGTGTTTGGATTTAATTTTCTTGCCACACCTTCAACAACAACCATAGTTTTTTGCAACATTAATAATTGAGGTTGAGTTT
>CACNFL010000040.1 GCA_902619745.1 uncultured Pelagibacteraceae bacterium
GGCTGCTGATTTATTTGAAACATATGCTGTTACAATTGTTGCAACAATGGTTTTATCTTCAATTTTCTTTGTTGGTGATCTAAATATGATGATTTACCCTTTATCCATTGGCGCTGCGTGCTTGTTAACATCTATTGTTGGAACATTTTTTGTTAAACTTGGAAGAAGTAATAACGTTATGAATGCTTTGTATAAAGGATTTGTTGTCTCTGCAGTAGCATCTTTAGTAATTTTATGGCCTGTTACAGATCATGTAATTGGTTTTACAAACGAGTACACAATAAATGATAAGACATTTAATGGAATGGATCTATATTATTGTGGTGTAATAGGGTTAGTTATTACTGGATTATTAATATGGATTACTGAATACTATACAGGGACAAGTTATAGACCAGTTAAATCTGTTGCTCTGTCATCTACAACTGGTCATGGTACTAATGTTATTCAAGGTTTAGCTGTTTCTATGGAGGCAACTGCTATTCCTGCATTAATAATCGTTGCAGGTATTCTTATTACAAATTCTATTGCAGGACTTTTTGGTATTGCAATTGCTGTAACTACCATGCTTGCTTTAGCTGGTATGGTTGTTGCTTTAGATGCATACGGACCAGTTACAGACAATGCTGGGGGGATTGCTGAAATGTCTAATCTTGATAAGAAAGTTAGAAAAACAACAGACGCTTTAGATGCTGTGGGCAATACAACAAAAGCAGTTACAAAAGGTTATGCTATAGGATCAGCTGGCCTGGGTGCACTGGTTTTATTTGCAGCTTATACTGAGGATATTAAACATTTTTCAAAAGAAGCAGGATCAGCATTAGAGGGTATCGTAGTTACTTTTGATCTATCTAATCCTTATGTGGTTGTAGGTTTATTAATTGGTGGGATGTTACCTTATCTTTTTGGTTCAATGGGTATGCAAGCTGTTGGTAGAGCAGGTGGAGCTGTAGTTGTTGAAGTAAGAAGACAATTTAAAAAATACCCAGGTATAATGAAAAGAAAACAAAAACCTGATTATGCTAAGCTAGTTGATCTTTTAACTGTAGCAGCAATCAAAGAGATGATTATACCTTCACTCCTTCCTGTTCTTTCTCCAGTTGTTCTTTATTTTATAATTTTATCTATTGGTGGACAAGTAGCAGCCCTTGCAGCAGTAGGCGCAATGTTGTTAGGAGTAATTATTACAGGATTATTTGTTGCAGTATCAATGACTGCTGGAGGTGGTGCCTGGGATAACGCAAAAAAATACATTGAAGATGGTAATCATGGTGGTAAAGGTTCTGAAGCACACAAGGCAGCAGTAACTGGAGATACAGTTGGTGATCCTTACAAAGACACAGCGGGTCCTGCAGTAAATCCTATGATTAAAATTACTAATATTGTAGCTTTATTATTATTAGCTGTTATCGCTGGCTAATTTCTTTACGTTTTTTGGCCCTCACACCTAGAGGGTCATTAACTTTTTGTCTCATACTAGACATAAAATCGTAAATAAATGAGTTTTTAACGCAACATTTCCTGTAAAACCGTCTGAAACTATTACATTAACCTCTCCATCCATAAGATGATTTCCCTCAATGTAACCAGCAAAGTTATAATTATCTGATTTTTTTTCATTTAATAATTGATAAGTTTCTTTGATAGTATCATTTCCTTTTAATTCTTCTGAACCGATGTTTAATAATGCTACGTTTGGTTTGTCATTAGGATAAAGTGAAGTATATAAAGAGGCACCCATTATTGAAAA
The DNA here is from genome assembly GCA_902619745.1 of uncultured Pelagibacteraceae bacterium. Lineage (GTDB taxonomy): Bacteria > Pseudomonadota > Alphaproteobacteria > Pelagibacterales > Pelagibacteraceae > Pelagibacter. The sequence continues at coordinate 1,751 of CACNFL010000040.1, forward strand.
ATCTGATAAATTTTTAGAACTACATTCAATATTGGCACCTAAATCCAATACAACACTCATACCCTTTTTATTTGGCCATAAAGCAGATAAAGCTGGTTTGTCTATATTTTCTATCATTTTTAAATTCAATTTCGATACAACTAACAATGCACCTGTATTACCTGCTGATATAATTATATCTGCTTCTTTATCTTTAACGCTTTGAATGGCAAGCCACATACTAGTATCTTTCCCTCTTTTTGCGCCCTCTAGAGGACTATCAGTGCTTTCAATTTTTTTTTCTGTATGAATTAATTCAAAAAATTCTGCAGGTATTTTTCCTCTAATTAATGGATCTATTTTATTTTTGTCCCCAAAAATTTTAAAAAAATTATTCTTATTAGTAGAATGATTTAAAATAATACCGTCTATTATTTTTTTTGGTGATCCATCACCACCCATTGCATCTACTGCAATTTTAATCAAATCTGACATTTTAATAGATTATAATATATTATTCTTTTGGGTCTAAAACTTGTCTTCCCTTATACATACCAGTTTTAAGGTCTATATGATGAGATAGCCTGTATTCACCTGATTTTTTATCTTCAACTATATTTTTAGTTGAAAATTTCATTGTTTGAGCTCTTCTCATCCCTGTTCTGGAAGGGGTTTGTTTACGTTTTGGTACAGCCATAATTATGGGTTACTTACACTTTTTAAATAAGAATTCAAAGTTTTTTTTGATAAATTTGAGTTAAA
>CACNFL010000041.1 GCA_902619745.1 uncultured Pelagibacteraceae bacterium
AGCAAACATTCTTTTCTTGAAAGATTTTTTTTATCTAAAATTTCTTTAAAGTCTTTCCAATGTTTTTCCATACTTACTTTTGCGTCCTCAAAAAGTTGCTCACCAACTTTTATAAATTTTTTAACATCATCAACTTTTTTTTCTTTAATTTTTCTGGATAATAGACTGACTGATGCCTGACAATAAACACACGATTTACATTGATATCCCATATCTTTTACAACATCTTCTTTGACAATTAAGCTTATTTCCATCTCATCACCACATAATGGATTTTTGTGTTTTGACTTATGAGTATAGTTTTCAACAACTTTATTATTTTCAGTATGGGCTGCTATTTCTAAAATTCTTAAATCCATTTAATTTCTTTAATTCAACTTCGAATGTTTTATATTTTATTGATGGATCATAACAATATTTTAGGCACTGTGCTAGCAGGCGGTAAGTCACAAAGGTTTGGAGAAGACAAATCCCAAGTAAAGTTAGCTGGTAAATTGTTAATTGATCATATGTTGACTGAAATTATTAATGAATTCAAGGAGCTCTTAATTGTATCAAATAATAAAATTAATTTTCATAATTCAGAAAAAATTTCAATAATCGAAGATTTTGAAAAAGGTCTTGGTCCGTTAGGAGGAGTTTTTTCGGCAATGAAATGGATAAAAGAAAATCAAAAAGACTATAAATGGATAGCAACTTTCCCCGTTGATACACCCTTTTTTAAGAGACAAATACTAAAAGATTTTATTCAAAATATTAATTTCAATGAAAGCGATTTATTTTTCATTAAGTCAAACAACACACGACATAATATATTTGGCTTATGGTCTATTAATTTACTAGATAAGTTAGAGAAGGATTTAAGCAATGGAGAAAGAAAAGTTGAATTGTGGGCTAATAATACTGGGGTAAAAATAATTAATATGGAGTTTTCAAATAACGATCCTTTCTTTAATATAAATACAAAAGAAGATTTAAAAAAAGCTGAAGAAATACTCAAAAATGATTAGTTACGAAAAATCAAAGACAATTTTAAAAAAAGCCAAAATTAAGATTAAAGACGAAACTATAAAGAGCATAAATTCCCTTAACAGAGTAGTTTCCACCAATATTTATTCTAAAATAAATTATCCAGCAGGAGATAACGCTGCATTTGATGGTTATGCAATTAATTCAAAAGATACTAATGGATTAAAAAAAAAATTACCAAAAAAATTTAAAATTATTGGTTCAATTGCAGCAGGAATGAGTCCATTTAAAAAAAAGATAAAAAAATTTGATACTATCGAAATAATGACCGGAGGAATTATTCCAAAGGGTTTTGATACAATTATTCCTATAGAACAAATAATTTTTGTGCCTAGTAAAAAATATATTTTAATTAACCAAAAAATAAAAAAATTTAGTCACGTTAGGTTTGCAGGTTCAGATTATAAAAAAGGGGAGGTTGTAATAAAAAAAAATACAATTGTTCAACCAAACCATATTTTAGCTTTTAAAAGTTTAGGTATTAAACAAATTAAAGTTAAAAAAAAAATTAATATATTATTTTTTTCAACTGGAAACGAAATATCTGACAAAGATAATATTCCAAATTGGATGGTAAGAAATTCTAACACACATTATATTAAAAACTTAAATCAAAATTTTTTATTTAATTTTAAAAGTGGAAGCATATTAAGAGATAATCATCAAAATATTTTTAAACAAAAAATAAATAAATTAATTAAATCAAAAGATGATATTATTATTACGTCAGGCGCAGTATCTGCAGGTAAGTTTGATTTTATACCTGATGTAGTTAAAAAATTTAAATTATCAAGCTACTTTAAAAGTGCTGCAATAAGGCCAGGAAAACCAATAATGTTTGCAAAAATTAAAGGGAAAGAAAAGGCAATATTCGGACTCCCTGGAAATCCAATTTCTTCAGCTGCATGTTTTAGATTTTTTGTAATTCCATATATTTTAAATGCCTTAGGATTATCAGAAGAAAAATCAATTAAAGCTATTTTGACCAATGGTTTTGATAAAAAAAAGAATTTCACAAGATTTGTAAAGAGTCAATTAAGCACAACTAAAAATGGAAAAATAAATGTTGAAATTTTAAAAGGTCAAGAGTCTTTTAGAATTAAATCATTTGTAAAATCAAATATTTGGGTTTTGTTACCAGCGGGTAAATCAAAATTTAAAAAAGGAGATATCGTTGATTGTTTTTTCCCCAACCTTTCAAATCAAAATTTAGTTTAGAAACGTATTTTTGTTGTAGAAAATTCTATTTACAATTAGATTTCTCATTATGTTAGAGTTAAGAAATCCAAGAATAGCCATTCCCGTTATACTTTTTGCCGGTCTGTTGTGGTCGTTTGGTCCATTAGTGGTTCGATACATG
>CACNFL010000042.1 GCA_902619745.1 uncultured Pelagibacteraceae bacterium
AATAATTATACCAGCTATGCTGTGATACATATTTTGGTAATACTGGTAATTCAATTTCTTTTATTTTAGAAAAATACTTATTGTATCTTTTGGCAATCAAGTTTTTATCTTTGATAATCTTATTTATTTTATTTATTTGAGCTAATCCTATAGAAGCATTTATATCCGTCATGCGGTAATTGTTCCCTAAATGTGTATGATTGTATCTCCCTTCTTGACCCTGATTTCTTATTATTTTTAACTTGTTATATAATTTTTTATTATTAGTTGTTATAGCTCCACCTTCACCTGTAGTTATATTTTTATTAGCAAAAAAACTAAAAGAATGCGCTAAGAATTGTGATCCAACTTTAGAATTTTTATACTCACTTCCAAAAGCTTCCGCGCTATCACATATTATTGGTATATTATATTTTTTTTTAATTTTTTTTATTTCATCATAATCAATTGGTAGTCCCTTAATATCTACTGTGATTATTAATTTAGTTTTTTTAGTAATTTTTTTTTTTATTTCCTCTAAGGTTAGATTGAATGTATTTTTGTCAACATCACATAAAACAAGCTTAGCTTTTTTGTATAAAACAACATTTGCTGTCGAAATATATGTAAAACTTGGAACAATAATTTCATCATCTTTTTTTATGTTTAAAGCAGAAAGTAATGCATCAAGTGTAGATGTACCATTATTCATGGCTATAGCAAAATTAGTACCAATATACTTCTTAATTTTTTCTTCAAATTTTTTAACATTACTGCCCATTGTTATCCATTTGGATAAAACGGTTTTATAAACTTGATACGCTTCCTTTTTATCAATTTTTGGATTAGCTACTGGAATAATATTTCTCACTAATATCCTATACCATTATAAGTTATGCCAGGTAATCTCTGTAAATTGCTCTCTTTAAATATTTGCCACGAGTCAAAAAATAAACAGGGTTTATTTGATTTTAATAATAATTTTTTTACATTAAATTCTAAATAGCTTTTATGATTGTTAAAAATTATAATAACATCAGCATTTTTTAAACCATTTTCAAAAGTGACTGGGTTCACATTTAATTTGGAAATCTCTTGATTTGTAAGTAAAAAATCATGTCCGTAAATTTTTTTTATTGATCCATCTTGTAACTTTTTAAGAAAATCTATTGCAGTACTTCCTCTAATATCTGATGTTGCAGGATTTCCTTTAAATGCAAAGCCTGATAGAAATATCTTTACTTTATTTGGTTTTAATTTATTTAATTTTAAATATTGCTTTAACCTTAAATGTAAATTTGAAATAGAGTAGTTGTTAATATCCCTGGCTGATTTTGTAATTAAAGGTTTCAATTTAAATTTTTTAAAAGTACTCTCTAAAATATAAGGGTCTTTAGTTAAACAAGGTCCTCCTACACCTGGTGAAGGCTTAGGTATAAAATTTCTATTGTACGACAAATTAATTTTATCAATTAATTCAGGAAGGTTTAAGTTTAATTTTTCAGCTAAGAAAGATATTTGATTACTATAAGAAAAAATTACATCTCTATATGTATTATCCATTAACTTGCAGAGTTCTGCACCCTCGAGTGAATCTACATTTACTATGGTGGGTGTATACTCACCAAAAACTCTTGAAGAAATTTCTGCACTTGTAGGACAATAACCACCTACTATTTGTGGAAGAGTTTTTAGTTCTCTTAATGCTTGTCCTTCTATAGTTCTTTCTGGACAAAATGATAAGTAGAAATCTGAACCAGGATTTAAACCAGATTTTTTTAAAATTGGTAAAACTATATTTCTTGTTGTGCCTATTTCAACTGTTGATCTTAAAATAACTATATCATTTTTTTTTAATATTTTAGATATTGTATTACATACATTTTTTATAGGTTTAAAATTTATTTTTTTTGTTTTTAAATCAACAGGAGTACCAACAGAGATAATGTGTATATCTCCATTCACATTTGAAATTGATGTTCTTATTTTTAAATTATTTCCAATATTGTCTTCTAGATAATTTTTAATACCTGTTTCAAAAAAAGGTGTTTTTTTATTTTTTATTCTTTTAGCTTTAAATTTATCTCTTTCAACTCCTGTCACCGAAAAGCCAGTTTCTGCCATAATCAGCCCTAGTGTCAGACCAACATAACCGAGACCATAAATT
>CACNFL010000043.1 GCA_902619745.1 uncultured Pelagibacteraceae bacterium
TTTTTTCCAATTAAAAGAAGGTGAACAATTATACGCTAAAAGTTTTCCAGGAAATTTTTCATGTATTGCATCAGCAAACTTTTTAGCTTCTGCTAAATTAGGCGTTGCTGTTTCACACCAAATTAAATCAGCATAAGGTGCATAAGCTAAACCTCTAGAGATAGCCTGTTCAATTCCATCCTTTACATAATAAAAACCTTCAGGAGATCTTTCGCCTGTTAAAAATGGTTTATCATTTTCATCAAAATCATTCGTAATTAGTTTTGCAGCATTCGCATCAGTTCTAGCTAAAATAATTAATGGAACCTCTGCAATATCAGCAGCTAATCTTGCAGCTTTTAGATTTTTTACCATTGTTCCTGTTGGTACCAAAACTTTACCACCCATGTGACCACATTTTTTTTCACTAGCTAGTTGGTCCTCAAAGTGCACACCTGCAGCACCTGCTCTTATAAATTTTTTAGTTAACTCGAACACATTTAATGGACCACCAAATCCAGCTTCACCATCAGCAATAATAGGTAACATGTAATCTGTTCTATCTTCTTTTTTCATATCACCGTCTTGCATTTCCATATGTTGAATTTGATCAGCTCTGATTAAAGAATTATTCATAGACTCAACTAATTTTGGTGCACTGTCATAAGGATATAAAGATTGATCTGGATACATTTCACCAGCTGTATTAGCATCAGCAGCAACTTGCCACCCGCTTAAATAAATTGCTTTTAAACCAGCTTTTGCATGTTGTACCGCTTGATTACCTGACAAAGAGCCAAGTGTGTTCACGTATGGCTCAGAATTTAATAATTTCCAAAGTTTTTGAGATTGGTTTTTACACAAAGAATATTCAATTTTAATTGAGCCTCTTAATCTTTCAACTTCTTCCTCTGTATAGTCTCTTTTTATTCCAGCAAATCTTTTTAAGTCGTATGAGATTTTTTCTGCACTCATTTTTTAGTTTCCTTTGTGTTTTTATTTAGAAAATTGAATAAGAAGAATGAATTAGTTGCTATCGTCTAAGGCTTTGATTAGCTCACTCATTCCACTTGAACCCCAATCACAATGATCATCTCTCATATAAATTCCTCTACTGTTGTGCTGATCTAAGTCTTCTTTTTTAATGATTTGAGCTTCATTTTCTGTGTTTTTTAAATTATTATCCATGTAAATTATATATTTTACAAAATTTACAAAATCTATAAAAAACGTTAAAAAGTATTGTAAATAGCGAAAAAATATTGTAAAAATAAATTTACAAAATTTACAAATAGTAAATATGAGTCAAATAGATTTAAAAATAGGGCCTAAAATAAAGTCTTTTAGAAGACAGCTTGGTCTTCAAGCAAACAAATTAGCAGAAGATTTAAACATTTCACCAAGTTATTTAAATCTTATTGAAAGTGGAAAAAGAAAAATTGATGGTGATCTACTATTAAACTTATGTGAAAGATTAAATATACAGTTATCAGATCTTACTTCAAAAACAGATATTAATCTTCAAAATACAATTTCTGAGATTTTAGATGATAGTTTATTTGAGGATTTAGATATTTTAGGACCTGAAGTAAAAGATTTAGTTAGTACCAATCCAAAAATTGGTAAAGCAATTGTAAGACTTGGAGATATTTTAAAAAAAAAAGATCACGAACTAATTAATAAGATTGAAAAAATTTCTGGTAAAATTGTTGATAATAGAAAAAATTCTTTTCCAGGAGAAGTTATTTCAGACTTTTTACAAGAAAATAAAAATTACTTTCCTAAGTTAGAAGAATTTGCAAATAAAGTATTCGATAAAATTCAAAAAAATAATCGTACAAGATATATAGCTTTATGTGAATATCTGTATTCAGAGTATTCAATTACTGTAAAAGATGTCATTCCTGATGAAAGCAAACCATTTTCAAAAATTTATAATAAAAATAAAAAAGAGTTATTACTTAGTGATTACAGTTCGCTAGAAACAAAAAAATTACACGCAGCCGCACAAATTGCACAAGAAGGCGCGAATAAAGAAATTGACGACTATCTTTCTAAATTTAGTTTTCCATCTGAGGAGTCAAAAAAGTTAACTAAAGTTGCT
>CACNFL010000044.1 GCA_902619745.1 uncultured Pelagibacteraceae bacterium
TTCCAATGTATCTGTTTCATTTTTAAAATATGCGCATGAATATTGTCTTTTAGGATCCAAAAATAAGTCATAAAGATCATCCGAAATATCATAATGATGCGAAACATTCATCTTAGATTTTTTTATAAAATTAAAATTTGTTAAATATCTATATGAACCTCTTAATCTATTAATCAAATAACTAAAAAAATTTAAGTCTCCTCTTCCAAAATTCATTAAAGAAAGATCCAAAAAATCAGTTAGCGTTCCATTTTCAATAGTTATTTCACCGTCTGTATATGCTTCACCAAAATATAAATCAGGATGAAATAGTAACTTATAGTGAAGATTTTTATTTAAAATTTTTAATTTTATAGGGTTTTCACTTTTTGGATTTCCAATGATGTAACTTTTTGAATTAGCGTCAACTAATATAAATCCATCTTTTTTAAAAACATTATTTAAAAATCTAGCTAATTGCATTTAAGCCGCCTTAGTATTTTTTAGTGAAAAATTTAATTTTTCTAAATTATTGATTAAATCCGATTCATCTTTAGCATTTAAAATGCTTAGTGGTGGTAAAAGATTTTTATAATATATTTCTTTTTTACTAAAGTATGTATGTAAACCTGAGATCAAATTATATTTTTCAAATTCAGCTCTTACATCACAAAGATTTTGGTTTACTGTCTGATCTTGTCCATCATTAAAATCATCATATACTTTTCTTGCCAGTGAAGAAGTAGCATTGCATGTAGCTGTGATAATTCCTGAGCAGCCTAATTGAAGTCCTTTAAATAATTTAGATTCTGATCCAGGTAAAACTGAAAAATTATCAATTTTTAAGTTTTCATAAAGATTGTAAGAGCTATCTTTTACTCCAATAATATTTTTTGGATATTTTTTTACTAACTCTTCAATACATTCAATACTAAACTTATAACCACAGAGTTTTTCAAAATTATATAGTACTATTTCACAATCAGAAATTACTTCTACTATTTTGCTATAAAATTCTATTACCTCTTTATCTCCATATTTATAGTAAGCAGGCGGCATAATTAAGAATCTGTTAAAACCTAAAGATTTAGAAACTCTCATTAAGTTAATTGTTTCACCTAAAGAATTTAAACCAGTACCAATAATATACTTTTCTTTGTGTTTGCTTGAAGTCAGATGATTTAACAAATTAATTTTTTCAGAGACAGGTATAAGTTGAGCCTGCCCTGTACTACCAAATATAGCTGCTCCGTGACAACCATTGTCTATAACCATTTCTGCGTGCAGAATGGTTTTTTTAATATCAAGCGTCAAATCATCATTTAAGATTGACATTGAGGCCGCATAAATGCCTTTAATTTTACTCATAGTAAAAATTTATATAAAAATATTAATTAGTAAAGTTTATAAATTAACTATGAAAATATTAGCTATTCAAAATAAGATGGGTATTGGTGATACGGTAATTTTCCTACCCTATATTAGAGCTATTTCAGATAAATTTGGAGTGCCCGTTAGTTTGTTAGTGAAAGAAAATTCAAAAGCTGACGAGTTTTTAAATGAAACAAATTATATTGATGAAATAATTCACTTAGAAAGAGACAATAAAATAAATCAAAAACATGACGGTTTTATAGGATTTTTCAAATTAGCAAGTGATATAAAAAAATATAATTTCAATAAAGTTTTTATATTCAATTCTTCTTTGAGATATAATTTAATTTCTAGATTAGCAGGTATCAAAGAAATATTTCAATACCCATTATTTGAAAAACAAAATCAACATATTACAGAATCTGCTAAAGGATTAATAAAAAGATATTTAGATATTGAAACTATTGATAATCCAGAAATTCAAATTGATAATGATCTTGTTCAAAAATCAGCAGTAAACTTTAATATAAATAATGAAGAACTTAATGTTTTGTTAGGTGTAGGTGGTTCAGGTCCAACAAAAAGAATACCATCAAAAACTTTTCTAAACGTAATGGAAAAATTGGAAGCTTTAAAAAAATGTAGGTTTTTTTTAGCTACAGG